>CAZVBL010000107.1:0-1761 GCA_964625475.1 uncultured Zhenpiania sp. | reverse complement strand
CTTTTTTCGCAGAACGGGGAAATCTACGAAAACCTCCTGGGCACGCACAAAGCACAGGAAGGGCGCAGAAAGAAGGAAGGATGCCGCGGGACACCATATGCAAAACGGTCCGCCAACACAGCGATGGACTCGTTTCGCCAGAAAACATGCGCAAACTGAAAGAGATCGCAGCCGATTACAGCAAGGTGAAAAACCATGTCTACCAAAGATACGGGGGCATAAGGAGCCTCAGCAAATTGTATCCAGGGTATAGCATCCAAAATGAAATGACAGAAAGTGGCCTCAGGGCAGAACTGGGCATGCCATCTGTATATTTCTACCTTGCCATCTTCGATGCGTTGAGCGACATCAAGGCACAATGGACGAGGACGAAAAGCGCAATCAATGCCGCCATCAATGCGAACGAACGACTTACGCTGGAGGAAAAGCATTATCTCAGGTTTGTGATGCGGGTCAGCGGGTGCTTTGAAAACATCCTGACGGATCGAGAACCTGTGGTTCCAAAAGAGATGCAAGCGGCTTACCAGGATGTCTCCGAAGGAATTGACAAGGCGAGGCTGGATCGTTATCTCTGCCGCCAGGTCAGGAGAAAGCTGAAAAAGCTGCATACGAGCAAGGAGGAGGGCTTTGCCGCCTCCGAACGGGCTTATCGGTATGGGGATCATGGCATCTACATATCGACCAAAGAAAAACGAAAGCGCATTTACATACCGCTGACGGATGAAAACCAGTATAAACGGCAGATTTACATCAAGCTAAAACCCGAAAAAAGCGCAGTGGAAATCAACGTCCCGATTGAAATGGAAATACGGCACCATCCCGACTACCAAAACGAAATCGGACTTTCTCTGGGAATCTGGCAGCTGTTCACCACAGATAGTGGACGTGTTTATGGAGAAAATTTCAGGGAAATTCATATGGCGTTTGTTGATTTTGTGCGAGCGAGTGCCAGCACCTACCGCCGAGAGCGGAGGAACAATCCGGGCAGGAAAAAATACAAGGACAAAAAAGCCAAACTCGACCGAAAGCTGGAAATCTATGTGAACCAGGAGATCAATCGAATGTTGAGCGAGGAAAAGCCGAGGATTATTTATCTCCCGAAGCTGCCTCACGCATCGAGCGCAGGAATCAATAGGAAAATCAACCATTCCACCAATATGTGGAAACGGGGATATATCCAAAGGAGGCTGGAGCAGAAATGCCGGGAAAACGCCGTGCGGATCGTGGAAGTGCCGGGGGAAGGCATCAGCCTGGAATGCAGCCAGTGCGGCCAACCCGGGACTTGCCACAAAGATACGTTCCAATGCGCCTGCTGTGGCTACCAGGCGAATCGGAAAACAAACGCAGCAAAGAACGCCAAAAAACGAGGGTTATTCGATCAGGAATCGGATCCCTGGGAATAGTGGGTAGAGCCGCAGGAAGGCTGTGGATCCACGAACATGGAAACAGGTCATTCAGAAAAAATCGGCAGATGAACCATGGCTTGGCCATTGTTTTACCGGAAACGGACTGCGGAGGATTTCATGATATAAAAACAAATCACGGCATTAGAATAGCGGAAACGCGAATTAAGTATGCCAAGGCCTTCGGAACACGGAACCTCTTCATGGAGGAACCGTGACGTACGAGGGTGCGAAGCCGGGGGGAACATTTAGGGAACACCCCCCCTCCGACATCGCCTGGAAGGGGCGATTAATATTCTTTAATTTACTTTTGTATTGACATCCCGCCATCATCGCCGGACAAGGATGCCGGCTGGGG
>CAZVBL010000106.1:0-1962 GCA_964625475.1 uncultured Zhenpiania sp. | reverse complement strand
GATGAAGATTGGTATGATGGCATGTTTTTTCATACTATAGAGTTTACCACAAAATGAGGGATTTGCGTAGGGGAATGTGGGAATGCCGGTTTTCTGCGCAACAAAGTTGGGAAAGATTGAGCGTTGACTATTTTGGCTTCTTCGGATGCAAACGGAGCGCAATGGGAATGCGCCCACATTGTATTGACGTGGCGGGCGGTTTCCATTACAATTGAAGAAAACAACCGGGAGGAACAAGGATATGGACAATGGCTTGAACATGAAGGCTGTTTCGGAAACGACAACGCTGCAGAGGAAACATTCATGACTGGAAGGAAAAAAGGAAAGGGCGGCATCATCGCCATCATCGCATTATCGGTGGCCATCGTGCTGGTGGGAGCGGGGAGCCTCCTGCTTTATTATGCGATGCCCTCCCTGACACTCAAGGGGGAAGAGCATGTGGAAATCGGCCTGTGCCAGGTATACGAGGATCCGGGCGTTTCCGCAGAAAAGATGGGAGCAGACGTGAGCGGTCAGGTAGAGGTGGCGAGCAATTTGGACACCCAGGTGCCAGGGCAGTACAAGATCGCATACACGCTGGGCGACCTGAGCGTGGTGCGCTATGTCACGGTCAAAAACACCATGGACCCGGTGCTGAGGTTGAAAGGCGAAGATGATTCGAGCGTGCTGCTGGGAGAAACCTTTGAAGATCCCGGATATTCCGCCAAAGACAGCAAAGGCAGGGATTTGACGGAGAAGGTCAAGGTGGAAACCCCCGATTTCCAGAAAGCTGGAACGTGGAAAATCAAGTACGAGGTCACAGACAACGGGGGGAAAACCACAGCCGTGGAGCGAAACGTCCAGGTGCTTCCCAACACGAATTATGAAACGCCGGGCCTCCCCATCTGCATGTACCATTACGTCTACGATGAGTCCGACCCGCCGGACGATTTGTACCAGCGGTACGGCAATTACATCGGAGCCGCGGCTCTGGAAGAAGAGCTGGAATGGCTCCAATCGGAGGACTATTATTTCCCCACCTGGCAGGAAGTGCGGGAATATGTGGACGGGACGCTGCTGCTGCCGGAAAAGAGCATCGTGCTTTGCTTTGACGATGGGGCGAAAAGCTTTCTGGAAAACGGGATCCCCGTTCTGGAAAAGTGCAAGGTTCCTGCCACCTGTTTCCTCATTGGGTCTGAAAAGGGCAAGGAAAAAGTCGAACAATATCAAAGCGAATATGTGACGTATCAATCCCATTCTTACAACATGCACAGGGCGGGCGGCAGCATCGGGCACGGCGGCATTTTCACGGCGTTGTCGGAAAAGGACGCTTTGGACGATCTGCGGCTTTCCATCGAAACCTGCGGAAACGATGACGCGTTTGCCTATCCCTACGGGGATTACACCCAGTCATGCAGGGACATCGTGGAAGCGGCTGGGTTTTCCTGTGCCGTCACGACGGAAGAAGGAAAAGCCAGGCCGGGGATGGATCCGCTGCTGCTGCCAAGGGTGCGCATGAGCCTTGGACAAACCCTGGAGCATTACCAGTACCTGGTATCGCCCTCCTGATTTTGCCTACCAAAACATCCTTCCTGGCCACAGGGAACACATCTGCCGAAGAGGGCGGCCAAGCGGATCGCCCATTCCTATGACACGCAAGGATTCCATTGTGTGAATTTTGTGACGAAATGGTGAAAAAAACGAGTGACAAAAAACCAAGGGGGGCTGTCAGAAAAGCTAGTAGCCAAAATGGCCATTTCCAAACCAACAAGCATTTGCGTTCCAAAGCATGTCATTAAAAGTCCGACTTTCCTGAATCTGCCGCCTCCTTGGTCATCAATAGGATGATGTGGATGGAGCCGCAAGCCATGTTCCCCACCGCCAGCCATCTGCCAAAGATCCCCCTGCGCCAACTTCCAAAGATGGGGGATTGAGTGAAAAGTTAAATTCCACTTGTAAATTTAAATTCCGTATTGATGACTA
>CAZVBL010000105.1:0-2055 GCA_964625475.1 uncultured Zhenpiania sp. | reverse complement strand
ATTGTCCATACGGACTTGTAAATTTCAACACTCTCAGAATGTGGACATATGATAGTGGAGTGTTGCCTTTCCCATCGAGCATATCCCGCAAGGAAGGACGGAAATGTTCCAGTTCCTCCTTGCGGGGTATGCTTTTTTTTGGAATTTGGGACTGACAGCCATGCTGTCTGCCAAATTTTCACGAAGCGTCATGGACCTGTGCATTCTTTTTGGGGCGCATCTATTTGCATCATAGGCGCACTGCCAATAAAAAAATTTACCAGTTATAAATTATTAAATATACACTTTATCCTTAAGTTATGGTAGAATAATGCCGATAATACAAGTGGAAACAAGTTCATTTACAACTTGGCAAAAGAAAAAAACAAAAAATTCGGAAATGTCCAACAGGACGGTGGAGGCTGCGCAGCACATGAAAAAGCGGAAAAAGGCAATGCGCCCAGCTGTTTCAGAGGACAGGTTCGTACTCGGATTTCAAATTTTGAGCCGATGGCTGCAGTTGAAACAAGCCGGAAAGAGCCTTGTGCCGTTTTTTAAAGACAACGCCATCGAACACATCGCAATTTATGGGATGGGAACGCTTGGTGAACGGCTGTGGGAAGAACTGCGAGATAGCGATATTGCGATTGACTATGCGATCGATCGGCAGGCAGCATCAAAGAAGAAAAGCGGCTTGCGGATCTACGACCCGGACGAAGCCGTCCTGCCCGAAACAGGTGTTGTCGTAGTGACGCCGGTTCAAGATTACTGGATCATCGTGGAATTGCTGCAGGAAAAGATGGACGCTCCCATTATGTCACTGAGGGATGTAGTGGATTATTGCATGGATTGTCTGGCTGGAGGCTGGAAATGAATGACAAATATGTGGGAAAGCCGAAAGCCGCCATCCTCACATGGTGCGACAACAATGGTCCCACCAATTATGGACAGATCCTGCAATGCTATGCCATGCAACGCCTGGTGAAAAAAGCGGGAAGGGAACCCCTGGTGGTGCAATATCGGAAAAAAGACGAACGGGATCTGCTCCCGCACAATTTTTCCAATGGGACTGCCTTGGGACGACTCCTGAATGCTCGTTATGAGCGGCATTACAAGCTGAAAGTAGTCGAAGGAGCTGATACCCTCCGCATGAAACGATTCCGGGAATTTATCCGGACGCATATTCCCTTGTCGCCGCCCTGCTACACGAAGGCGATGGTCGAGGAAATCACAGCGGATTGCGAAACGTTGATATGCGGCAGCGACCAAATCTGGAACCCGGTGTGCTTTGACCCCATTTGGTTTTTGGACTTTGGCACGCCGAAGCAAAAAAGGATTGCCTATGCGCCCAGCGGCATCTTTCATGAAAAGCCTGAATTTGAGACGTGCTATCGAAAGATGGCTGCCTTGATTGAAAAGCTGGATGAAGCAAGCGTCCGGGAGCAGATTGGTGCGGATATCCTGGGGAAATACACAAAAAAAGAAATCCAGGTCAAAGAGGATCCGTCCCTGCGCTTGGACAGGGCGGAATGGGATCGGGTGGCAGATGATCGGCTGATAGATGGAGACTACGTTTTTTGCTACTTGCTCGGCGGCATATCCCCCCACCAGATGATATTGAGGGAATTGAAACGCAAGCATCAGGCAAAACGAATCGCATATATCCCTACGAGCCTGCTTTCGGAAGGAAACCTGAAAGGCTTTCTAAAATGTGAAGATGCGGGTCCGGCGCAGTTCCTTTCTCTGGTGAAATATGCGAAAGCCGTTTGCACCGACTCTTTTCACGGCACTGCGTTGGCGTTGCAGTATGGGATCCCCATCTACAACGTGCGCAGGGCAGATCAGGTTCAAAATCCTTATGGCGGCAAAGAACGGATCGACAACCTTTTGCAGGAAAGGGGCTTGGAGAAACGATGGGTTAAAAATTTGCGAGAGTTGAATGAACGATAGAAATAAACGGACTCTTCCCATTTTGAGGGGGGGGGTTAATTTGATATTTGAGATTTTGCGGGCGCGTCTTTGACGCGGCGCGCCGATTCCAACAGAAAGGATCGTTGGAAGCAAAGTTTTGGATAT
>CAZVBL010000104.1:0-2380 GCA_964625475.1 uncultured Zhenpiania sp. | reverse complement strand
GTAGCCGCCCCACGGGGCCTCGTTGAAGGTCGGTTGCGAGCAGTTGACCCACGTGTTCCCCGCCCTGATTTCTTTGATCACTCTCAATGCCCGGGAGATGTTTTGCGTTCCAACTGCGGCTCCCAGGCCGTAGGGCGTATCGTTTGCCATTTCTATCGCTTCTTCTTCGGTTTCAAAGGTTTGAATTGTCACGACAGGGCCGAACACTTCTTCTTTGACAATGGTCATGTCCTGCTTGCAGTGGTCAAAGATCGTTGGCCTTATGAAATAGCCCTTTGCGCACTCGTTTTCCATATATCGTTCGCCGCCGCACAGGCATACGGCACCCTCTTTTTTCGCCGTCTCAATGTAGTTCAAAACGGTTTCCATCTGCTCTTTCGACACGATGGCTCCTACGTCAGGGTCTTCCAGGGGGTTGCCGATGGTCAGTTCCTCGGTCCTTTTCAACAGCGCATCGACAAATTCGTCGTGAAACGCCTTTTCCACCAGAATCCTCGATGTGGCGGAGCAAACTTCCCCTTGATTGAAGAAAATGCCGAATATGGCCCATTCCACCATGCTTGCGCAGTCGGCGTCCCCGAAGATGACGAAGGGCGACTTTCCGCCTAGTTCCAAGCCGATCCGTTTTATGTTGGACATCGCTTTTCTGCCGATGCTTTGCCCCACTGCGGTGCTTCCTGTGAAAGCGATCAGTTCCACGTTTGGGTTTTCTGCAATTTCATTTCCCACCGTGCCTCCAGGACCCATGACAAGGTTGGCGGCTCCCTTTGGGAGGTCTTGCTCCTCAAAGATCGTGAACAATTTTGTCACGGACATCGGCGTGGCTGATGCGGGTTTGAGAACCACGCTGTTTCCAGCGGCCAAGGCAGGTGCGAGTTTCCAAACTGCCATCAGGAGGGGATAGTTCCACGGCGTAATCAGCCCGCAAACACCAACAGGCTCGTGTATCGTATAGGAATGCATTTCGCCCATGCCGTTATTCACATCATATGCGCCGCCGTAGGGCTTGCTGATTAACCCCGCATAGTAGCGAAAACATTCGATCGCCCCTACGATGTCCTCTCTCGCTTCCCTGAGCGGCTTTCCTTGGTCGATGCAGTCCAGGCGGGCGAATTCCTCCAGTTCCCGTTCTACCGCATCGGATATGTCAAACAGGATATTGGCTCTGTCAGTGGCGCACATGTCTCGCCAATCCCTCGTTTCGTAAAAAGATCTTTTTGCAGCTTCAATCGCAAGCACCGCATCTCCTCGGCCGCTTTTGGTCGCCTGGCAAATCACTTCGCCTGTGGCCGGGTTTATGACATCGGTTCGCTTTTCGGTCAGGGATTCAACCCATTCCCCG
Source organism: uncultured Zhenpiania sp. (assembly GCA_964625475.1). Classification (GTDB taxonomy): domain Bacteria; phylum Bacillota; class Clostridia; order Peptostreptococcales; family Anaerovoracaceae; genus Hominibacterium. The sequence continues at coordinate 1,038 of CAZVBL010000104.1, read as the reverse complement.
TCAATATAATTCTTTAGCATCATGGTTGTTCTCCTTTTCCATCTTTCATTACCTATTCTTATTATCGCAGACATAAAAACCAAAAACTGTTGTATATACAACAGTTTTTGACATTGATTTGCTTTTTATTCCAAACTTTTTTGCTTTAGTTAGAAAAATCGCTCAAATCTTTTCTACAATTTGGTATTTTGATCCTTGAAAGTCGATGACCTTCTCTCTCTTCATTTTGTTCAATTCTTTGGAAAGCACGCTTCGGTTTACGCACAGATAGTTTGCGAATTGCGCCTGGTTCATGCGTATGTCGATTTCATTGCTGCCCCGTTTTTCGCCGATGATGCTGAGGAAAGAGATAATCCGCTCTCTCAGCGTGCGTTTGGAAAGCACATCGATCTTGTACATTTTTCGGATGTTATCATCCGCCATGATGTTGAGCATGTTTTTCAGGAGGGTTATTTTAGTTGCATTGTCAACATAGTCCGAATCAAGGACATTGGGATATGGAAAAAATGCCACGATGCACAGGCTGTTTGCCACTGCCATGTAGGGACTTGTATGAAAACTGGAAAAAATCGCATCGATCCCCAGTAGTTCTCCCCGCCCCAGCACTTGGAGCAATTGCATCGTTCCATCATAGTGGTACTTGCTGCACATGATCGTCCCTTCGGCCACCACTCCAATGGTTTTTGCCATATCGCCCTGATGAACGATGGTTTCGCCTTTTTCATATGTTTTTGCGTCCAACCGAAACTCGTCAAGCATGGTGCGCAGGGAGTCCTTTTCTATCCCCCTGAACAGAACCTTTTCACATACCATTTCAATATCATTGGAAATCATCCTGGCTCCTTTGCGTTCCCCGCCCATGGCTCACATCGTTCCTGCTGCAGCGTTTTGCGAAGGATTGTGGCTTGCCGCCGCAATTTACGGTTTTTTTAGCGGTGCTTGCCGTTCCCTCCCTGCCATAAGCATATGCGCCTTGATTTGCTAAGTCAACATCGCTTGGATAGAAATTGTGAAAATTCCATGTTTTATTTGTGAACT
>CAZVBL010000103.1:0-2678 GCA_964625475.1 uncultured Zhenpiania sp. | reverse complement strand
TCCATTTTTCCTAATGAACGACAGCGGTTGATTTTTCCCCCAGGATGACATATACTAACGACAAAGAAGGGGCGCACAGGGGAAGCTACAGCGAAACGAGGTGTTGCAGATGGCTCAACAGCTTTTCAAAAAAACAGAGAAACCAATTTCCAACAGCCCGGTTTTTCCCTTGGGAAAAGACAGCTTTTCAAAATTGCGAAAGGAAAACTGCTATTACATTGACAAAACAAACCTCATCGAAGATCTGGTCAGCCAAAGGTTTGAAGTGACCTTGATTACCAGGCCGCGACGCTTTGGGAAGACACTTGCCATGTCAATGCTGGAAGATTTTTTTGACATTGGGAGGGACAGCAAGCAAGATTTTAAAGGGCTTGCGATCTGTGAGAACAAAGGGCTATGCGCAGAATGGATGAACAAATGGCCAGTTCTTTTTCTGACCCTGAAGGATGTGGAAGGCTCTACGTTTGACGGCGCATATGGCATGCTTACCGCCCTGATTGCGGATCTTTGCAAGAAATACAGCTTTCTGGCGGACAGCGAACGGATCAATGCGGAAGACAGAAACATTTTCCGCGCTTTGATGGCGAGAAAGGCGGACATCATTGAAATCAAAAACTGCATCCATACCCTTACCCGCATGATGAATGCCTACTATGGCAAGCCTGTCATTCTTTTGATCGATGAGTATGATGTCCCCCTCGCAAAGGCCAGCGACTTCGGGTATTACGATGATATGCTGGATGTGGTTCGTGCGCTTTTCAGCAAGGCTCTCAAATCCAATGAGCATTTGAAACTTGCCGTGATCACAGGCTGCCTCAGGATTGCCAAGGAAAGCATCTTCACGGGCACCAACAATTTTGTATCCGACACGATTTCCAACAATCGGCTCAATGAACATATTGGCTTTACCGAAGCTGACCTGCAAAAGCTTTTAAGCGACACCGGCTTCCAAAACCATGCTGCCGAAATAAAATCCTGGTATGACGGTTATCGCTTTGGAACCGTCCATATCTATTGTCCATGGGATGTGCTCAATCATGTGTCGGCGCTCCAGAGGGATGAGAATAGCAGGCCTGAAAGCTATTGGGAGAATACCAGCGATAATGGGATCATCCGTAAATTCATCGACAGGAAAGACTTGTGGACAGAAGAGCAAATCAACGAAGATTTTGAAACGCTTTTAGAAGGTGGCTTCATTGTGAAGTCGATTACCGAAAATCTGACCTATGACATGCTGCATTCGTCTGCGGACAATCTATGGAGCCTGCTCTATTTGACAGGTTATCTTACCCAGGTTCCCGAAGCGATAGGAACCGGCACAAAAGCAGGAAAGGTTGCACTCAAAATTCCAAATGCGGAAATCCGTCTGCTCTTCCTCTCCACCATTGTCGCATGGTTCGAGGACAAGGTGAAAGCAACGGATCGGACGGATCTGTTCCGTGCTTTGTGGGATCAGGACGAAACGACATGTTCCGCAATCCTCTCCAAATTCATTTTTGATACCATCAGTTACCACGATTATCGGGAAGATTTTTACCATGCATTTATGGTTGGCATTCTTTCCTTCGCAGGCTATAAGCTAAAGTCCAGCGATGAAGAAGGTGAGGGCAGGCCGGACATTGTCCTCAGGGATGAGCGAAACGGGCGAGCCATTGTCATGGAAATAAAACGAGCGGCGACATTCAAGGAAATGGATGCAAAATGCGATGAAGCCCTAATGCAGATTGGAGAGAAACGATATATGGAAAGCCTGGAAACCGAATATGAGGAAGTTTTGGGATATGGGATCTGCTTCTACCGCAAGAGATGCCTGGTAAAAGCAAAAAAAGGTGAAGTGAAAAAATGCAAATGATGGATCGATGAAGCTCCGACAAGGCAGCGCATGAAATTCCGTGCAGATGCAAATTTACATGCTTACGCTGCCGCAAACACGCGCTAACGCAAAATCATCGCAAAAAAGAACCCGGGCAAAATGTTATGTACGCCCAGGTTCTGTTGCTCCTGCCGCTTCTGGCACGATGGCCACAATCGCCATCATTTCGGGCTGTCCGGTTATCTCGGCTCCACGATCAATTTGATAGCCGTCCGCTCTTCTCCATCAATTTCAATATCTGTAAATGCGGGAATCGTGACCAGGTCAATGCCGCTGGGCGCCACAAAGCCCCTGGCGATGGCGATGGCTTTTACCGCCTGATTGAGCGCTCCTGCGCCTATGGCCTGAATTTCAGCTCCGCCCTTTTCCCTCAAAACTCCTGCGAGTGCTCCTGCTACCGAATTTGGATTCGATTTTGCTGATACTTTTAAAACTTCCACTTATACGTCCTCCTTTAAACAATGATACGATTTGCGCAATCCCTTTCGGGCTTCCTACCGAGGAACAGGGTATCTTCTTTCCGCTGTTCCATGATGCCGCAGCCTTCCCCTGGAAACCATAACCCTGGCCGTGAGTCCATGGACGCTTCCTTCCGACAACGCCGCTTCCATCACACATGTTCATTATACCGTTCAAAAATGCCATTTTATAGAAGAATCTATCGACAAATTGCGCTATTCTGGGCTTTTTTCCAATTTTTTTTTACAAACCCTTGCTTTTTGTGGCACGAACGGCTATAATCTAATTGTGGTTATCCCCCTGATAACCTCATTAATCTCTAATCCCAATACCCCTTTTGAACAAA
>CAZVBL010000102.1:0-2734 GCA_964625475.1 uncultured Zhenpiania sp. | reverse complement strand
AAGTCAACATCGCTTGGATAGAAATTGTGAAAATTCCATGTTTTATTTGTGAACTTTATCAAGTCCATGCAAATGCGGTCGATAATATTTATAAGATGACGTAAATGTTACAGCAGTATCGGGAAAGGAGATTTCAGATTATGAGCATTTCGATTAATAGTTCTTTACAAAACAGCGCCATTCAGTCTTATTACTTGAATGAAAAAATTCAGAAAGAAGAGGAATCCGACAGCACCATCAAGACGAACAGCGAGGCTGCGCCGGAAACCGTAGCGGTATCTGACCAGGGCGATATCCTGGAAATCAGTGCGGCAGGACAGGCGGCCAGCGCAAACCAGCAGAACGCTGAAAATGAGGATGCAGACAGCTCCGATTATGAACTGAGTTCTTTGAAAGCGTCAGCGCAGACAGCTTCGAGCGTGCTGGAGCAGACGAGCGAGGACGATGAAAGCATCAGCAGCGATTTGTCTACTTACAGTGATGCTGAACTGAGGGAACTGTATCAGGACGGAGAAATCACGGCAGCCGAGTACAGCCAGGAGGTTGCGAGGCGCAAAGCGGAATTGGGCATGGAAGAAGAGAGCGAGTGAAGCAATTCTGTGAACGCAGCCTTTCTATGGAAACGGACAGGGCTTGGCAGCGGCGTTTGCTGTCAGGCCCTTGTTTTATGCATGCGAGGATGATACGGCACATCGCGCATCGGCAGACCGGACGGAAATTGCCTGGCCAATCCAATGACATCCCACGGCGACCAAGCCGCAGGACGCATCGCTTCCCGTTTTTTTATCGTTTCTCCTTCGATTCCAAAAGAAACTATGTCTTTCCCAACCATTCCATGGTACAATAACGGTGAAAGCCGATATGGGCTATGCTGAATATTTTCATGTTTCGTATGGAATGTTTGCCTGAAAGTACCCTTTCACAAATGTAGACAGCGGTCATTTGGGTGAGCGAGAGGCATGTCGGGGAAACAGATGGGTGAAGCATCAGACTGATTCAGCACACCAGATGGAGAGCAGGGGGGTGCCATGGCGAGAACGGTAGGAATCGGTCACCAGGATTTTGAGGTGATGCGAACGGAAAATCTTTTCTATGTGGACAAGACGGAATTTATCCGGCAGTGGTGGGAATCGGGTGACCAAGTGACCCTGATTGCCCGCCCCCGGAGATTTGGAAAAACCTTGAATATGAGCATGCTGGAAAAATTTTTTTCCATCGATTATGCAGGCAGGAGCGATCTCTTTCAGGGACTTTCCATCTGGGAGGACGAGAAATACCAAAAACTCCAGGGGACTTTCCCGGTAATGTTCCTGAGCTTTGCGGACGTGAAAGCAACTTCTTTTTCGCAGATCCAGAGAATGATTTGCAGGAGCATCGGCTCACTGTATCGGACATTTCGTTTTTTGCTGGCAAGCGATGTGCTGAGTGCGCATGAGAAGAAAGAATTTGAAAGAGCGTCCGTTGACATGGGAGATGACGAGGTTTCTGGTTCTTTGAAAACGCTGTCAGAGTATCTGTATCGTTATTATGGGAAAAAAACGATGATTTTTCTGGATGAGTACGACACGCCCATGCAGGAAGCCTATGTGAACGGCTATTGGGATGAACTGGCCGACTTTATCAGAGGCCTCTTTAACTCCACGTTCAAGACAAACCCCTGTCTGGGGCGAGCCGTCATGACGGGCATCACCAGAGTGAGTCGGGAATCCATTTTTTCTGATTTGAACAACCTGAAACTCGTGACCACCACATCCAACGAATACGCAGACTGTTTTGGTTTCACGGAAGAGGAGGTGTTTGCGGCGTTGGACGAGCAGGGGATGCAAGACAAAAAAAGCGAAGTGAAAGCCTGGTATGATGGCTTCACCTTTGGCAGCAAGACCGACATCTACAACCCCTGGTCCATCACCAATTACCTGGACACTGGGCAAATGGATACTTACTGGGCAAACTCCAGCTCCAACAGCCTGGTGGACAAATTGATCCGAGAAGGGGACAAAACAGTCAAGCTGGAATTTGAGGACCTGCTGCGGGGCGGGACGTTGACGGTGCAGATTGACGAACAATTAGTGTACGGCGAATTGGACAGGAAGAAAAACGCTATCTGGAGCTTGTTGCTGGCCAGCGGCTATTTGAAAGTGGTGGAGAAAAAATTTGACCAGCGTACCAGTCGCTATGATTACGTTCTGGCGCTGACCAATGGCGAGGTGCGCATCATGTTTGAATCTATGGTGAAAAATTGGTTCATGGATTCGGAAGAAAACTATAACGATTTCATCAAAGCGTTGCTGCTGGATGATTTGGATGCCATGAACGAATACATGAATGAAGTGGCGTTGGACACCTTCAGTTATTTCGATACTGGAAATCGACCATCGGGTACACAGCCGGAACGATTTTACCATGGCTTTGTTTTGGGTCTGATGGTGGATCTTTCCAGCAGATATGCGCTTACCTCCAATCGGGAGAGCGGATTCGGCAGATACGATGTGATCTTGGAGCCGCTCGATGCGGGGGATGATGCCATGATTCTGGAGTTCAAGGTTCGCAAGTCGACCAAAGAAGAAAATTTGGAAGAAACGGCGATAGCGGCTCTGACCCAGATTGAAGAAAAGCAGTATGCCGCCATGCTGGAAGCAAGGGGGATCCCCAAAGAGAATATCCGAACATATGGGTTTGCCTTTGAAGGAAAACGGGTCTTGATTCGCAGGGGGAGAGGCCTTTGACAAGGAGG
>CAZVBL010000101.1:0-2744 GCA_964625475.1 uncultured Zhenpiania sp. | reverse complement strand
GCCCTATGTTTTTTCAGCTTCGGAAATATTTTCGTTGATTTCAACTTGGATTCGCCTTATATTTAAGTAAAGGCGGCATTCTTGGTGACAGCTTTTTGCAGATGGCACAAGAACTGGGAAAGGATGAACTGAAAACAAATTGGACGTTATTGCTCGCAGGAGACGGTTATTTTAAAATCGATCCTTTGAAGTGAAAGAGATTTCCATTTCAATCCTCGTCCTCTTTTTTCCTCGGCTCCAGGCGTTGCAGCATAATGGGCTTTCCCAGCTGCCGAGCCAACAAGACCACGGAGCTTGAATCGCCATAATACGCATCGCATAGCACCACGGCTCGATCCACATCCCCGGTGTCATCGTAAATGCCCCAGCCTTCTGCGCGGTACTCCTGCACCAGCCTGTCATAGCTTTCCCTGATTGTAGGGCGCAGGGACGAAATCGTGGCAGGGATCAGCGGGTGGGGCCGCCAAATCAATGCGATCTCCGCCTGCCATTTTTTGAAAGTTTGAAGCACGTCCCTCATTTTCGCAATCAGCATGTCCTCATCGGCAGCCAGCAGCGGCTTGACGCTCGTGTTGTACAAGACGATTTTCTTCCAGTCCCCATCCGGTTTTTGGATGATGTCCAGCCATCCTTTTGGCAGCGATACTTCCTCTTTCTTCGTGTTACGGATCTTTTCTATCTTGGGGGAACCAAGCGCCAGAATTTTCCTTTCCCACATGCCCCTGGAATTTTCGCCAACCATTTCTGTCCATGTATCAATGTAAACCTGCCGCACTTCCTCCGACTCCACGATGACCCGATGTGAATTTAAAACCGCCGCAACGCCACAAAAGTCCTTTACTTTTTCCATTGCTTCCTCGTTGCCAACGGGGATGCTTCCGAACGTGAAGTAGGGGATGTAAACCAGGCATTCCGTATATTGCTTCAAATTTTTTGCATAGTAAAAAGGGGCAACGCTCGTCACCTGGTTGTATTGGTCATAGGGATTGTGGATAAAAATCATGTCGGGCCGCCGCTTTGCAATATCGTATTCGTCATGCTTCGTAATGGGCACATAATCCGGAAGTTTCTCTCCTTCGTCATGCATTTCCCCAAGACTTTTATCCAGCTTCCTGTCGTAATACGGAATCGGAACCACATATGCATCGCAATCTTCATCCTGGTCCGCCGCCTTCCAAACGCTCTCCAAGCAATCCCACATGGAGGCCTTGTATGGCAAAAAGACAACTTCGAGCCTTTCTTTGATGTCGCATCTCACGCTATGCCTGATTTGCTCCAGCTGCCGAGCCATCGCATCCTGTAACTGCAGCTCATCGGTGATGCCTTTGCTGGAACCCAGGCTTTCATATAGCTGGTATGCGGTTTCGCAATAATCCTCCAGCATGGCAACGGTCGAAAACCCTTCTCCCTCGGCACGTTCGATCAGCGTCCCCAGTTCGATGGCGGTTTTCTGGCATTTGCCCAGCCAATCCATGGCATTCGGAATGTTATGCTTTTTCATCGCCTGTTTTAAGATTGTCTGGTTTCCAAAAAGCGTCTGGAGATAGTCCTCGGCTTTCTTTTTTTCCTGTCTTCTCATTTCCAGTATTTTCTCACCTCATGTGTGTTGTCCGGTTGTCAACATGTTTTGTGATTTCCAGATCCTTGCAATGCCCGCAGCCTCGCAATGGATGGCGCATAATCGTATTCAGCCGCAAATTTGTAGCATTCCAACGCTTTGGGCAGTTCGCCGGACACCTCGTACCAGGCTCCCAGGTTGTGCGCCGCCTTGAAAGAACCGCAGCCATAGGTGCCCTCGTTCAAGGGAACCTCGCCGATTTCTAGGCACTTTAAGTAAGCTTGTTCAATCCCAGGCAGATAATTCACATATTTCTTCGTCTCCGCCTGGATCGCCCGCATGTACAAAATGCCGCAGGCAAAATGGAAGTCCGCATAATGCTCCAGGTTTTTTTCTTCTTTTTTGGCGATCGACAGGGCGGTGTCGTAATCCTGCGCTTCGATCAGGCTGTACAGCCAGGAAATGATTCCGCTCGTCCGATAGCCAGAGCCTTGCGGCGGCACTTTCTCATAAAAGCGCGCATAATAGGCGCACGCTTCCTTGTGGCGTTCCAAGCCTCGCAGGGTTTGGGCGATTTGGAATAGGAAGTAGGGATCGTTGGGGTGCAGCTCCAGCTCTTCCTGCAAAATGGCCAGATTCCGCTCCCCCTTGTCCGGCTGCAGGTATCCGTCATGCTCAAACAGCAGCGGCACCGGCACGGTGGGAAAAGCCGAATCCACCTGCTCGTGAATCCGTCCCTGGTAGCGCACGCCCTTCGGCAACAAGCGCGTGGTCCAACTGTACATGGCGCCGATTTGCTCCTTGCCGTCCATGACATCTTCGACATAGAGGTCTTGCCGCTGTATTGCGCCGATCTGCTCTGTATTTTCCGTGAAATCGCAAAGATCCTGGCGGGAGCCCTCCAGCAAATATTCATCCGCATCCAAAACCAGATTCCAGTCGCAGTCAGATTGCGCCAAGGAAAAGTTCCTGGCAGCAGAAAAATCCTGGTTCCAGGTGTAATCCGCAAGGATTGCGCCAAAGGAAGCAGCGATTTCCTTCGTCCCATCCGTAGAGCCGGTGTCCGTGATGTAAATTTTGTCCGCCAGATCCTTCGCTCGCTCCAGGCATTGGGCCAGGCATCGCTCTTCGTTTTTTACAATCATGACGAGGGCTAGTGATTTCATGTGTTCCGATGGCTCCTTTC
>CAZVBL010000100.1:0-3050 GCA_964625475.1 uncultured Zhenpiania sp. | reverse complement strand
GCGTTCCTTGAATCATGAATTTCGATTCTGTTTCTAAAGGAGATTCATGGTACAATAAAATCGTTGGGGGGAAGAGGAAAGAGGAGGAAGGCGGAACATGGAAGCGTTTCAAATGATAATCACGTTGTTGGGCGGCTTGGCGATGTTCATTTATGGCATGAACCTGATGAGCGATGGTTTGCAGAAAACGGCAGGCGAAAAAATGGAGAAAATCCTGGCGCTGCTGACCAGAAACCCGGTTTTGGGGGTTGCGGCAGGCGCTCTTTGCACGGCGGTGCTGCAAAGCAGCAGCGCAACGACCGTCATGGTTTTGGGGTTTGTCAGCGCAGGCTTGATGAAACTGCCCCAGGCCATCAGCATTATTTTAGGCGCAAACATCGGAACCACCGTCACAGCCCAGCTGATCGCCTTTGAAATCGGGGATTACGCTTGGCTCTTTGTGACCATCGGGTTTGTTTTGTACTTTTTCCTCAAGAAACAGCCGATGGTCAATGTCGGGCAGACGCTCTTTGCCTTTGGCATGCTCTTCGTGGGCATCAACATTATGGGAGAGACCATGGAACCTCTGGCGGCCTCTCCTTTTTTTGTGGATTTGATGGTGCGGGTACAGAACGTTCCCATACTGGGCATCCTCTTGGGAACGATCATGACTGCAGTGATACAGAGCAGTTCGGCCACTATCGCAGTGCTCCAGAATTTGGCCATGACAGCAGGACCTGACGGGGTCAGCAGCATCATCGGACTGGAAGGGGCAATGCCGATTTTGTTTGGCAGCAACATTGGGACGACCATTACCGCATTGCTGGCATCCATCGGGGGAACCCTGAATGCGAAACGAACGGCAATCGCCCATGTGATTTTTAATTTGAGCGGAACCTTAGTTTTCGTCTGGTTCATTCCGTGGTACTGTCAGTTTATCCGGCTTATCTCTTCTGATGGTCCTGAAATCCAAGTGATCGCACGGCAGATCGCAAATGCCCACATGTGTTTTAACATTGCCAGCACGCTTCTGTGGATGCCGTTCATCGGCGTTCTGGTGAAAATCGTCACGAAGCTGGTGCCAGGCAACGACATGGAAAAACTGCCATCGGAACCCCTTTATCTGGATCGGAACGTGCTGGATCGGCCATTTGCGGCGATTCATTTGGTAAAGAAGGAACTGTCCCGGCTGGCAGGCTTTGCGGCAGGCATGATTGTTTCCGCAAAGAAAGCCTTTCTTGGCAACGACATAGACGAAGTGGAGCGGGTTTTGGAAATGGAAAGCATGGTAAATGCGTTGCAGCAGGAAATCGTCAGCTACCTGTCCTCCATTTCCGTGGCTGAAACGATTACAAAGCATCAGGCAACCCAGGTGTCCGGGTTGATGCACGTTGCGGCCGACATCGAACACATGGGGGATTACTGTGAAAACATCGTCGTTTTCGCACAGGAAAAGATGAAAAACAAATACGATTTTTCAGATTCCGCCTATGCGGAAATTTATCAGTGCTTTGATCTTGCCAGCCGCATGGTGCGAAACAGCATTGCGGCTTTGGAAACAGGGGATCACAAAACGGCGCTGGACGTAAAGCAGCAGGAGGAGGAGATGAACCGCACGGAAGCGTTTTTCCGAAAACAGCACATGAAGCGGCTTTATGAGAAAACATGTTCCCCGGAATTTACGGTCATCTATACGGATGTGGTGCATAACATTGAACGAATCGGCGACAGTTGTGACAATATCGCCAATGCGGTGTTGGAAAACGTGAATTTCCAAATGGAAGCTGGGGTCATGGACGAAGGAAAGGAATTGTGATTTACCAAAAATTATGATAAGATAAAAACAGACGGTAGGTGATCATGAAGAAAATTTTAATCATTGAGGACGAACCGAACATCCGCGAACTGGTGCGGTACAATTTGAAAACCAACGGATATGAGGCAATCGAGGCGGAAGATGGGTACATGGGCATGTCCATGGTACATAAGGAAAAGCCTGATTTGATCCTTTTGGACATTATGCTTCCAGGAAAAAGCGGATACGATATCTGTAGGGAATTGAGAGAGGAATGCAACGAGATCCCGATCATCATGCTGACTGCCAAGACGGAGGAAATTGACAAGGTCCTCGGTCTGGAATTGGGTGCGGATGATTATATTTCAAAACCCTTTGGCATCCGAGAATTAATGGCCAGGATCAAAGCCGTATTGCGGCGTTATGACAATACACATGAGAACCTGCATCTGGATGAACATATATTGAGGATCGATGATCTTGAAATCAACATTGAGCGACATCAGGTCAAAATCGATCAGCGGCTTGTGGCTTTGACGCTGAAAGAATTTGAGCTTTTGGTTCATTTGGCCGAGAACAGAGGCCATGTTTTGACCAGGGATCAGCTGCTGGATCAAGTATGGGGCATCGCGTATGTCGGCGAAACCAGGACGGTGGACGTCCATATTCGCAACCTGAGAAAAAAACTGGGTCAAGGAAGCGATGAAGAAGCGTATATCCAAACCATCAGGGGCAAAGGATACAAAATGAAATGAAAAGAAAATTTGTTACAGCCGCCCTGGAAATTGTCGTTTTCCATTTATTCTGCTTTTACCTTGCTTACAGGCTGTTTCTTTCCCCATGGGCAGGATCCGGGGAAACGGCCGGGCTCCCGGCCAGGAACGGACTATGGATTTTAGCCCTGGTTTACGGGGCCGGAGTTGCGTTGCTCGGTTTTCACCTCTATTCCCACTTGGCAAAACCCATGATAGAGGAACGGGCAGCATTGAAAAAAGCCGCAGAAGAGAGCAAAAATGCGGAGTTGATTCGCAAGGAATTCGTGGCAAACGTAAGCCACGAATTGAAAACGCCCCTCACTTCCATTTCCGGCTTTATCGAAACCCTGCAGCAGGGTGCTGCGGAGGATCCTGAAATCAGAACGAAGTTCATCGACATTATCGCAATTGAAACTTCCCGGCTAAAACGGCTCATCGAGGATTTGTTGGTGCTGTCGGACATCGAAAACAGGAAAGAATCGGCAGCCGCAAAGGATTTCGATGTAAGGGAGTCCATCACA
>CAZVBL010000099.1:0-3286 GCA_964625475.1 uncultured Zhenpiania sp. | reverse complement strand
CCTGGGAATTCTAAGGCGCGATTCCGTGGTATCATCGAAAATTGATGACTTTGTCCGCCTGGCAAAGCAGGCCTATTCCTCAAAATCGGTATGTTTCAAGAACCAGAAAATCATCCAATCACAGATGTAAATGCTGCCGGGGACAAAACGGTCAACGAAAGCATCGCCTTGCGGTTCGCAAATAAACATGCACTGGCCTGCGGGATTCCGAAAATTTCTTTAAGGATGCAAAATGACTGCGCTTCCATGCAGGTCGCACAGAGGAACCAGAAGGAGCGAACCGTGGAGGGATTCATAATCCTCCACGGCTTTTTTTGCCCCTTGGAAGCGATCGTTATTATAGTCGTGGAGCAGGATCATGCCGCCGGAGGAGAGCCTGGGATAAAAGTAGGTAAGCCCGGCAAACAGCGGGGCATACAAATCCGCATCAAGGCTTACCAGAGCGTAGCAGGTTTCTGGCATGCCCTCAGCCGTTTTCGGGAAATACCCTTTACGGATGACGGCGCATTCCGGGTGGGGAAAGCGAGCCAGCACCGAGTCTGCCCTGGCATCGGAAAATTCTCCCTCCCGCACAAAGGTGCGGCCATGGGCACGTTCTGTTTCGATGTCTCTCTGATCGAAGCCTGAAAAAGTATCGAAAAGATAAATGGTTCGATCCGGGAAAAGGGCATTGAGTTTCCAGGCGAAATCGCCCTGGTATACTCCAAGCTCCGCTAAAGCCCCGGGGATGTTTTGGGAATGAAGCCGGGCAGCCAACCGCAACAAAGTGGCGCTGCGGATGTCTGTCTGTTCATAAAAAGACTGGAGGGAAAGAAGCGTTCCACTATATCCACAGTCCCTTGCCTGCCGGATTAACTGTTCGGTACGCTCCGCCCCGATGACACCAGTGATTGCCGCATCCGGTTTTAATGCCAGGGCTTCGGGAATGGGAAGGATGGGAATCTGCATGCCCAAGGGGTGGCAAACGGCAGTTTCCCAAAGTCTGGAATTATTGTCGCCGAAAGCGGCCAATCGGTACTGATTGGTGTTTACTAACAGAGAGCAGGTCTTTCCAAACTGGCCGGCTCCTAAAATGACGAGGGTTTTCATAGGCTGTTTCCTTTCTTGTTTTAAAATCTGTTCTATCGTTGTGCCAAATGTATCGCATGTCAATTTATTTTACACTCCCCCACATCACAAAAAGGCGCATTCTCATCAGGAGAATCTGATAAGGCAGCACCTTTTTCCATTTCTTTGATGTTCGTAACCCGATGCAGGACTCGTCTAATCCATGTAGGTCACTAATTCTTCTGCGTTCTTGCGTCTCGGCGCTTTTGGCTGTTCCGCCGGATAGCCCATGGCAATGAGCGCAGCCACTTTCTGACCCTGGGGGACGGATACGGTTTCTCCGACCTTGTCCTCATCAAAGATGCCCATGATGACCGTCCCGACTCCTTTGTCGTGCGCTGCGAGGCAGAAGGTCTGTGTCGCGATTCCCGTATCGAAAACACCCCAGTCCGCACCCTTGGATGTGGTGGCCGATCCGTCTTTTTCCATGCCGGAACGGCCTTCAATCATGGTCACGATGACCAGCGCAGCGGCGTTGCGGATGGTGTCGATGTTGTACGAGAAGCCCAAAACGCATCCGTCCGCAATGGCGTTCATCTTTTCCCGATCCTCTGTTACCAGGTACCTTGTAACCTGGGTGTTTTTCCAGGACGGCGCATAAGCCGCAGCCTCCACGATTTCATCGATTACCTCGTGCGGTATCTTTTTGTCCTGATACTTCCGAATGCTCCGCCTCTCCTTTATGCATTTGATTGTTTCCATGTTTCCTCCTTTGACTTCTAGGTTTTCTAAATCCATCTTACATGAAACTGCAAATTCCTTTGCATCATTTCAATCATCCCAATCGCATTTGCCCCCTTCCCTTCGGGCTTTTCTTCCTTTCTCGCTCCCCTAGCTTCCGCAACCGCCGTACCTGTGCGAAATCTGCTCCCCTTGGAGGGGCTGCCGTTCCTCGTTTTGCTGGTTCCATCCACCGTACCGTACCTGTGTGGAATTGCCCCCTCCCGGAGGATCGCCAAAAACGCCTGATGATGCAATTGCCGCTTCAATGAAAAATGCGTTTCACTAGGATCCGCTTCCCCTTGGAATCCGAATCCGATTCCTGCTTTCCATCTTGCTTTTTCGGTTGTATTCCGCAAGGAACGCCGTGATTTCCGCATTGGTCTGCTCCACCTCCGCCTTGAAATCCCTGGCCGACACCCTGAATGCGCCGTTGCCGAGGATGATCATCTGCTCCAGGTTGTCGGAGGTGGCTACTCGCACATGGTATTTTTTCGCCATTTCATATGTGGTTTTCTCGATGTAGGCATCCGCTGTTTCCGCTTCCTTGGTGTATACCACGTCGATATTGTCGTAAGCTTCGAAATGCCGCTCCCCGCCCCTGACCTTGTATGCGTCAAAGACCGCAATGATTTTGCACCTGCGATAGCCCTGGTAGTTGGAAAGGATTTCTAGCAAGGCTTCCCTGGCAGCGTCCAGGTTGGCCTTTGCCAGGGCTTTTAGCTCGTCCCAGGCAAAAATGATGTTGTAGCCATCCACCAGCAGATATTCCGGCAGGATCTCCGCTGGTTCCGGGGCGATTTTCTTTTTTCCAGCTTCTATGGTTTTTGGGGGAATAGCCGGTTTCTCTTTAGCTGTGCCATAGGTTTGCGCAAAGATGCGCTCCAGTTCCCGATCCTCCTGGGAAACGCCGCCATACCCATGGCTGGAATCGGAAGAGCCAGAAGCCGACTCCGCTCCCGCTCTCGAAACGCCAGCATCCTGTTCCTGTCCCTTTTGCCCTTCTTCCTGCCCTGGCTGCCAGCCGCTGTCCAGGTGCAGATACTGTTCCACCTGATCCCACTTGACGCGAAACCCTGCGCCGTGTTCGCAGAACACGGAATCCGCTGTGTTTTCCACATCCCGATCCGGATCGTAGCCCATGGCCGCCACGACAGCAGCCGTATCGTGACACGGCTCATAGCCGATGACAGCGCAACCCAACCGCCCCTGTCCTTTCGTATAGGACGCCACTTTCATGGCGTAATCCTTCATTTCCGAGACAGGCGCTTTACCCCGCAGCAAGGACAAATCCCCCACAGGCCGGGGCGTTTCAATGCTGCCACCCATCTTTTGGATATCCGACATAGCCCGTCCTACCAGGCCAGCAGGCACTTCCAACTGGAACTCGTACCAAGGCTCCAACAGCACCGACTTTGCCTTCCGCAATCCCTGACGAACCGCACGATAAGTCGCCTGC
>CAZVBL010000098.1:0-3298 GCA_964625475.1 uncultured Zhenpiania sp. | reverse complement strand
CTGTCCACTGGACAGTCCTGCCCTTTCGGGTTCGAGTCCCGTGTCCTTGGTTCTGCTTTAACGAAAGAGAGACCTTTCGGTCTCTCTTTCTCTCTGGCGGAGGACACGGGACTCGAACCCGCGGGGCTGTTACGCCTTACTCGCTTTCCAGGCGAGCTCCTTAGCCACTCGGTCAATCCTCCATGGTTACGTCAAGCAGGTCGGGTTGCGAAAAGCTTGGCGCATTTACCAATTTACCATATATGTAGCTGGTTTGCAAGCATTAAGTTCCTTTTTGACAAAATTCTTTTTCGGCTGTTTTTGCATTCAGATCGCATTCGCAGGATACGCCTTTGCTCCCTGCCAGGCCAATGGCTCTATGCTGCAGTTCCTCATTTCAAGCATTCGTAAACGGCATCGGGCATTTCCTCAATGTCCAACACGCCCTTGTGCCTGATTTCCTTGCTTTCCAGGTCTTTCAGCCCTGCCGGGATCCGCACTTTTGTTTCCTGGTGCAGCTTTTTCACGGACTCAAAGCCGTTTTCGCCCTTTTCCAGGCCGATGGATTCCACTACGCTGTCCGCAAATTTGTATGCGCTGGCCGTGGAAGCCAGGAGTGCGGGCGTCTTGTCGCCGGTATAGGCTACATAATCCTTATAAACCCGATAAGCCACTGCCGTATGGGTGTCCATGAGATAACCGTATTTTTTGTACATGCGTCCTATGGCATCGTTCGTCCGCGGCACGTCCGCATAGCCGCCATAGAAACAATCCAGGGCGTAATTGATCTTCGGGCTGACGGTGTACTTTTTGTTTTTCTCCAGACTTTCCATCAGTCCCTTGATTTCTTCCCCGTCCTGTCCGCCCAGGTGATACAGCAGCCGCTCCAGGTTGCTGGAAATCAGAATGTCCATGGACGGCGAATTGGTCAGGTAAAATTCCCGGTTGGTGTTGTACGTCCCCGTGTTGATGAAATCCGTCAGCACCTTGTTTTCGTTGGAGGCGCAGATGTACTTTTTCACCGGGATTCCCATTTCTCCGGCATAATACGCAGCCAGAATGTTGCCAAAGTTCCCGGTGGGCACCACGATGTTGATGTAGTCGCCATTTTTGATTTCGCCCCATTCCACCAGTTTGATGTAGCCGTAAACGTAATACGCCACCTGGGGAACCAGCCTGCCGATATTGATGGAGTTGGCAGAAGAAAGGGTACAGCCGATTTTCTCCAGCCTTTTGGCATAATCACTGTCGTTGAACAGTTTCTTGACGCCGGTTTGGGCATCGTCAAAGTTGCCGTTGATGGCAAAAACGTGGGTGTTTTCCCCCTCCTGGGTGATCATCTGCCGCTCCTGCACCTGGCTCACGCCCTTGTTGGGATAAAAAACGATGATTTCCGTGCCCGGAACGTTCGCAAAGCCTTCCAGCGCAGCTTTTCCCGTGTCGCCCGATGTAGCGGTGAGGATGCAGATTTTTCGGTCTTCCTTTTCTTTCTTCATGGCCGTTGTCAGCAGGTATGGCAGGATGGAAAGCGCCACGTCTTTAAAGGCTGCCGTTTTTCCGTGGTAAAGCTCCAGGAAAAACGCCCGCCCGGCCTTCACCACAGGCACGATTTCTGCCTCTTCAAATTTGGAATCGTATGCGCCATCGATGCAAGCGCGCATTTCTTCATCCGTATAATCCTCAAAGAACGCTTTCATCACCCCAAACGCCACTTCCTGATAGGGTTTTCCCACCATGGCCTCGATGTCGAAAGGCAGAGCCGGAATTTCGTTTGGCACATAAAGCCCCTTGTCCTCTGCGATTCCCTGGATGATGGCCTGAGCCGATGTCTTGATGTATTTGCTTCCTCTCGTGCTTTGGTAATGTATCATCTGTTTCCTCCGTTCATGATCGCTTTATTTTATCAGAAACGCCGCCCTGTTTCAATGCTTTCGTCACAACGTCCACAATTTCGTCCACATCCGCCAGTGCGCCTTTCCCCAGGTCGCCGCAGGCCAGAAGGCCGGCTTTGGGGTCAATGAAATGGTAGCCCAGGCTCCTTAGCTTTTCCATGTTTTCCTGGACAATGGGATTTTCGTACATGTTGGTGTTCATGGCTGGCGCAAGGTAAACAGGCGCTTGACCCGCCGCCGCCATGACAACGGTAGTGAGAAAATCATCGGCAATGCCTCCTGCGATTTTTCCGATGATATTGGCCGTAGCTGGCGCAATCAGCAGCAAATCCGCTTTTTTCGCCAGAGAAATATGCTTCACCTCACTGGGGACGAATTCCTCAAACATATCCATGTAAACCTTATTCTTGCTCAGGGTCTGCAATGTCAGGGGCGCAATGAATTTGCTGCCGCTTTCCGTGAGAATGACATCCACACGATATCCCGCTTTCGTCAACCTATTGGTAATTTCCGCCGCCTTATAAGCCGCAATGCTGCCCGTCACGCCCAATACAACGTTCATTTTGCCCCCTCCTTGCGTCCTGGGTAACGCCTCCTCGCCAGGGCTGTTGCGACAAGTCGGAGAACCCATTCCTAAATATGAAACTTCGGCTCATGTTGCTTCCTCCCACACCCTTTTGGCAATCATGCTTGCGATTTCTTCATTGGTTTCCATGGTGTCATAGGAACCGTCCCGATGGATCAGGTACCCTTTGTGCTTTCCGCCGCCCATTTCCGCCAGGTCGTTGGCCAGAACGAAGGAACATGCGTTTTTCTCCAGCAGGGCTTTCCCCACCTGGATGAGCGTTTCGTGGGGAACGTGGCTGAGCAGCTTGAAGCCCACCAGCGTTGTGTTCGGGCACCAGTCTTTGATGCTGCCGATCACCTTTGGGGAACGCTCCATGAGAATCGCCAGATCATCGATGCCAGAACTGATTTTGTTCCCCTCCAGCCCAGTCTTGTCGCCGATCTTGCCGCCGGATTTGATTTTTTCCAAGGTCGTCACTTCTTTCACCATGTAGTCGCTGACCGCCATGGCATGAACGACAGCATCGATGTCTTGCGCAATGAGCAACCTTTGCATCTGCGCCTGCAAGTCCCGTACTCCTTCGATGGGGATGGCGCTTACGCTGGCTCCTTCCAAAGGCTGCGCCCGCAGCCCGTGCAAATAGTAGATTCGGTCGAGTTCCCCCCGGCATTTTGCGAGAAACGCCTGCCCAATGGCATGCCCCAGCCTGCCCGTGGAAGTATTGGTGATGGACCGCACGTCATCGATGCGCTCGCTGGTGCCGCCTGCCGTGATGATGATTTTCATAAGTTCTCCCTTTGCTATTATGACGCAATTATGTCACCCACTGATACCGCAATGTCAGCCTGTCATTTTTTGT
>CAZVBL010000097.1:0-3329 GCA_964625475.1 uncultured Zhenpiania sp. | reverse complement strand
TTTTTTACAATCATGACGAGGGCTAGTGATTTCATGTGTTCCGATGGCTCCTTTCTTGCCGATTTTCGGTTAGGTTGGCATCAATTCCTATCCGCTGCTACTTCGCTGCGGCGGCAAAACGCTGGAAATACTGGTTGGCCTGATCTTCCGTTAAATCGAATCCACGTTGGAGCGTTTTCAGTATCTTTTCTTTTGAAAACCCCTCTTCCAAGTAGGTTGCGACCATGATCCGCATGCCTTGGGTTCTTCCCTCCGCAATTCCTTCCGCTCGTCCTTCCGCTCGTCCTTCCGCTCGTCGGTTTTCGATGAATTCCGCTTCGTTATATTCCGTCAGAGTCATGTTCACCACTCCTTCCTTATGCTTCTTGAAAAAGCCCTCCAGATAATTCAATCTTATGGCTTTTTCCACCGCTTTGTCAACAGCTGACTTAACGTCCATCGCTTTACTATACTCCCTCACGTCTGCCACATACGAGGCGTATTGGTGCAAGGCCTCGCACTTTTGAAGCAACTCCTTGTTGTGACCCAGGTTAACGTTGAGCATGGTCGCCGTCCACTCATATGCACCGTTTTTCAATTCCTTCTCAAAGGCATCCGACAGTTTCAGTTCCAATTTATCCGGCTTTCCAGTCTCGCCGTTGTAGAACACCACATAATTCGGCGCAGGGATCTTGACGATGGTGCTGCTGTAAAGGTCTTTTCTCCTCCCTGACAATATCTGTCTGTACAAATCAGCGAAGTACATCAGACCCCGCAGCGGCATGTTGGGGTTGTAGCTGCTCTGCTGTTCGTACAAGTCCAACTCCGAATCGATCAAAAAAGCGATGTCGTTTTTCTGCTTGATGTAAATCACATCCTCGAGGGTAACGATCTCAATATCATTGACATCTGAATAGTTGGAGTCGTTCACCGCATTATAAAGGGACAGCAGATAATGCTTGTTTTCTTCCGCACCAAAGATGAACCGAAAAAGTTTGTCCTTATAGGTTCTGTTTATTTTCACATCCGCATTCGCTTCCATAAAAACTTCCTTTCCCTTTGCATGATATCGCTATCGTTCGCTGGTATCAGGGCTTGCAAGGCTTGTAGCGAATTGCGCTCTTGACTTTCCTTCTCTATTATAACGGCTCGCCGCAACCATGGCAATCGCAAATTCCCTGTTGTCCTCGTCCAATGGCTTCCTATCGTCCTTCCATCTCCATCTCCAATGCCCGAACCAACTTGTCATTGTCCTCCGCACTCCGCACTGCTACCCGAATGAACTGCCGCTTCGTGCCTGTGATTTTCGCAGACAAATCCTTGACAAACAAATCGTGCTGGAACAGCAATTTTTTTGTCATCTCCCTCGCAGATATGCCTCCGACAATTTCAATCATGATATAATTGGCTTGAGAAGGGATGGCGCAAAGCCCCTTGACTTTTTGCAATTCCTGCTGAAACCGTTTGCGTTCTTTGCGAATCGCAGCCAGAGCATCTGCATAATTCCTCTGATACTTTTCTTCAATTTGCATGTAAAACTCCGCAAAGGAGTTAATGTTCCAAATGGCAATGTCCGATTTTGTTGCTGCGATTGCTGCCTTGTTCCCAGAAGCCAAAATTCCTAATCTCAGACCCGGCACGCCATAGGATTTAGAAATGCTTTTTACAATAAACAAATGGGGGTTGCCATCCAAAACAGCTTGCTCCATCAGCGTTGGGTTTTCCTCCTCCGCAAAATCCAGAAACGATTCATCCGCAATGAACGTGATCCCCTGCGCCTTTGTCCATTCCACTAATCGAAGCATCTCCGCCTTTTTCATGTAGTTGCCAGAAGGATTGTCTGGATTCACAATAATCAAGTTCCGAATGGCTTTGTCCTGAAAATAGGCCATGACATCCCCCGCACCATAACTAAAATCCTGCGTGGCCGGCTCAAATGCGATGGTCTGCCGCTCATCATAGCGGTTGGGGTATTCGTCAAAGGTCGGCCTAACGATGCCCGTCCTGCCGCTGATTCGTTCCATCAGGGACTTGATCAGTTCCGCTGCGCCGTTGCCCACTGCGATGTTTTCCTGCCGGACGTTGAAATTCTTTGCCGCAAGGAGGGAATTGACCCTCTGCCCCGATGGATATTGGGTCAACAGCTTTTCAAAATTGGCTTTGATTTCGTCCATCATCTTTTGCGGCGGGAAATAGGGGTTCACCAAATAGGAAAAATCGATGAGATTCGGGTAACGCCAATATCCACCATATCGGTTTTGCAGCAAGGAAACACGCTCCTCTTCATCGGGCATGAAAATCGAAGCGGCAATGTCCAAATCCTGGATGTCATCGATCTCATACCATCGTTGGCCTTCCAAGCGCTTTGCTTTGATGACCGGCTCATCCAGCATGGTGATGACCCGCAGAACCTGCTCGTAATATTCATTGTTCCCCAGGGCTTTGGAGTACGCCTCCAAAAATGGCACATAGTGGGTCTGGGAAAACCGCTTGCTGAATTTATAAACGTTGACTGTTTTATAATACTCCTGGCATTCTTCAAATCTGAACTTCTTCCCTGGCACGAAGGATTCAATGGCATCATCGTCTCCCAGTTTCACGCAGGTCCCGTCCATCCAGTTCTCATACTTGTCCACCAATGCCAACGTGTCCCGGGGATCCTGAATCAAGGCATCGATAATGGAATCATCGATGATCAAGTCCGATTCGAACAGCAACGTGTCCTCTTGGCATAGAAATTCCCTTGCCAAAAATAAGGAATAGATGTTGTTGGTCTTGTCGTAAATCGGGTTGTTGACATAGGTGATGGGGGTTTGGATGTTCAATTCCGCAATATGATCCACCAACTTCTGGCCTTCGTATCCCAGTACAATCACGATGCGGGACAGATGCTGTTTTTCAATTTGGTGGAGCATGCGGTCAATCAGGGGAACACCGTTTACTTTGACCATGCACTTTGTATTGTTTCGCGTCAATTCCTTAAGTCGCCTGCCCATTCCGGCAGCTAAAATGATTGCCTGCATATCCGGTTTTCCTTTCCCTGTCTTTTCGCGGCAGCAAAACGTTGGAAATGCTGTCGTGCCTGTTCCGCTGTCAAATCGAATCAAAGTTCGTGAGCCAATGAATGCTACCCGATGACAACGCCGTTCCAATCAATGCGTTCATTATACCATGAATTTCCTCTGAACATATAATCAAGGTTCATGATTCAATGAACGCTCCCCACGGCAACGCCGTTTCAATCGCCAGCGTTCATGATACCACGAATTTCCCCTGAAAACTCAATCCATATCCGTGATTCAATGAACGCCTCCCAATGGCAACCCCTCATGGAGTTGGGTCACTGGTAC
>CAZVBL010000096.1:0-3603 GCA_964625475.1 uncultured Zhenpiania sp. | reverse complement strand
AAATCTGACATATCCATATCCTCCAAAGAGAACTCAACCCGAATCTTTTTTGAGTTCTCCCTTGGAAAGCAAGACTACAGTCTCCACCGCCCCGGTCCAGGGAAACATGTCCACCGGCGTGGCCTCAACGAACTCGTACCCTGCGCCGCTCAACCGCTTCACATCCCTTGCCAGCGTAGCGGGATCACAGGAAACATAGACAATCCGCTGTGGCGCCGCCTGTGCCACAGCTTCCAGAAGCTCCGGCCTGCACCCGGCTCTGGGCGGATCTAAAACCACCACATTTGTTGCTTTTACCACCGCTGCGATTTCTTTTTCTTCATCCTCCTCATCAATTTCGGAATCCAAGAGACGAGGCAGAGTTTCTTCCGCTTTACCGCAGACGAAGCGGGCATTGGTGATTCCATTGATTACAGCGTTGCGGTTTGCGTCAAGTACCGCCTGTTTCTCCGATTCAACGCCGATGACCTGGGCTGCGTCCGCCGCACAGTAAAGGCCGATAGCTCCCACGCCGCAATACAAGTCCAACAAATTCTCCTTTCCCGTCAGCCCCGCATATTCCCGCACCTTGCCATACAACTTTTCCGTCTGCATGGAATTGACCTGATAAAAGGACATGGGCGAAAGTTCAAATGTCAAATTCCCGATGGTCTCCAGGATCGTTTGTTTGCCAGCCAAGGGAACGCATTCGCTTCCCATGATCTGGGAACCTTTCTTTTTATTGATATTGAGCATGACGCTTTCCAAGGAAAACCCGGCTTCATGGATGGCATCATCCAGCATTTCCACCAGCTTCGCACCATTGGGGATGCCTTTCCCGTTGATCACCAAAACCACCATGACTTCCCCGGTACCAAAGGCGGTTTTAACGATCAAATGGCGCATCAGACCCTGCTCCCAGCGTTCGTCCCATGCACTGATATGATCCTCTTTCATGAAGCGGCGCAATGCATCTGCCGCTGCCATGGCCGCCGAGGACTGAATCATGCACGCCTGACAATCCACCACTTCGTGGCTGCGAGGCTTGTAAAAGCCCACGGCGAGAGCGCCCAGGTTTTCCAAAATTCCGCCTTTCCGCATCATGTTTCCCCCTGTGCTCACTGGAAACTGAGCCTTGTTGCGATAATGAAAAGGCTTGTCCATGGCGATGATGGGTTTTACATCCGGCTCTTCAACACCGCCCAGCCTGGCAAGTTTTTCCCGTACCATCCGCTCCTTCAGCACAAGCTGTCCAGGGTAGTTCAGCCTCGCCAGGGCACATCCGCCGCAGCCTCGGGAAAAGCCATCCTTGCAAAAAGGCTCGATCCGATTCGGAGAAGGCGTTATCAGATTCTTGAGCTTTGCGAAGCCATAGTTTTTTTTCTTTTTCGTAAATTCAATTTCTGCAACATCGCCTGTCACGGCTCCCTGCACAAAGGCGACCATGCCGCCAGCCCGACCGATGCCCTGCCCCTGCTCGCTCATGTCTACAATTTCTACCCGATAACTTTGCTTTTTCTCAGCCATCCCTTTCTCCTTTCAGTCAAGCACCATCTTGCACCAGTGCCCGCATCTCAATTTTCCAGTTTTCAGTCCGTCCTTATTTCGCAGCATCGGCCAATTTTTCATACAATGCCGGAAATTGTTTTTTCAGGCGCATAGGCACCAAATCCGGGTCTGTGAACCCATGCCTGCTGCTGCCTGTCACCTTCACATCGCCTTTTTCCTTGCCAATCACCTCGTAGGCCAGGGAAACAGATGCGCCCTTCAGCTGGTCTATCCAGGAGCGGATGATGACAACCTCATCAAAGACCGAAGGCGACTTGTACTGACAGGAAATGCGGATGACAGGCATCCAAATTCCTATTTTTTCCAGCTCTGAGTAGGGATATCCGATGGTTCGCAGCAAATCGTTCCTGCCCATTTCAAACCAGCGAACATAGTTAGAATGATGGACAATGGCCATGGCATCCGTTTCCGCATACCCTACTCGATGTTCCAATTCAAATTTTCTCATATCAAATCCCCTCCTGCGCACGAAGCACTATGACAGCTTTTCTGCCACCTGTTCAATTTTACGGAATCGATTGTTGATTCCCGATTTTTTCATGGGCGGTTCCATCATGTCCGCCAGTTCCTGTAGGGTGGCCTCCGGGTGGTCGAGACGCAGCTGCGCAGTTTCCCGCAGTTTGTCCGACAGAAATCCCAGACCCTTTTTTTCCCGTATTTTCTCAATGCAGGCGATTTGCTTTTCCGCTGCCTGCAGTGTCTTGTCGATGTTGGCGTTGTCGCAGTTGTTGATGCGGTTGGCTTTGTTGCGGATTTCCTTTGTAATGCGTACATCCTCAAAGGTAAAAATCTGGGAGTGCGCACCCATGATAGCCAGAATGTCGATGATCTGTTCCGCCTCTTTTACATAAACGCCATAAGTTTTCTTTCGCTCCAAGGTTTTGGCGTGCAAATCCGTAAAACTGTTGAGCAGCTTTTTTACATCATTGGCCAGCGTCTGGCTGCCGCAGCTAAATTCGATATGATAACCTTTTTCCGGATCCGTAATGGTGCCAGCTCCCAAAAACAGCCCCCTCAAACAAGCCTTTCGACAGCATTTCGTCCGAATGAGGCCGTCATAAATCCCATCACTGATATAATTCATGCCTTCTTTTACCAGAAGGATGCCTGTTTCCCGCAAAATCTGTTCGCTCAGGTTCTCCGGCCCGATGGCCAGCTTGTAGGCCCTGCCTTTTTTTAGGGAATTGCCCGCCCCAACTTCCAACTCTGCGTCAACGCCAAAATAATCTTTGATGAGTTTTTTGTAATGCCGAGCCACGGCAGGGTTTTCCATGGTGGTGACGATGTGAAATTTGCCGTTGCCAACCAGCCTGATGCTGCCGCACATGCGGACAAATCCTGCGATTTCTGCCAGCATACAACATTTTTTCCCAGGCTCTATATGGGCAAGTTCATTTTTTGTATCCATAGAAAAGGACATGAAACGCTCCTTCCGTGTCAACGCATGAAAAGGGCAGATCCACAATGGACTGCCCCAGCTTCAATCTTCCTCTCGAAAAGGGAAATTTTTCAAAACTATAGTAAACGGCGTTCATGTTGTCCGTTGTCCATTTTCCATTTCACGGTTTCATAAAAACTCAGCGGCAACTACGCCTCTTGTGGACTTTCACCACAGACTGACAGCATGCCCGTCATACAGAAAAACCACCATCCAAAGATGGTGGCAGTTGGTGGAGAATAGGGGGTTCGAACCCCTGACCTCGTGATTGCGAACCACGCGCTCTCCCAGCTGAGCTAATCCCCCAAACCAAGATGCAATATCATGATACCGTAAACCCCTTTGGAAATTTACTCGTAACCCATGATTCGATGAATGCACGCTCACTTACGACAACGCCATTAGTATCATATGTATCCATTATACCACGAATTTCTATTGAAAATACAATCAAGATTCGTGATCCAATGAACGTTTCCCTACAGCAACGCCGCATCAATCAAGTGTATCTATTATACCATACTTTGTCCAACACGAAAAGTTCCTATTGAAAAATTTTTTATTTTCCTTAAATAAAAAAGTAAATTCCACATTGGGCTGAATTTAGTCTTACACTC
>CAZVBL010000095.1:0-3621 GCA_964625475.1 uncultured Zhenpiania sp. | reverse complement strand
CTTTTGGCTGGCAGCAATGGCAGCTTCCGCCACTTGCAGCATCAGCACGGCAGTCGTCACTGCGCCCACGCCGCCGGGCACCGGAGTGATCGCGCCAGCTGCTGCCGCTGCGCCAAAATCCACGTCTCCGCACAGCTTCCCATTTTCATCCACATTGATCCCTACATCCAGGATGGTCTGCCCTTCCTTCACATATTGGCTGTCGATCATGGCTGCCCTTCCCATGGCCGCTATGAGGACATCGCTTTCCCGGCAGATTTTCTTCATTGCATCTGCGCCGGTTTTGCTGTGGCAGACAGTAATGGTCGCATTCCTCTCCATGGCCAACATGGCCGCTGGCTTTCCAATGACCAGGCTGCGACCCAGGATTGTGACCTTCTTTCCTGTCAGGTCAATGCGATAATGATCCAGGATTTCCATACAGGCCCTGGCAGTGCAAGGCGCAAAGCCACGGTGCGTCCCAGTGAAAAGGCCTGCAAGGGATCCATCCGTGATGCCATCTACGTCTTTTTCCGATAAAAGCGCATTCCGAAGAAGCCCATCGTCTATTTGCAATGGAAGCGGCCTGAGCATGAGCACGCCATGAACCGTTTTATCTCGATTGAGCAGTTCTACGTCCCTCAAAAGTTCCTCTTGGGAAACATCCCCATCGTAACCATATTGGTGCACTTGTACGCCTGTTTTTTCCGCACGCTTCAATGCGCCTGCTTCATAGGATCGATCGCTGGGATTTTCCCCAACTCGAACGATCGCAAGGGTGGGGAAAACATTGTTTGCCTTCAGTTTTTCCACTTTCGCACAGACCCGCTGTGTAATGGCCTGCGCAACTTCTTTTCCGTCCAACAACTGCGCCATGCTGCCTCCTTCCTGTCGTCAAGCCATACGTCCGCAGTTTCGCAGCCTACTTGACAGCGGCGAACACTTGTCGCAGCACTTCGTCCGCTTTTTTCATGTACTCATCCAGCATGCCATCGGCCTTTCGGTTGATGCTTGCCGCATAGACCCGATCCTGCATGCTCCTGGTGTTGATGTATACGTTAAGGCTGGCGCTTTGGAGGGCGGCCCTGCAAAAACTCGCCCCCGCTCCAGCATCGCTGATTGCCAATCTGCTTCCCTTTTCTGCAAAAGCCGCACACAAATTGATTCCCTGGCAACACCGCTCCATGGTTTCGAGGGGTACCCGGCAGGCCTCTTTCAAAGCTTGTTCCAACACAGTTTCCTTTTCTTTCCGCTGGCTCTCCGTCTCCTTTGGCATCCCGTATGCCTTTGCCAGAGGCGCAAACGCCGCAGCATCCTGCTGCACCAATTCCAACAGTTGGTTTTGGAGACGCTGGGATTTTTCCATCAATCTTTGGATTTCCAGTTCCACGTCTTTGTACTTTTTCTTTCCCAACGTCAAAGAGCCCACCATGCCGCCCAAAGCAGTTCCCACCGCCCCGACCAGGGCAGATGCGCCCCCACCGCCGGGCACCGGCTCTTTGCTGGAAAGCACCTGGACAAAATCCTCGCAGCTCTGCTTTACATAATCCAATCCCACGTCTCCTTTCCCGCATTTCCCGATCCAACCGTCTCTTGGACGCCAACCCTTCATTCTGGCCTGCTGGCCGCACCGCATGCAGCCGGACGGCATTCTCATGCCTCGTCCCCTTTTCGTCCTTCTTTAAAACAATTTAAAACAACCCGGTGATTCTCCCGGTTCTATCCACATCGATTTTTTCTGCCGCCGGAACCTTTGGAAGCCCTGGCATGGTCATGATATTCCCTGTCAGAGCCACGATAAAGCCCGCCCCTGCGGAAACCTTCAGGCTGCGCACGGTCAACACGAAGCCCCTTGGCGCTCCCAACAGGGTCTGGTCATCGGAAAAACTGTACTGGGTCTTGGCGATGCAAACGGGCAACTCCCCAAACCCCAGCCCTTCCAGTTGCTCCAATTGTTTCCTGGCCGCTGGCAGGAACTTGACATCATCGGCCCTGTAGATTTTCTGCGCAATGGCTCTGATTTTCTCTTCAATGGAAAGCTCCAACCCATAGGCTTGCCGAAAAGCATTGGGTTCCTGGCACAGGCGAACGACTTCTTCCGCCAGGGCAATGCCACCTTCGCTGCCTTTTCCCCAGACTTCGCTGAGAACTGCGTTGACTCCCACTTCCTTGCATTTGTCTTCTACCAGCTTCAATTCCGCCTCCGTGTCGGTGGGAAAGCGGTTGATGGCCACGACAGCTGGAAGTCCGTAGACCTCTGTGATGTTTTCCACATGCTGCAGTAAATTGGGCAAGCCCTTTTCCAGGGTTTCCAGGTTTTCTTTTCCCAAATCCGCTTTTGCCGTTCCCCCATGGTGCTTCAAGGCTCGAACGGTTGCTACGATCACCACGGCAGAGGGGATGATTCCGGCCATTCTGCACTTGATGTCCAGGAATTTCTCTGCGCCCAGGTCCGCACCGAACCCGGCTTCCGTCACGACATAGTCAGCCATCTTCCTTGCCATGCGGGTCGCCATGATGGAATTGCATCCGTGGGCGATGTTGGCAAAAGGCCCCCCATGGATAAAGGCCGGCGTGTGCTCCAACGTCTGCACCAGATTTGGTTTCAACGCATCTTTCAGGAGCGCCGCCATGGCTCCCTGCGCATGCAGCTGGCCTGCCGTCACCGGCGCATCGTCATAGGAGTATCCTACGATGATTCTGGACATGCGGTCTTTCAAATCCTCAATGTCGCTGGCCAGGCAGAGAATCGCCATGATTTCGCTGGCAACAGTAATGTCAAAGCCGTCCTCCCTGGGCGTGCCATTGGCCTTTCCACCGAGGCCATCGGTCACAAAGCGGAGCTGACGGTCGTTCATGTCCACGCAGCGTTTCCATGTGATCTTCCTCGG
This sequence comes from uncultured Zhenpiania sp., assembly GCA_964625475.1. Taxonomy (GTDB): domain Bacteria; phylum Bacillota; class Clostridia; order Peptostreptococcales; family Anaerovoracaceae; genus Hominibacterium. The sequence goes on along the minus strand of CAZVBL010000095.1, from coordinate 751 downwards.
ATCGATCTTCAGGGAATTGCCTTGCTGGATGTGATTGTCCACCATGGCGGCAAGCAGGTTGTTGGCGGCTCCAATGGCATGCATGTCGCCTGTGAAATGCAGATTGATGTCCTCCATGGGCACTACCTGGGCATAGCCGCCGCCTGCAGCGCCGCCCTTGATGCCAAAGACCGGCCCCAGCGATGGTTCCCGCAGGGCGACAAAGACGTTCTTCCCGATTTTTTTCAGTGCATCCGCAAGGCCTACAGTGGTCGTAGTCTTCCCCTCTCCCGCAGGGGTGGGAGAAATGGCGGTCACCAGAACCACCTTTCCGTCCGGTGCGTCCTTTTTCTCTTCCAGCAGGCTGTAATCCACCTTGGCCTTGTAATTGCCGTAAAGTTCCACATACCTTTGATCCACGCCTGCCGCATCTGCAATGTCGCGGATCGCTTTCATCTCCGTTTCCTGCGCAATCTGAATGTCGCTTTTGATTTCCATTCTCGCTTCCTCCCTGCCAGCCGTTCATTTCCTTGCCTCTTTGTCTATCAGCGCTGCCCATTTGCCGCAAAAGCAAAAAGACCCGCACCCTCGCGGCAACGCCGTATCAATCAATTGCGTTCATTATACCATGAACTTCTTCTGAACATACAATCAGAGTTCATGATTCAATGAACGCCTCCTCGCGGCAACGCCGTATCAATCGATTGCGTTCATTATACCACGGTCTTCCATTGAAAACTCAATCGCAGCCGTGATTCAATGAACGCTTCCT
>CAZVBL010000094.1:0-3718 GCA_964625475.1 uncultured Zhenpiania sp. | reverse complement strand
AAAAGTTTGATATGAAAAGCGGAACAAAGTTAAATATGAGTTTTTGTTGAAAGAAAGATGCGATGCAGGAGGTTGCCTTGTGGCAATCTCCTGCGGAATTATAGTTTTGCTATGTGGGGGATAGCGATAGAATCGGAATTGAAAAAATCTCCGTCTCTTTTTATCATACTAAGATACGGTTGAAATTCACATGGCAAAAGTTCAAAGAAACCGTCTCGCAAAGTGCTTTCCTTCTTGTGGTTGGCACCATTCAGAAACTATCAACGAAATCTAAAATTGAAATAGAATCGTTGAAACCGACGTTGTTTCACATGAGGACAAGCAAATTATGGACATCTTCTTTCCAGTTTTTACGGCGGCTTTGGGAAGGAACGATTTGAATATCGTAAGCAAAGTGCGGAAACAGATCATCCAGATCGTAGACGGCTTTTTGGAAAAGTGACCATCCATCCTTAGAAGGGGGAGAGCGGCCACTTTTTTCTTGAGAAAAACCATGCTTTCCAGTATGCTGTTGTAAGCAGAAAGCAAAACCCGTTGCGAGGAACTGTATGATTCGATGGCGCAGGGCTCACACTACGATTGGTATCTCAATTACGAGCATTGACCCGCCGACCCTCCCATGCCTCAATGGGAGAACGGGAGAATCGGCAGGCCAGCGTGGCTCACACTTTCGCATAAATCGTTTTGGTGCTGATGCCGGGAAGTGCGCCCAGTTTGCCGGACAAGGCGCTGATGGTATCGGCAGGCGCTTCCATGGCGATGCTGATGATGGAAATGTCTTTGGCAGGGTGGGGCAGTCCCATCCGACCCAGGATATAGTCTTTGTAATCGTGCAAAATCCCATTAAGTTTATCAACGGAATCCAGGTTTTCTACCACGATTCCGACCAAGGCAGTTTTCGTATCCATAAATGGTTCCCTCTCTTTCTGGAATACTCGCTGTTCTATAGGAAATAGCGTCAAGGCCTGCCGCTGAAATGGAATCGGTGCAGCCGATTTTGTTTCAACGGAAGCCACTGATAGCATACCATTTTTTAGGACTGGATGCAAGCCGGATGAAGGAACTTGGAGGTGGCCGTTTGGCCGTTATGACAGGGAAGGTAAGAAGGGATTTCTGCATAGAGTGCAGAAAATAGACGGAGTATCTTTTGAAGAAGTTGGTGAGGTAACGATACCGAGATATCTGGAATGCCAAGTTCCTTCATGAGATGCTGGACAAGGCATCGTGAAATAGAGCGATGCCTGTAGCGGACAAAAGGGAGCATTCTTTGCAAGGAAATTGCAATTTGCGATCGTTTTTCAGATAGCCTGCAGCCATTTCAAAAGCGAGTGGTTCCCATGCGGATAGAAAAAAGGCTGTGCGCCAGCTGATTTTTCATCAGCTGGTGCACAGCCTTTTGCAAATGGCATTCCTATTTTTCCAGTTCCGTTTCGTAATTTTTCCTCGGAGCATAGTGGGTATGGAGCAGTTTGTGGGCCTGGTTGCCGCCTGCCATGCCGAGAAATTCTTTGTACAGCCTTTTGACTGACGGGTTGTTGTGGGACTTGCGGACGAACATTTTTCGATCCTCTTTGTACAGGGACTTGGCGCGCTCCGCCCGGATATCCACCCAGTTGCGGACATCGGACAGCTGGAGCGGCTGGCCGCCGCCGTTGACGCACCCGCCGGGACAGGCCATGATTTCTATGAAATGAAACTCTTCGCCAGCTCTAACGGCGTTCATCAGCTTTCTCGCATTGCCCAACCCATGGGCGACTGCAGCACGAAGCTTCAGATCCGCGATTTGGATAGTGGCAATTTTGATGCCCTCCAGACCCCTGACTTCCTCGTATTCAAAGTTGTCAGCCGATGCGCCGGTCAGAAGGTCGGCAACCGTCCGCAGGGCCGCTTCCATGACGCCGCCGGTGACGCCGAATACGGCTCCTGCGCCGGAGGCTTCGCCGAAAGGATCGTCAAAGTCGCTGTCGCCCAGGTCGGGGAAGTCGATGCCCACATCGTAGATCATCTTGCCCAGTTCCCTGGTGGTAATGACGGCATCTACATCGCAGAATCCATCTACTTCCATTTCCGGCCTCGTTGACTCGAACTTTTTGGCCGTACAAGGCATGACGGAGACAACGAACATATCCTTCGGGTCGATGTCGTTCTTTTTCGCATAATAGCTCTTGAGAATGGCTCCGAACATCTGATGAGGCGATTTGCAGCTGGAAAGATTGTCCAGCATATCGGGGAAGTTGTGTTCACAGAACTTGATCCAGCCCGGTGAGCAGGATGTGATGAGCGGCAGCTTTCCGCCGCTGCGAATTCGATCGATCAGCTCTGCGCCTTCTTCCATGATGGTCAGGTCGGCGCCCGTATCCGTATCGAATACTTTGTCAAAGCCTAGCATGCGAAGGGCGGTCACCATCTTTCCCGTCACAGGTTCGCCGATGTTCATGTAAAATTCTTCGCCCAGGGCAACCCGGACGGCTGGAGCCGTTTGCACGACCACATGCTTGGTGGGGTCGTTGAGGGCTTCCCATACCCTGTCCGCATCTTCCTTCTCGTGGAGAGCGGCCACAGGGCAGACGTTGATGCACTGTCCGCAATTGGTACAGGGCGTGTCTGACAGCTTCATGCCAAAGGGAGAACCGATGACCGTGTTGAACCCCCGATTCATGGTTTCAATGACGCTTACCGTCTGGATGTTCTTGCAGGCGCCCACGCATCTCCTGCAAAGGATGCACTTGTTGGGATCGCGGACGATGGAAACGCCTACATCGAGGGGCTGTCGCTTTCTGTCGCCCTCAAACCGAACGTCTTCAACGGATAGTTTGTTGGCCAGGGTTTGCAGCTCGCAGTCCATCCAGCTCCTGGTACAGGTCTGGCATCTGGCATCGTGGTTGGAAAGGATCAGTTCCAGGTTCACCTTCCTCGCCTCCATGACCTCTGGCGTGTGGGTAAAAACTTCCATGCCGTCTTTGACAGGATGGACGCAGGCTGCCTGCAGTGCCCTGGAGCCTTTGACCTTCACAACGCACATGCGGCAACAGCCGATTTCGTTGATGTCCTTCAGGAAGCACAAGGTAGGAATGGTGATGTTCACCTCTTTTGCGGCCTGTAGGATCGTGTAGTTTTCCGGCACATACAATTTGATGCCGTCTATGGTAACGTTGACTTTGTTCATGGTTTTGCCTTCCTCCCTTATGCGCTCTTGAGTATCGCCTTGAATGGGCATTTTTCCATGCACTGCCCGCATTTCAAGCACTTGTCCTGATCAATGGCGAATGGCGTATTTTTGTCCCCGGAAATGCATTCCGCAGGGCAGTTCTTTTTACAAATGCCGCAGCGTTTGCAGACATCATCATCGATCATGAATTTCACCATGGATACGCATACGCCCGCAGGACATTTTTTGTCTACCACATGCGCCACATACTCGTCCCGAAAATATTTCAGGGTGGAAAGCACGGGGTTCGGGGCGCTCTGCCCCAGTCCGCACAGGGCGGAAGCCTTGATGTTCCTCGCCAGGATCTCCAACTTGTCCAGATCCTCCAGCGTTCCTTTTCCCTCTGTGATGCGGACGAGGATTTCGTGCATGCGCTTTGTGCCGATTCGGCATGGCGGACATTTGCCGCAGGATTCATCCACCGTGAAGTCCAGGAAGAACCTTGCCAAATCCACCATGCAGGTATGTTCATCCATGACGATCAGGCCGCCGGAACCCATCATGGAACCC
>CAZVBL010000093.1:1554-4067 GCA_964625475.1 uncultured Zhenpiania sp. | reverse complement strand
ACGTGGTCTTGCCGTGGTCCACGTGCCCGATGGTCCCGATATTGATATGCGGTTTCGTCCTTTCAAACTTTTGCTTTGCCATTTTTCATTTCTCCTTTTATTTGTTGATGGATTCCAATAAATTATCCGGCAGTTTCTCAAAATGGTCGAACTGCATGACATAAACGCCCCGTCCCTGTGTCTTGGAACGAAGGTCGGTGGCATATCCGAACATTTCTGAAAGCGGCACGAATCCCCTTACCGCTACTGCGCCGTTGTTCATGTCTGAACCTTCGATTTTGCCTCTCCTGGAACTGATATCCCCGATTACATCGCCCATGTATTCTTCCGGAACCGTAACCTCTACCTTGAAGATCGGTTCGAGAAGCACTGGTTTTGCTTTCTTGCAAGCCTCTCTGAACGCCATGGACGCTGCGATTTTAAAGGCCATTTCCGAAGAGTCCACTTCGTGGTAAGAACCATCGTACAATTCCACGCCTGCGTCAACAACCTGGTATCCGGCCAGAGGTCCCGTCTGCATGGCTTCTTTGATGCCTTCCTCGATTTTGGGAATGTATTCCTTCGGAATCGCACCTCCCACAATGGAATTTTTAAATTCAAAGCCTTCGCCCGGCTCCCTGGGATAAAGCCTGATTTTGACGTGGCCGTACTGTCCCCGTCCACCGGACTGCTTGGCGTACTTGTGATCCACATCCGCCATCTGGGTAATGGTTTCCTTGTAAGATACCTGCGGTTTTCCTACGTTGGCTTCCACTTTAAACTCGCGCAGCAGCCTATCTACGATGATTTCCAGATGCAGCTCTCCCATGCCTGCGATGATCGTCTGCCCTGTCTCTTCATTTGTGTACGTCTTGAAGGTGGGATCCTCTTCCGCAAGCTTTGCCAGGGCGATGCCCATCTTCTGCTGCCCGGCTTTCGTCTTAGGCTCGATGGCGATTTCGATGACAGGATCCGGGAAATCCATGGATTCCAGGACGATCTCCTCCTTTTCATCGCACAACGTGTCGCCCGTCGTCGTATCCTTCAGACCCACTGCGGCGGCGATGTCACCGGAATAAACTTTTCCGATTTCCTCCCTCTTGTTGGCGTGCATCTGCAGGATTCGGCCGATTCTCTCTTTCTTGCCCTTTGTGGAATTGTACACATAAGAGCCTGCTTCCAGCGTACCGGAATACACTCTGAAAAACGCCAGCTTCCCTACAAATGGATCAGCCATGATTTTAAACGCCAGAGCGGAGAAGGGTCCTTCGTCATCGGCAGCCCGCTCTTCTTCCTCTTCCTTTCCTGGAACGATGCCTTTGATGGCTGGCACGTCCAGGGGAGACGGCATATAATCCACAACTGCGTCCAGCATCATCTGAACGCCCTTGTTTCTGTAAGCAGAGCCGCATGTCACAGGAACCATTTCGCCTGCCAGCGTGCAGGTCCTGATGGCTCCCTTGATTTCATCCTTCGTCAGCTCTTCCCCTTCCAGGAATTTCATCATCAGCTCTTCATCCGTTTCTGCCACGGATTCCAACAGCTTGTCCCTCCATTCCTGCGCAGAATCTTTCAGGTCATCCGGGATTTCCTCAATGGAAAATTCCCTCCCCAGATCGTCTTTGTATATCTCTGCTTTCATTTCTACTAAGTCAATAATCCCAACGAACGTATCTTCGGAACCGATTGGAAGCTGAATCGGCACGGCATTGGCCCGCAGCCTGTCTTTTACCATGTCTACGACCCTGTAAAAGTCCGCGCCCATGATATCCATCTTGTTGATGAAAATCATTCTCGGAACCTTGTATTTTTCAGCCTGCCTCCAGACCGTTTCTGACTGGGGTTCTACCCCGCCTTTGGCACAGAGAACAGTAACAGCTCCATCCAGTACGCGCAGGGACCGCTCTACTTCTACCGTAAAGTCCACATGTCCCGGCGTGTCGATAATATTGATTCGAACATCTTTCCATTGTGCAGTAGTAGCAGCAGAGGTAATAGTGATACCACGTTCCTGTTCCTGTTCCATCCAGTCCATCGTAGCCGCGCCCTCATGGGTCTCGCCTAACTTGTGGGTCCTTCCCGTATAGAAAAGAATTCGTTCTGTGGTCGTGGTCTTACCCGCATCGATGTGCGCCATAATCCCAATGTTTCTAGTTTTTTCTAATGGAAAACTTCTAGGCATCATATCCTCCTTTCTGCCTTTTTGGTTTACTCATTTTGATGCGCCAATCGCTCGCAGCCAGAGCATACAGAAAAGTACGTGAACACCGCACTAATCGCAGCCACAACGCCACGGGCGATTTTAACAGCCTCTTTCAAAATGGGGCAGGAAAAATCGTTCACAGCTGGAACGTGCTTGAAAAATCATTCCTACCATCCGCACGCCCATTTTACAGCATCTTCCAGCCAAAATCCTTTGCCGTAGCTACGGCTACGCCGCACTCTCTTGGCTGAAACCTTCCGCAAAATCAACGCACGGCTGATAGAAAGCATTTTTCAAACACGCTCCCGGCGGCAAGGTTCAGAGGAACGGA
>CAZVBL010000093.1:0-1454 GCA_964625475.1 uncultured Zhenpiania sp. | reverse complement strand
ACCGCATGAACCGCAGCCAACAACGCTGTGGGCGATTTTAACAACCCATTTACCAGCGGTAGTGGGCAAAAGCCTTATTCGCCTCCGCCATCTTATGCGTATCTTCTTTCTTCTTTACGGATGCCCCAGTATTGTTGGAGGCATCGATCAATTCCTTTGCCAGCCTGTCGGCCATGGTCTTTTCACCCCTGGCCCTCGTGTACTTTGTGAGCCATCTCAAGCCCAGCGTCTGCCGTCTTTCCGGCCTTACCTCGATGGGAACCTGGTAGTTGGCGCCGCCGACGCGCCTGGCCTTTACTTCCAGGACCGGCATGATGTTCTTCATGGCTTTGTCAAATACTTCCAACGGATTTTCCCCCGTCGTTTCTTCCACCTGCTTGAACGCATCGTACACGATTCTCTGTGCGACTCCCTTTTTTCCGTCCAGCATGATGCTGTTGATGAGCTTTGCTACAACAACGCTGCCGTAAACTGGATCAGGGAGAATTTCCCGCTTTGGTACACTTCCTTTTCTTGGCACTTCTCTTCCCTCCTTGCCTGATTTTGCTTCACTCTTCACGGCCTCGTGAAAAATTACTCTCCCCCGCTTTCCTGAAACCAAATCGAAAACGGGCAAGTTGTGCTTTCGGTACTCGAGGATCCCAGGATCGCTCGCTGAAAATCCCCGCGGTGCTCATGACTAAAAATTCCTCTCTTTATGATCAAGAACACGCTTTCATTTCCCGATTACTACTTCTTGGGGCGTTTCGCTCCGTACTTGGAACGCGCTTTGCCACGGTCGGCTACGCCAGCAGTGTCAAGGGTTCCGCGCACGATGTGATACCTGACGCCTGGAAGGTCTTTTACCCTTCCGCCTCTGATGAGCACGACGCTATGTTCCTGCAGGTTGTGGCCAATGCCGGGAATATAGGCGGTCACTTCGATGCCATTTGAGAGACGAACCCTGGCAACTTTTCGGAGCGCTGAATTTGGCTTCTTTGGGGTGACGGTCTTTACAGAAGTACATACGCCTCTCTTCTGCGGTGAGTTGACATTGGTAGAAACCCTTTTCAGGGAGTTCATTCCCTTCCCCAGAGCCGGAGCGTTCGATTTTTTCTTGCTGCTGGTTCTGCCCTGACGTACTAATTGGTTGATAGTAGGCATTCTTATCTCCTTTCCTCTACTGTTTTCTATTGTGCGGGAAATGTCGCAAAGGATATTTTCCGCATCGCGACAAAGTCCGCTGCTGAAAAGGATCGGCATAGCTGGCTTTGTCGTCCTAAACCCAAAAAGGGGCTTAAAACTTTTGGACAATTTAATCTCGGGCTTAAAAAGCCCGAAATTGTACTAATTTTATCATAGTTTCCCACAAAAAGTCAATTTAATTCTCAACAAATTGTTCTCCTTCGGGTTCTACGTCTTCGGGAGACGACTCCTGTGCCGTTTCTGGATCCAACGCAGGCTCGGGTTCTTCC
>CAZVBL010000092.1:0-4482 GCA_964625475.1 uncultured Zhenpiania sp. | reverse complement strand
CGGAAAGACAAAGAGACAAGGACGAGAGAATCGAACAGTGCAAAAATGGGGGAAAAGGCAACGAACCCTATCATTGAAATCAAAGACTTGAACAAGTCCTTCGGTGACGTGAAAGCCGTGCAGGATTTGAGCGTTTGCGTGAAGAAGGGAGGGCTTTTTGCGTTCCTGGGGGGGTCAACGGGACGGAAGAGGAAGTGCAAAATGGAATACATCATCACCACATCCAATTTAACAAAATCCTATCACGGCAAAACCATCGTTGACAGGGTAAACCTCCATGTGAAAAAAGGGGAAATCCATGGCTTTGTCGGCTCCAAAAATGCGGTAAACCGGGAAACTCCGCTGCAGATGTTTCTAATGCTGATTGTGACATTGGCCATCATTGCAGTCACTTTTCGGAAAAATGTGGAAAGCGTGGATTAGTTCGCAGGCTTTTGCCCATGAGAGCGGTGATTCGGGGCGCAGTTCTTGGAAATACCACGCCTTTGGACGACAAGCTTTTGTCCGTGCGAGCGGCGATTCGGGAGCGAGGAAATATGAGATCGAAAACGATCTTCCGCCCCATCGGCTTTGCTATTTTGGGGGAAGGCAATCACATGACAAGAGAAACAGGTTTTTGGATTTATAAAAGGGCAGAAAACAGCCATGGCATTGTCTGTTGACAGCGAGGGATTTCCCAAGACAAAAGCAATGTTTTACAAACAGGGGAATGATGAATAGGAAAGAGCTTTTTGGATGTCTGGAAAACCTTGATTTTTTTCGTTCATTATGGGTATAATATTACTAAATCTTGATTTGCTGAATTATAATTTAGTAAATTGGAGGAGGCGTTTTTATGTTCATCGGAAGGGAAGCGGAATTAAAATTCCTGCAAGATAAATACGAAGAAGAAAAAGGGCAGCTGATCGTCCTCTACGGCAGGCGCCGCATTGGCAAGACCGAAACGCTTCGGGAATTCTGCAAGGGAAAGAAGCATATCTTCTTTTCCTGCACGCAGACAACCGACCGGGCGCAGCTTGCGAAGTTCTCGAAGCGATTGCTGCAGGAGGACATCCCGGCGAGACGGTATGTGACGGAATTTGCCGATTGGGAAAAGGCTTTTAAGGCGATTCTCGATTTGCCCTACGGCAGCGAAAAGAAGCTCGTTATCATTGACGAATTTCCATATATGTGCCGCGGCAACAAGAGCATCCCGTCCATCCTGCAAAACCTTTGGGACACGGATTTCAAGGGCAGCAATGTGATGATCGTCCTCTGCGGCAGCGCCATGAGTTTCATCGAAAAAGAGCTGCTGGCAGAAAAAAATCCCCTATACGGCAGATCGACTGGGATCTACAAGATGAAAGAAATGGGGTTCTATGATGCGGCCAGGTTTTTTCCGAACTATTCTCCGAAAGACAAGGTGCTTGCCTATTCGGTTCTCGGTGGAATACCGCATTATTTGAATCAATGGAATCCGGAACTGTCCGTTGCGGAAAATATCAAACGCAACATGCTGACAAAGGGGTGCATCCTATACAGCGAGGTGGACTTCCTGCTCCATCAGGAGCTTCGGGAAACAGCAACATACAATTCCGTAATGGAAGCCGTTGCGCTTGGCAGCACCAAACTCAATGAAATCAGCCAGAAATCCCTTGTGGAAGATACTGCGAAAACAAGCGTATATCTGAAAAACCTGATGGAGCTTGACATCATAAAGCGCGAGTTTTCGGTAGATGCGGGAGCAAAAGAAAAGGCAAATACGAACAGAGGGACTTATCGCCTAGCAGACAATTTCTTTCGCTTTTGGTATGCTTTCGGCTTTACAAACATTTCTCAACTGGAGGATGGGGACGTGGAGGGCGTGTTCCATTATGCGGTAGAACCGGCTCTTCATGAATTTGCTTCCTACAGCTTTGAAGATGTCTGTAGGGAATTTGTTCGCGAAATGCAAAAAAAAGACGCTTTGCCATTCCGCTACAGCAAGATGGGACGGTGGACAGGCAAAACGACCGTAAGGGATGGAAAATCGGACAGCGGTCTGCGCCTTGCGGAAACGGAAATTGATTTGCTGGCCATTGGCAGAGGTTCAGAGAAATATCTCGTGGGCGAGTGCAAATTCAAGAAAGCCCCGTTCCGTTATTCCGAATACCTGGATGCCAAAGCAAAACTAAACCCGCTGAAATCAAAAGCAAAATTTTATTATGCGCTGTTTTCCGAAAGCGGATTTGATGAGAAAATCGTAAAAGAGGCGGATGAGAACGATACAAAGCTCTATTCCATCGAGGAAATAGCAAACTACAGATAAGCTCCTTCATTCACTCCTTACTTTCCTCGGTGTTTCGCCTTTTTCTTTTCTTGCCGCAGGGCAAACCGACGTTTCTTTTCAGCTTCGCGCTGTTCGCATTTTTTGGCTTTTCGCTCCATTTTGTTTTGCTCATGCTGCAATTTTAATGCCTGCTGAGCTTTTGTCCCCATGCTGCGCACCTGAAGCTCGCTTTGGATTTTACGCTGCATGCGCTTGGGATTGATGTTTCTTCCCCTGTTGCCGCACATCGCATAGTAGGGCTGAATTTTAGCTCGTTCCAATGTTGCAAAAGGAACTCATGCACTTCGTAATCCTTTGGCTTTGCCCCAAACGTGATTTTGCAAACCTCGTATTTGCCATCGTCATGGCGCTCCTATAATCCGATCCAGAACGGAGCTTCAAACATAATGGTCAGACTGCTTTTGCAAGGCATCGCCACCCCCCTTTTTTCTAAAAAATTGTTTATATGAATGTATTTATATTATGACTCGACAGGACGCATCTGTCAAGCCGATTGCGCAGGACGTTCCATGTTCCGGGTTTTCGGCAGATGAAACCTTGGATTCCGGTGACAGATATGATAAAATCAAGAAAAGATGAGCTTAAACATCTACTTGGAGCGGAAAAGCCGTGAACGATTCAAAAAGGGGCAGGCATCAACAACAAAAAACAGAAAGGAATTGACATGACTGAAAACGACTCAATTGTTGACGGGAAAACGCTTTTGCGAACAGGAGGCGAGCGCATGAATAAAAGCATCGTGTACGACTATTGATGAGGCCAAGAGAGCCATTGAAGAGGAAAACAAATTATACGGATCAAGAACGGAGGTTCCCATGAAAAACATCCCAACCAGCTTGGAAGCGTCTAAAGAAGCTTTGAAAAACAACGAATTGATAATCTACTACCAGCCCCTGTACGATACCATGACCGGCAAGCTTACAGCCGCAGAGGCGCTCGTTCGCAAAAAACTTCCAGACGGAACAGTCGCTCTCCCTGCAAGCTTTATTCCCGCCGCCGAAGAAACTGACCTTATACTGAAGATAGACTGGAATGTTCTTGGGCAGGTTTGCCGATTCCTCAAGTCGCGTATCGACAGCGGGAAAAGGTATGTTCCCATATCTGTAAACTTTTCAAGACGCCATATTACAGAAGACAACTTTATTGAAAAGCTCTGCCATACTGTTGACAGCCATGGCATTCCAAGAAGCCTGATCGTGGTTGAGCTTACCGAGTCGGCAATGATGAGCGGGAATTACAATATTGTTGGATTTGTTGATCGCATAGCCGAGGCAGGGTTCAGGGTTGCCATAGACGATTTCGGAAGCGGCCTTTCCTCGCTCAGCCTTGTGAAAGATATTTCCTGCGATATACTGAAAATCGACCGCTCGCTTTTAAGCGGAAACTGCGAAAACGAAAAGGAGCGCATCGTCCTGGAAAGCATCTTCAGCTTTGCGCACCGTTTAAAACTGACAACAGTCGCTGAGGGCGTCGAGACAAGAGAGCAGCTGGGATTTCTCCGCACCTGCGGCTGTCAGTTGATACAGGGATTTTTGTTTGCGAAACCAATGCCGGATGATGACTTCGGTGAAGCCTGCTCGAAACGGCTCCACGATGGGGAAACGGAGGATATTCTTGTTTCACAGTCCCCTGCCAGCACCACAAACCTGCTGATGGAAGCGGTATTTATGAAATTTCCGCTCATTATCATGGCAAATTTGACCCGAAACAGCTACTATATGATGGTCTACAGCAATTTCACCTCAAAATCATGCCCTTCGACTGGAATCTTCGATGAACTTATCGTCCACGGCGTTTCGACAATGCACCCGGATGACAAGGAGCTTTTCCGTAAGGCTTTCTCGCGTGAAAATCTCCTTGCCGCATATGAGCGAGGCGAAAAGTTTGTCAGAGCCGTAACGCGGCAGATCGGGGATGATGGCATTTACCGCCCCGTTGAAACGATGGATTTCTTTGTGAAAAATCCGTCCGTTGACGATGTGCTGGTGGTTACGCTCTGTCAGAATATAAATTAGGGTTATTGTCCACGGCTCTGCCGGGGGCTGGTGCGGCAGGCGGAATGGGAGCCGGCGCATATGCGTTCCTCAATGCGGAGTTCAGGCAGGGCGTGGATCTCATTAGAGGATGACGTACAAAACGATCGGAGACACATAACAATCATCCAACTCATTGGC
>CAZVBL010000091.1:0-5375 GCA_964625475.1 uncultured Zhenpiania sp. | reverse complement strand
GTCCAAAAAGAAGATCTCCTCATCTGTGAAATCCCCGTCCTCTTTCGGGCGGAAAAGATTGATGACACCCAGAAAAACGTTTTCATAAATCATGGTCATGATGGCAGAGTAGTGGATATTGGATGGCGCAAACATGGCCTTGTAGTACGGCGTATTCACCCTGGCCTCATCGTGGAGCAGATCCGTTTCCCGATACGCCTGGGGAGCTGGGCCGGCAAATGTCCAGCGGGTGTAGTCCAGATCCTGGAATTGATCCAGGTATAGCTGCCATCGCTCATTGCCCAGGCCGATGCCCACGGGGCGTTCCAATGTATAAGGAACCTTTGTGGATCCCAGATAAAAGGTGGAAATGGGCGAGGGAATCAGATATTGGAGAAATTCCAGAACCGTTTTTCGCATTTCATCAAAGTCCTCGATGGTGTAAATTTTGTAAATAATATCGTTCAGAAGCATAATGCTGTTTTTCTCTGCCATGAGGTCTACCTATCTCCCTAGTAAAATCAGATTTTTTTTATTTTTCCAAATACTATTATACATCATAAATTGCAAAAAGATAATCACCCATTATGAGAAACATCGTACTCCTTTTTGGTCATATGGTGTAATTTAGGGTTATAAAAACCATGCGGAAGGATACTTTCAAAATTTTTTTACTTGCATTACAATTTAGATATCGATTGTTGCAGCAAATCCAAACATAGTCTGAATGTTAAGAAGAAAGAAGGAGGAATCAAAATGGAATACGGAATTATCTCTTGCATCCCAATTGCCGTGCTCATCATCGGCGTGCTGATTACAAAGCGAATGCCGGAAATGATCATCCTGTCATCGATCATCGGTGCGGCCCTTGTCTTTAAGGGTGGTATATTCAATGGATATGTAGGCTGGGTGTACGGTGCGCTATCCAATGAATCGTACCAGTTCTTGTTGATTCTGCTGTTGGGTTTTGGCGGAATCATCAAGCTCTTTGAAAAATCCGGTGCGTTGCAGGGCTTTGCCAATGCCATCGGCAAGTTTGCAAACACCCAGAAAAAGACCATGGTCGTAACTTGGCTCATGGGCATCGTCATGTTCGTAGACGACTATCTGAACGTGCTGGCCGTATCATCTTCCATGCGGACACTGACAGACAAACAGGGAATCCCCAGGGAGCATCTGGCTTATGGAGCCAACTCCATGGGCGCATGCGTCTGTGTACTGATTCCCTTCACGAGCTGGGCGGCTTTTGCCATCGGCTGCATGTCGGAACAGGGCCTCGGTTTTTCCGATTATGTCAGATCCCTTCCCTACATGTTCTTCCCCATTATCGCCATTCTCGTTTGCCTGCTGGTGGCCTTGGGCGTGATTCCCAAGGTCGGCCTCATCAAAAAGGCGTACAAAAGGGTTGCGGACGGCGGTTCCGTTCTTTGCCCGGAGGAAAGCGGCGGTGGAGGATCTTCCGTCATCAATATGGGTGGGGGAGATAGTGCTACAGAAGAGATAAAACCATCTACGCCACTTAATTTCTTTGTCCCAATCATTGCACTCGTAGTTGTGACCATCGTTTGTGACAACAGCGTTGTCCACGGCATTATCGCCTGCATCCTGATCCAGCTCATCATGTATCTTGCGGAACGGGTCATGACGCTCACCGAATTTATGGATACCTTCTTTGAAGGGCTGACAGGGATGGCGGGGCTTGCGTTCATTATCTGCTTTGCCTACATACTCGGTTCCGCCAATGACGAAATGGGCTTCTCGACCTTTGTCATCAACGGACTTTCCGGCACGGTTCCGCCTGCGCTACTGCCTGCGATCGCATTTATCGTAATCGCTGCCGTGGCTTTTGCGGCGGCCAGCTTCTGGGTTCTCATCGTCATTACGGTTCCCATCTTCGTTCCTCTCGCCACGGATATGGGGATAGACCCGGCGATTATCGTGGCAGCCATCATGTCCGGCGTTGCCTTCGGCAGTAAATTCTGCTTCTACTCCGATGCCGTGTTCATGACTTCCGCAGGAACCGGCGTGCCTAACATGACACAGATCAAAGCCGTTGCTCCATATGTGCTTGGTTCTGCCCTCCTGGCGGCGATCGCATTCTTGATCGTTGGATTCGTGGCTGCGTGAGGAGGGATACGCAATGAAAGCAGATTTGATTTTACAAAGCGAAGCGATTTTTACCGCATCCCCAGATGCCGCCGATGGAACCATTTCCGGAGGCGTTGCGATCAAGGACAACAAAATCATCGCAGTGGGTTCGGACATGGAATCCTACACAGGTTCTGACACAGACGTGCGGGACTACGGCGACAAGCTAATTATGCCCGCTTTTATCGATGCTCATGACCATTATTTCGTGGGAGCCATCGCCGCAAGCCGACACATGTGCGATGACCTTGTGACTACTACCTCAGAAGAAACATGCGTTACGATCATGAAAAAATTCGCCACAGAACATCCCGATGAAAAGCGGGTACTGGGAATGGGCTGGTTCCCTGCTTCCTGGGGCGATGCGCCCCTGCCGACGAAAAAGTCCCTTGACAAGGCGATTCCAGATCGGCCTGTGTACCTGATTTCCGCAGATTGCCACACCTTCTGGATGAACACACTTGCGCTGAAAGAGGCAGGAATCGACGCTGACATGAAACCAAAGAGCGGCTCCATCGGAAAATTTGAGAACGGGGAACTGAACGGCCTCTTGTTCGAGCCGGATGCATTCGCACCTGCCATGGAGCAGGTCATGGACTTTGATGTGGAAACCATGAAGGAAATCCACAAGGATTTTCTCAAGTACGTCAACAAGTGCGGCGTTACTTCCATCAGTGAAATGTCCGCAGACGATTACAACGACACGACTTATCGAAACTACTCCATTGTAAAAGAAATGGCGGATGCGGGCGAACTCACTTGCAGGCTGCATGCTTTCACGCAACTTGACGGTTACACAGACTTTAGCAAGGCTCTCGACTACCAGAAAGCGTTCAACTCGGAATCCTTTGGCGTTTGCGGGGTAAAAGGCTTTGTCGATGGGGTGACTTCCACCTTCACGGGCTTGTTGCTGGAGCCTTATTCCGACAAGCCCGAGACAAAGGGAGTCGGGGTGCCCAACGCATCCCAGGAGAACAACACTGCCTACATTATCGCAGCCAACAAAGCCGGGTTGCCCGTAAGGCTCCACTGCATCGCAGATGGCTCCGTGCGCATGGCTCTCGATATGTACCAGGCTTCCAGGGACGCAAACGGCGAGATGGCTTTTTGCAACACCATCGAGCATATTGAAAACATCCATCCTGACGACATTCCCAGGTTTAGGGAATTGTCGGTGATTCCTTCCATGCAGCCGTACCATTTGACGCTGGACTTCAATGAAAAAATCAGGCGCATCGGCGAGGAACGCTGTCGCTGGGAATGGCCCCACAGGTCGCTCCTGGATGCCGGCGCAAGCCTGGCCTTTGGCACGGATTACCCAGTCGTTGATTTCAACCCGTTTCCCAACCTTTATGCCGCTGTGACCAGGCTCGACGACGATGGGAAGCCTACGGGAATCAACCCCCAGGAACGCATCACCCTTCCCGAATCGCTCCTCGCATATACAGCAGGGGCTGCAAAGGCGTACAACCGGGACGACATCGGGATCCTCGCAGAAGGGAAGCTTGCGGACATCATCGTCGTTGACAGGAACCTGTTCCGCATTCCGCCCGAAGAAATCCAGGAGGCTTCGGTGGATTTGACAATCATGGATGGCAAGGTGGTGTATGAGAAGTGAATCTGGCGATTTTGCTAAGTCGGCAAAGAAGAGAATAATTTCCATTTAGGATTTTACAAGGAGCTGTGAAAAACAAGGTATCGTTTCTCACAGCTCCTTTGTTTTCCCGCATCATGTCGAATCCCATTACTCCAACACGCCTGCGCCCGACATAGCAATTTCCTCTGTGTGGCAAAGCGCCACCGCGCTCCCAGCGTTCATGGCGATTTTCCTTGTGATTTCCCTGCTGTTTTCCAAAGGGGGCATAAAACGGGTGACTTATCTGGAGGGGGAAATCGCAAAGTGACAAAACGACAAAATGACAAAGAAATCGGCATCGAAAATTTATGGGAAAATCAAGGGGAGCATGGCAACTCTTTCATCCTTGTCTTTTATGAAATTGGACTGTAGGTGCTCAAATCATCCAAATCGGAACAATATACGCACTTCTGTCAATGGCGGATAATTCTTGACGAAGGCACAGAATTGCACCGACACCACGCGAGACCGATGCTTTATCGAGTATCTTGAAAGCGCTTGTCAGTTCTGTTCCCGGATTAACGGTTTTCTTGATTTCAAGGGGATGCAGTTCTCCGTCACTTTCGATGATGAGATCAATCTCATTGGAATCCTTGTCACGGTAGTAATGCAGGATACATTCCTTTGCGCTGTTGTGGTAAGTCTTCATAATCTCCGCAATGGTGTAGTTTTCAAGAATTGCGCCATTGATTGCTCCGTTCATCAGGATTTCAGGACTGGAATAGTGTGTAAGATGGGCAACAAGTCCCGTATCGAAAAAGTACATTTTTGGGGTCTTTATGGTTCGTTTCAACAAATTATTAGAGTAAGGACGGAGGTAAAAGATTACCTCGGACTTCTCCATGACTTGAAGCCAGCGCTTTGCCGTATCATCGCTGACTCCAACGTCAGACGCTATATCATGGATATTCAGCATCTGACCAGCTCTGCACGCTGCCGCACGAATAAAATCAGCATACATGAGTTTATCCACCCCAGGAAGCATATCTGAGACATCTCGGTCAATATAGCTCTGAACATAGGAACTATAAAACACATCTCGGTCTGTGAATTTGCCGCTTCTATGACCGGGCATTGCCCCATTCCAAATTCGCGCATACATCTCTGCAACATTTGCAGGTGAGAGATGCTCCTTGCGGGACTGCAAGGCAATCAAACCAAAAGACAGCGGCGAAGCATCACCGTCTCCATATAACTCGCTCTGGGACAGCGCAGACATGTGTAAGATCGCCGTTCGACCTGCCAGGGACTCCTGAGCCAGTTCCATCAAGCGGAAAGACTGGGAGCCAGTCAGCCAATAGGAACCAGGGGGCGCACCGTTATCGACTCTGATTTTGATGTGGGAAAACAACTCCGGTGCATACTGCACCTCATCGATCAGTGCCGGTGCAGGATGCAGTTCCAAAAATAGTGCGGGGTCGGTTTTGGCAAGCTTGCGCTCCTCCATATCATCAAGTGTGATCTTGATGCGCGAAGTTCCTTCCATGAGGTGCTCCAGCATGGTTGTCTTCCCGACCTGACGCGGGCCAATCAGCAAAAGACAGCTATATTCGCTGCTGACCTCCAATATTTTCTTTTCCAAGGTTCTCTGGATATAACTCATGAAATCGCC
>CAZVBL010000090.1:0-5548 GCA_964625475.1 uncultured Zhenpiania sp. | reverse complement strand
CGCTGGTCCTCCAGGACCCGCGGGAGCGGATGGTTCGCAGGGAGCGGTATTTCAAATTTTTGGCCGATTCCAGGGTGCGATTGTCGCGGGAAATCAATCATGAAAGAAGGAAAGTGCCAGAACGAATCATCAAAAGGCTTAGGCGATTTCTATGAAGCGGCAAATCGCTATCGTCCATTTGAGACTGCTTCAAGTTTCATAGAAACTCAAAAAAATAGCATAAGATATATTAGTGATTGATGAAAGGGGAAGGCCAGTCCAGGACCTTTCCCTCATTAGCATTATACAATGGATTTTCCCATGTCAAGGGAAGGATGGCGAGGGCTGCACCCCCACGACCCCTGCGTTCCGCATGCATCAGGAGGATTCTCCTGATTGGGACTGTCCCAAAGTTTGTGTAAACCTCCAAACTGGTGTAAGATGGAATTCCCAATTTGGAGGCTTCTGTCATTTTTGGGATGTTTCGTTTTTTTCATTTGGAATGTTTCGCTTTTCCAGATGCTTCGTTTTTCCGGCTGTCTCGGTTTCCAGCCTTTCCAGTTGCTTCGGCTTTCAGTTTTCCGGGTTCACAGGCCCTTGATATAGTCCGCAGGATTCACATAAGCGCCGTCCCTGGTCATTTCCAGATGCAGATGGGCTTTTTCCATCATTTCAAAGAGCGCGGTTTCTCCAATGGCGCCGATGGCCTCGCCCTGTTTGACTACATCGCCCGTTTCCGCCGTCCCTTCTTCCGCCAGATTGGAATAGATGGATACGATTCCGTTTCCATGGGTGATTTCCACGGTCGTGCCGTAACGGTCGTCCTCCGACACTTGTGTGACAGTCCCTTCTGCGATGGCGTTTACTTTCGTGCTGAGGGGTGCGGCGATGTCAACGCCGGAATGGGTCATGTATTGATCCAGGGTCTTTGAATAGATGAGCGCGTCCATGGAATACTTCATCAGGATGTCCCCATCTACAGGTGCGATGTAATCAGCTGCGGCAGCCTGGGATTTTGTTTGCTGTTTCGCTTTGCTCTGGTTCTTTTCCTTCGTGTCCTCGCTGTCAACCACCGGCGTTTCCACGGCGGTTTCCTGACCCTCGGTTTCTGTTTCTGCCTTTGCGCTCTTGGATATTTCCACGTTCGCCTCCGCCCGATTGATTTTGTCCAAATTGGCTTTCACTGCGAATACCGAGGTGAGCGCCACAACGCAAAAACACAGAACCAGCGCCAGGGCCGTCCGGTCTTTCTTCTTTTTTTTCGCTTCTCGCATGAGTTTCACCTCCAATACTCTTTATTATCGCCATTCCTGAAAATTTTCATACTGTCAATTGCTTGTAATCGAAAAGGACTCGTGGTAGAATAAATGCGTTTCTGGACAGTTCCTTAGTCTTGAGAACCATGAAAGGTGGAAAGAAATGCAAGATTATATTTTGGCAAAACGCAATGGAAGAAACATTCCTTTGGAGGATAAAATTTTCGGCATCAGCAGCAGGGCAAAGGCCATGATTGCGGAAAAAGGCGCAGATCAGGTGATCAACGCCACCATCGGCAGCCTTTTGGACGATGAGGGAAAGCTGATCGTCCTGTCCTCGGTGGTGGAGGCGGTCAGGAGTTTGTCGCCTGCGGATTTCGCAGACTATGCGCCTATCGGCGGCACGCCCGCTTTTCGGAAAGCCGTCCAAAAAGCGGCTTTTGGCAGTTTCCAGCCGAAAACGTTCGTAGAGGCGGTTTCTACGCCAGGCGGCACGGGTGCCATTCGCAATGCGATTTCCAATTACTCCCGGCCAGGGGACAAAATTCTCACGTCAGATTGGCACTGGGCACCCTATAACACCATAGCGGGTGAACTGGGCAGGAGCATCGACACTTATACGATGTTTGACGAGCATGGCGGTTTTTGCGCTGCCGCTTTTGAAAAAAAAGTCAACGAACTGGTGGGAGCGCAGAAGAGCCTGGTTGTCATCCTCAACACGCCGGCGCACAACCCTACTGGATATTCCCTGACGGATGGGGACTGGAACCGGGTCATTGCCGCACTGGTCTCCGGGGCGGCGTCGGCGGAAAGCATCGCGCTGTTGGTGGATGCGGCGTACATTGATTTCGCAGGGGATGAAGAGGCCTATCGATCCTTTCTCCCAAAGCTGGAGAACCTGCCGGAGAACGTGCTTCCTATCATCGCCTATAGTTTGTCCAAAACCTACACCCTTTACGGCACCAGATGTGGAGCCATGATCTGCATGGCGCAGACCGGGGAAATCGCGGAGGAATTTAAGCGGGTCTGCGAATTTTCCTCCAGAGGCTCCTGGTCCAACAGTGCGAAGCTGGCTCAAGTGGTGCTTTCCAAGGTTTACAGCGATGAGGCTTTGCTGAAACGGGTGTCCGATGAGCGGGCTGGATATCGGGAAATGTTGCTTCACAGGGGCAGGGCGTTTTCCGAAGAAGCGAAAAAAGTCGGACTGGACATGGTTCCCTTTGATGCGGGTTTTTTCATTTCCATACCATGCGAAAACCCGGACGAAATCAGCCGCAGGCTGGAAAAAGAAGGGTTGTTCATCGTGCCGCTGGCAAAGGGACTGCGGGTTTCGGCAGCGTCCATTTCCGAGGCCGCATGCCGCAAAGTTCCGGCCATGGTTAAACGAGCCATGGGATGACGCATGTCGCCTGCCATAGCCGAAAGCGATACGATAGCAAGGAGGTTTGATGATGGAATGCAAAAAAACGTTGTTCGCATGCATGCTCGCCTTGGCCGCACTTTTTTCCGTTGCCGCCTGCTCCAATGGACAGCAGCAGGCGGAATCGGAAAAAGCTGATATCGAAGAAACGTTGAATTTAGCCAATAACCAGGAACAGGAATGGACTTACTCCGCCGATGGGGACGCATGGGTTTTATCGGTGGTGTCAGCGGTGGCTTACCCCGAACTGCCGGATCAGCAGGGGGTCAGCGTGTGCGTTCCGGGAGCGTATGTGGCCGGAATCGATACGGACGGGGATGGAAAAGCGGATGTCACGTCTGACGATTCTGTCAGTTCTGGCAGTTCCGACAGCGCAGCCCAAGCGCAAAAGGGTTCCCTGGTGATCAACGATCAAGGGAAGATCACCAGCACCAACGGGCAGGTTTATACTGCATCAACGGCGCCCGTGATCCTCAACACCGGCGCTGCCGGGTACAGCTCCCAGGAAAATTCCGCTGCGTCTGCGGAGCATGCTGCGGATGGCTACATCAACGTGTCCTGCGGAAACCGGGGAAAGCAGGATGTTGTCACGGATGCGGAAGGCAACTCCCAGTACACGGGGGATGCGCCATCCTGTCTGGTGGATCAGAAAGCGGCGGCGCGTTATGTAAAATACAATATTCTCCTGGGCAATTTGCCGGGGGACGTGGATCGCTTCGTTTCCACTGGCGGCTCCGGCGGCGGTGCGCATGCGGCCATGTTTGCGGCAACCTCCAATCATTCGGATTTCTACGATTACCAGATTGAAGCAGGCGCCGTTGGCATCTATCGAGCCGGGGACGACAGTTATTCCACCACCGTGACCATCGATGGCGAAGACGTGGAAATCTCAGACGGAGCCTGGGGCTGCATTGCCTACAGCCCCATCACGTCCCTTTATGAAGCCGACATGGCGCTCGCTTTTGAATACTTCCTGGACAAGGATTATTCCTTCGGCACGTCTTTTCAGGCGCAGCTTGCGAAATATTTGTCCCAGGCTTACAAAGAATATATCAACGAGCAGGATTTGTCCGTTGCGGAAGATGCGGTAGGCTTTGATCTCGATGGGGACGGCGCTTTGGACAGCACCGTTTCCCTGACCATCGAATATGACTTGAAAGCGCATCCTGACACCAACGGATACTATGGCACGTACCTGGATCTTTACCTTGCGGAATTTACGGAGAACCTGCAATGGTATGTGGACAACCTGGATTATGCCGATGATTGGACATGGTTTGACACAGATGGAAAGTCCCTTTCCGATGCCGCAGTCGCGAAGATGACTGCCAAGGACAAGGCGCAGGCTTTCCTGGAAGGGCGTTATGCCAAGGGCTCTTCCGGTGAAAGAGGTGCCATGAGAGGCGGGGGAAACCGGATGGACGGAGAGCCTCCTGCAAATGCAGGGAAACGGCCGGGCGATGGATTGGCCGATGGAGAGAAGAAAGGCGGCTTTGGAGGAACGTTGCCTGAGGGCGATCTCGCCGCAGGACCCGGAGCGGAAAACGGGGAAAAGCCTGACGGCGTCATGGAACCTGGCGGCGGAGCTTCAGATGATGCGGCAGGAAATGCGATTGCCGGCACGCCTGACAAAGGCACGACCCAGTCCGCCACTGGGAAAACCGACTCGGCAAATTATTCCACCTATGAAGAAATGGTGGCGGCCTACAAGGCGGACATTGAAGGGATTGAAGCCGGCGATCAATATGGAAACAATATCGTGTCCCTGTATAACCCCTTGCAATATATTGGGACGGAAGATACGGAGAATCCCACATGGGTAAAGCTTTTGTCAGGTGCGGCAGAGGGCGACATTTCCATGTTCAACTCGTTGAACCTGCAGATCGCATGGCTCAACTCCGGCGCAGATGCCCAGATCGAATGGCAATGGGACGGGGGACATGTGCCGTCCGAGGTTTTGGGCGATTCCTTCAGCCTGTATGTGGATCAGATGTATGGTGAGCATGTGGCCGGGGCGGCATCCATTGAAAAAGCGGCGGCGCAGGCTCAAAGGGCAAACGGGGACGCATCCGAAGCCTCCGGGAGCGATATCCACAAATGGGTCAACCTCAAGGGAACAACGGTTTCCTTTGATCTGGCGGATGCGGCGGCCTACCGCACGGCAGGCGCAAGCAAGGCCGTGCCGGGCTTTGACGTGCTGGACTATGGGCAGGAGGACTATGTGTTTGGCAGCGCCGATCAGGATGCGCGGCACTGGAACAAATATCTGCTTGAAATTTTCGAGAAGCATGCGGATAAGCTGGAGTCGCTGTTTAACAGCGAGGATTAGACAGGAGATAGAGAGCGGGCGATTGCAGAAGGGAGGCAATTGGGTCGCAGGTTGCTTCCCTGCATCAACCTTGACGGAGGAATCGTCCGGGCTGTAGGCGGGAGGCAATTGGGTCGCAGGTTGCTTCCCTGCGTTGGGAAAAGACTTTGCATGCAAAAAAGATTCTCACGAACCATTCCAGGCTTGTGAGAATCTTTTCATTGGAGCGGATGAAGGGAATCGAACCCTCGCTGCCGGCTTGGGAAGCCGGAGTTCTACCATTGAACCACATCCGCATGTATCGCCGTTCCCATCAGGGCTTGTCCATTATACATGATTTCGGGGCAATAGTCAAATTTTATTTAAGCTCATTCTACTCAATCTTGAGCGGAATGTCAAAACCAAAATAGGATACAAGACATTATAAACCACGAATCATGATGTCCAGGCAGACCACAAATGACCATGTCTCAGAAATGCGACAAACCGATTCCCTGCGAAGGAAACCATCGTGGCCAAAGGGCAAAGAGGTTAGTGTAAAATAGTTGTGGAGTTTTTGGAAAAAGAAATAGAGGTCAATCCCGA
>CAZVBL010000089.1:0-5552 GCA_964625475.1 uncultured Zhenpiania sp. | reverse complement strand
CGCTGTATTATCTATTTTGATTACCGCACCGCTTGGCGCAATCGGAATGGATTTAGGTTACAAGCGACTCTTAAACAGAGAAGAATAGAAACTTTTTATTACGGTGATTAAGAATTTGTTAGGGGCTGCGGGGTGCTGTTCCCGAGGATCAAGCGCACCTGGCTTTCCGGTGCGACTGAAAGTTTTCCTACCGGGATGTATATGAAAAATGAGATACAGATTGATGCAACGAGTCATGCGAATGGTGTTCATGCGTATGGCTGCTGTCTGCGAGAGAAACAAAAACGAAAGGCCATGTGGAGGATCTTACTGCAGCTTCCACTATGGCCACAGGAAAAAAATTGAGGAAAATATTTCTGTCCAATCGGAACAGAATGAACAGAATGTGATAGAATCATCCACAGCAGTCTGTTATACTGTATCTGCGCATTTTAATGCGCTGATTTTTCACTCGTGGTTAGGTTTAGCTAACTATCGGAGAGCGCTGCGACCCCATCGTGACAATAGGAGGTGCTTTGGAATGAAAAAAGGACAGGAGCCGGTGTGGGATCTGCTTAAGCAGCTGGATCCCGCTTCCAGCATCGCCGTGATCCTGGAGCATGACGACTGCATGGTCATGAAAATCTCCGGCGAGGACGGCGAGGGCATCATGACCTTGTATCAGGTGTTTGAGGGCGTATACCTGATGTACAACGACTTTCATATGCCAGAGTGCATTTCGAGCAGTTCCAACGTAAACTCCCTGCTCGGCATCGACCATTGCCGGGAAGGGCGCATGGAAATGCAGGAGCCTGACGGCGTCCGCTATTATATGGAGCAGGGGGATTTGCGGATCGACACCAGGGTTCACCACAGCGGCATCTGCCGCTTTCCGCTGTCCCACTATCACGGCATCACCATTGGCTTTCAGAAAAATTACGCGGAGGAATCCCTGCACAGGGAAATGCCGGGCTTCAGCTTTCGTCTGGAAAACCTGACGGAGAAATTCTGCGCCAATGACGAACCGTTCGTCATCCGAGGCGAACCGGCGCTGGAGCATTTGTTCTATCAGCTTTACCAGCTGCCGGGGCGGGTACAGAAGGAATACTTCAAGATCAAAATCGTAGAGCTTCTGGTCTATTTGAACGGCATGGAAGTTGGCCCATACAAGGTGGATAAACCGTATTTCTACGCAAGTCAGGTGGAAAAAATACGAGCCATTCACGAACTGATCACCTCCGACCTGACCACGGCTTATACGGCACAGGAGCTTTCCAGGCGCTTTTCCATTCCCCTGACCACCATGAAGCGTTGCTTCAAGAGCGTTTACGGCAAGCCGATTTATGCCTATCTGAAGCAATACCGCATGGGCAAGGCCGCCGGTCTGCTGATCATGCGCAAGGATCTGAAGGTGTCTGAGATCGGGGCGATGGTGGGCTACAACAGCCCCAGCAAATTTACGGCGGCGTTCCATGAGGCAATGGGGCAGACACCGCTGGAATACAGGAATTCGAGAGGAGTGATATCGAAATGAAAGACAAAATGAAAGACAAAAAGCGTTCCACATGGAGTTGGGTCTTTGCGTTCGCCGGGGAGCGGAAAAGCGCATATATCGCCAGCGTTGCGTTGGCGACCCTCAGCGTCCTGTGCCAAATGATCCCGTATTTCATTATGGCGAGCCTGATTGCGGGGTTGTTGGGCGGTGGCAGGGATTTTTGGGGCATGCTTGCAAAATGCGGATTGATGGCTCTCTGCTTTCTTGGGAAGCAGCTGTTCCACGCCCTTTCCACCTCCCAATCGCACAAGGCCACCTTCCATGTGCTGGGCACTATGCGCAAGTGCGCGCTGGAGCGGCTTTCCGTCATGTCTTTAGGCGACGTGCAGCGCTACGGCTCCGGCAATATGAAAAACATCATTGTGGAGCGAATCGACAGCATGGAAACAACGCTGGCGCACATCCTGCCAGAGTTTACGTCAAACCTTTTGGCAAGTGTGCTCATGCTTGCCTACGTATTCATCCTGGACTGGCGCATGGGGCTTGTTGCCCTTATCACCTTCCCGGTTGGTCTGACATTCTATATGGGCATGATGATCGACTACAAGCCCAACTATGATCGCACAGTCCGGGCCACCAAAAACCTGAACGACGTTACGGTAGAGTACATCGGCGGCATTGAGGTCATCAAGGCGTTCGGCAAAGTAAAGGGATCTTACGAAAAGTTTGTGGCGGCGGCAAAGGAGGGTGCGGGCAGTTATATCGACTGGATGAGGAAATGCAACGCATTCTTCTGCCTGGCGCTTACGGTCATCCCTGCCACCCTCATTGCCATTCTGCCGGTGGGGATCCATTTTGTGTCAAACGGGACGTTGCCGGCCTCGGAGTTCGTTCTGATCGTCATGCTGGCCGTTGCCCTGTTTGAGCCGGTCATCGCCTGCATGTCCTATTCGGACGACATCCATGTTTTGGACTCCGTCATGGAGCAGATCACGGGCATCATCTCCGCCAAAGAACTGGAGCGACCGAACCGGGACAAGGCCGCGCCGAGGGACTGCTCCGTGGCGTTTGAAAACGTCCGTTTCGGTTACAACGAAAAAGAGGTGCTCCATGGAGTCACCCTGTCTATGGAACCGGGTACGTTCAATGCCCTTGTGGGTCCCTCCGGCAGTGGGAAGTCCACCATCGCCAAGCTCCTGGCATCTTATTGGGATGTGAACGATGGCAGCATCACAGTGGGCAGCGTGGACATTCGGAATCTGTCCGCTGAAACCTATCAAAGACAGATTGCCTATGTCTCCCAGGACAATTTCCTCTTTGACGACACAGTCATGGAAAACATCCGCATGGGAGACCCCGACGCCACCGATGAAGAGGTCCTGGAGGCGGCGAGACGGTGCGGCTGCCACGACTTCATCACGGAACTGGAAAGCGGGTATCAGACTGTGGTGGGCAGTGCAGGAGGACACCTTTCCGGCGGCGAACGGCAGCGCATCTCCATCGCCCGGGCCATGCTGAAAGATGCGCCTATCATCATCCTGGACGAGGCCACCGCCTACGCCGACCCGGAAAATGAGGCCATCCTCCAGCGATCCATTGCCAGGCTGACAGCAGGCAAAACCTTGATTGTGATTGCACATCGGCTGTCTACGATTACGGATGCGGATCAAATCATCGTCATCAACAATGGGCAGGTCGAGGACTCCGGAACCCACGAGGAGCTGCTGTGCAGGCACGGCCTGTATGAACAGATGTGGGAGGCCCATATCTCGGCCCGCGACACGCTGGAAGGAGGCGAGTACCATGTTTAAGACCTTCAAAAACTTCTTTGCTTTCTGCAACGGAGAAAACCGTGGGCGGTTTTACCGCTCCCTTGTGCTGGGCGTTGTGGAGGCGCTGTTTTCCGCTTTGAAACTTCCGGCCATCGGGCTGTGCGTCATGGCAATGCTGGATGGGAACATCACCTCCGCCACCGTCTGGGGCAGTGCCGGCATCATGCTCGTCTCCATTTTGGGGCAGGCTTTTTGTAAATATTTTTCCACCATGCAGCAGACCCGGGGCGGATATATGACCTGCGCCGACAAGCGCATTGAAATCGCCGAACATATGCGCTATATGCCCATGGGATATTTTAACGCTAACAGCTTGGGGCAGATCGCATCTGTGGCCACCAATACCATGCAGAACCTGGAAAGCATAGCCACCCGCGTGGTCATGATGGTGACTAAGGGTCTGATGACCACGGGGGTCATCACGTTGATGATCCTGCTGTTCGATGTCCGTGTTGGTTTGGTCAGCGTTGTGGGTCTGTGCGCATTCGCTCTCGCCAACCATCTACTGCAAAACGCCGGGGCCAGGCTCTCCGCAAAAAAAGTGGATGCGGACTCAACGCAGGTGGAAAAGGTTCTGGAGTACATCCAGGGCATCGCAGAGGTCAAGGCGTATCGTTTGATCGGAAAAATGGCGAAACAATGCAACTTGGCCATTGACGAAAGCGTGAAAATAAACACCGACATGGAAATGGCGTTCATTCCATGGTTGACATTGCAGGGCTTCGTGGCTGATCTTACCGGGGTGGCCGTGGCCATCTGCTCCCTGTACCTCTATTGCAGCGGTGCTATGACGCTCCTGTACTGCATCATGATGCTCATCTGCTCCTTCCTCATGATGGAGGGGCTGAAATCGGCGGGTTCCTATTCTGCGCTGCTTCGCACGGTGGACATCAGTGTGGCAAAGGCACAGGAAATCCTGGACACACCGACCATGGACATCGATGGAAGAGACATCTCGCCGGAAAACCATGCCTTGAAAGCCGAGAACATCTCCTTTGCCTACGGTGATAAAAAAGTGATTGACGACATTTCCCTCACCATCCCTGAGAAGACCGTCACCGCCATTGTTGGACCGAGCGGCGGCGGCAAGACAACACTGTGCCATCTGCTTTCCCGTTTCTGGGATGTGGACAAAGGCACGGTCACGTTGGGCGGTGTGGGCATTCGAGATTACGACATGGACAGCCTGATGCGGAACTTCTCCTTTGTGTTCCAGAATGTGACGCTGTTCAAGGACACCGTTGCCAACAATATCCGATTCGGGCAGCCGGAAGCCCCCATGGATGCTGTCATTGCGGCGGCGAAAAAGGCGCGCTGCCACGATTTCGTCATGGCGTTGCCCAACGGCTATGAGACGGTCATCGGCGAGGGCGGCGGGACTATCTCCGGTGGGGAACGTCAGCGGCTGTCCATCGCCAGAGCCATGATGAAGGATTCACCCATCATCATCCTGGATGAGGCAACGGCAAATATCGACCCGGAGAACGAAAGGGAACTGATGGATGCCATAACGGAGCTGACAAGGGAAAAGACGGTCATCATGATCGCCCACCGCTTGAAAACCGTGCGGCACGCAGATCAGATCCTTGTCATCGATCGCGGCAGGATCGTGCAGCGGGGTACCCATGAAAGCCTGATGGCCGAGGGCGGTCTGTACCGGCGCTTCGTGACAGATCGGGAACAGGCTGTCGGCTGGAAATTGGCGTGATATGTCGGCAGAACAGGGTGCGCCGGAAAGCTTGAACAAAAAACCGAAACATACTGCCATATGTGCAAGCTGCAGATGAAGTCATACGCTTGGAAAAGGACGATGTGCGGCTTACCTTCAAAAACGGGACAGAGATTAATGCATAAGTGTAAAAAGATACTCCTCACTACACAGTGATATGCTCCCCCTATGAGAGACAGTGAAAGAATAAAAAGCACTGTCAAACATAGGAGGAGCATATCACAGAAATGTGCGGCGAGGAGTTTTTTCGTTATGGTCTGTATGCCAAGTTGAAATTTAGCCTTTTGCGAAGTCAGTTTTCTTTTCCAAAGAGTAAGGGCTTGCCTCTGTACCGAAACCGCCAGCAGACGTGGCCGCTATTTCTTAAACGGTTCGGAATGGCCGATACCGTTTTGGGCTGTTTGATATATTCTGTGCGAATGAAAATCACAGGCTTTAGCTTTGAAGCTTCCAGCCTTCCGCCTCTTTCCGCCCAAGCACAAAGTCAGCATAGATCCCATCCTGACCGATAAGCTCC
>CAZVBL010000088.1:0-5889 GCA_964625475.1 uncultured Zhenpiania sp. | reverse complement strand
AGGAAATGGTCTTGCAAATCCTGCCGGGAACCACGCCCGCCGCCTTTGCCGCCAGTTCCACGGTCGCGCTGGATTCCCCAAACTCTCTGATTCGATCCTCGATGCCCAGGCTTTCAAAATAGGCCCTTACCTTTTCAATTGCCACCCTCGGCCTCCTTCCTTTTCAATTGCCACTCTCCTTCGGCCTCCTTCCTTTTCATTGCGATATACGCCTGCCCCAGCGCAATGCCGCCATCGTTGGGGCTGACGGAAACATTGTAAAACACCTGAAATCCATGTTTTCGAAGCAGGGACAAGCTCTCTTCCATGAGGATTTTGTTCTGAAAAACCCCGCCTGTCAACGCTGTCTGGGAAACGCCCGTCTTGTCCCGAATGTCAAGGCAGGCATCCAGAATCATCCTGGCGATTTTGTGGTGAAACTCCAGAGCCAGTTTGCCCGCCCTGTCCTTTTTCGGCGCAGCAGCCGCATCCTCCAGCAATATGGCGCACTGGCCTTCGTAATCGTTCCTGTCTTTGATTCCAAGCAGCGCAGCCACCGCATCGAAGAGGCGACCCATGCTGGAGCTTTTGATGGTGTTGATTCCTGCGGAAATGGCTTTTTTCGCCAGATCCTCCCCCGGCCAGTCCCTGCGGCCTCCCTCCGCGGCAAACTCCATGATAGGGGAAAGATCCACGGCGATTCCCTCCTCCTGCTGATAGCGTCCCGTTTCCCAGGCATGCAGGTAGCTGACCGCCGATTTCCAGGCCTCCTTCATGGAAGCATCGCCGCCCAGCATCTGGACATAGCGAAGATGGTCCATCCTCTGGAACTCCCCGCCCTCGCATAGGAGGAACTCGCCGCCCCATATGGCTCCGTCCGTCCCATACCCAGTGCCGTCAAAGCTGACGCCGATGACCTTTCCCTTCAGGTTGTGCTCCGCCATGACAGAAGCCACATGGGCGTGGTGGTGCTGCGTTTTCATCAGAGGCAGTCCCAGTTTTTCCGCAAAAGCGGTGGTATCGTAACGAGGATGCAGATCGCAGACCGCAAGCTGTGGCCTGATGCGAAACAGTCCTTCCATCCGCGCAAGGGTTTCCCGGTAAATCTCCTGGTTTTCCAGGCTGTCCATGTCGCCAAGATATTGGCTCATGTAGACAAAGGAGCCCTTTGTCAGGGCAAAGGAATTTTTCAATTGTCCGCCTGTGGCCAGAATCTGCCCCTGAAAGCTGGTGTCCACATAAAGGGGAACCGGTGCGTACCCTTTGGATCTGCGAATCATCTGCGGCTGCCCATCGATGACCCGCACCACGGAATCATCGACCCTGGCCTGAATCCTGCGGGCATTGGACATGACGGCTTTGATCAGGGGTTCCCGCTCCATGAGGGATTTCATCGCTGCATCGTCTTTGATGATGGGCTGTTCCGACAAATTGGCGCTGGTAACGATCAGCGGACTGATGTGTTCCAGCAGCAGGTACTGCGCCCCCATGCTGGGCAGGAAAGAGCCGATGAAGCGGCTTTTTTCAAATTCCCTGCACCGGGCGCGCCGGGACGGTTTGCGTTCCAGCAACAAAATCGGCCTGGCGGAAGAAGCCAGCAGCTTTTCCTCCACGGTCGAAACGCAGCAATGCTGCCGAATCTGCTCCACATCCCGAAACATGACGGCAAAGGGCTTTTGCTCCCGCTTTTTGATTTGCCGCAGCTTTGCCACGGCTGCATCGTCAAAGGGGTCGCACAGCAGATTGTAGCCGCCCATGCTTTTGAACGCGATGACTTCCCCCGCCTTCAGCAGCTCCGCTCCCTGCTCCACGTCCATGCTCAGCTTCGGGCCGCAGTCGTGGCAGGAAATGGTCTGGGCATGATATCTCCTGTCCCGGATGCTGCCATATTCCCTTTTGCAGAAATCGCACATGGGGAAATCCAGCATGGTCGTGTTTTCCCTGTCATAAGGAATCCTGTCGATGATGGTATAACGAGGCCCGCATGCCATGCAGCTGATGAAAGGATGCCGATACCGGGGATTGTCCGGATCCCGCATTTCCGCCAGGCAATGGGGACACACGGCTAAATCCGCAGGAATCATAGCCGCTTCATCGTCTCCCCTGTCGCTGTCCAAAATGGAAAAGCCCGAAAACTCCCGAAAGGCTTCCCTGCTCCTTTTGATGTGGACGATTTCCGCAGGGAGCGGCTTTTCCCGTTCCACGATCTCGATGAAACGACCGATGCGCTCCGGCGTGTCCGTGACCGTGATTTCCACCAAGCCGCCAATGTTCAGCACTTCCCCCTTCATGCGAAGCCTGTCGGCGATTTTTGCCACAAAGGGGCGAAAACCCACGCCCTGGACGATGCCCCACAGCCGAATGCGTTCCGTGATTCGATTGTCGGCGTTTGTGGCAGCGGTGGCCGCTGTGCTGTCAGTGTTTATGGCGGTAGCATTCGTGGTCGCAACACTATCGGTGTCCATGACAGCGGAGGTCGCAGTCGCTGTGCCGTTGGTGTTTATGGCGGCGGTATTCGTGGTGGTCGCATCGTCCACCGCTGTGCTAACGATGCTCATGTTGGTGGGCATGAGCATCGCAATTCCCATGGTGGTCGTGGCGATGGTAGTCATGATGGTGGTCGCGGTTCCTGGCTTGCAGCTTTCCTGCCCGCTCTATGAGCCAGGCGGCCACTTCCTCAAAGCCTTCCCCTGTTTTGCCGGAAACCGGGAACACCGGCACCTCCTTGTTGAGTGCGCGAACGCCCTTCATGAAAAATTCCTCGTCAAAATCCAAATATGGAACCAAATCCATCTTGTTCAAAAGGATAATGTCCGCTTTTTCAAAGGCCAGGGGATACTTATAAGGTTTGTCGCTCCCCTCTGTCACCGTGGAAACGAGCATCATCACATGCTCGCCGATGGAAAATTCCGCCGGGCAGACCAGGTTGCCGATGTTTTCAATGAAAAGCATTCCCGCCTCGTCAAAAGACATGTGGCCCACCGTATGCTCAATCATGGGCGCATCCAAATGGCAGGCTCCATATGTGTTGATCTGGTGGGTGTCGATTCCCATTCCCTGCAAATCCCGCGTATCCAAATCCGATTCAATGTCACCCTCGATCACATAAGGTTTGAAGCCCTTCAAATGCTTGAAAATATGCTTCAAAGCTGTAGTTTTCCCTACTCCCGGCGCTCCCATTTCGTTAATTGCCAATATGCCATGGGTGCGCAAATGCTCGTTGACATGCCCGGCAATCTGGTCGTTTTCATCCAAAATCCCTTCCATCACATCGACTTTTCTGATATCGTGCATACTCCCTCCTGTTTTCCCTCATCGTTCTTTATTTTCTTCATTCCACTTCGATGCTCTCGATGTAAAATTCCTTTCCGATGTCCGTCGGCCCTCCGTCCGTCCCGCATTTTGGACAGGAAAAATCAAGCAGCTTTTTTTCAAAGAGCGTGCCGCATGCCGGGCATTTTAGCTTTGGCTTTACATGGGTGATTTCCACCTCCGCATCCTGGCACATGGTTCCTTCGCTGATGATGTCAAAATACATCTGCACGGAATCCCCCACATAGCCGGAATAATCGCCGATGACCAAATTCACCTTTCGGACTTTTTCCCCGTGGGCTTCTTTGCAATGCGTTTCTGCGATTTTTATGATTTGTTCCGTGATGGGGTATTCGTGCATGCTGCGCTGCCTTTCCTGATGACCCTAATGGTTCTGCGGGGAATGCCGACCGCAATAGTCAGTCGCAATGGCCGGTCGCAATGGCCGGTCGCAATGGCCGGTCGCAATGGCCAAGGAGCCGCAGGACGGTTCTGCGGCCTGACAAGGAACAACGCTGCCGGTTTCCCCACAAATGGACTATCCTTTATTATATTACTGCTTCCCTATGGATTCAAACAATTATTTCGCATTTTATCAGAAATTTTTCCAATCTGGTTTGGAATGATTCCATTCCATGCCTGGAACGGTTTGGTTCCAGGCAGGAACGCAGTTCATGTTTCGATGGACGCACGGTGCTTTTATCATGGGCATGTGGCGAATCCGTTGACTTTCCAACCTTTCTTTGGTATAGTAGCCATATTGGTTTTATCGTCTTGGGAGTTGACAAATTTCAACGATTGATGTGGGAGGAATTGTATTTTGAGGGATCAATGGAATTCAAAACTGGGCTTCCTGCTGGCTGCCATCGGATCAGCCGTGGGTCTGGGCAATATCTGGCGTTTTCCCTATATTGCGGCGACCAACGGAGGCGGAGCGTTCCTGCTCCCATATTTTTTCGCAATCATCACGGCGGGCATTCCCATCCTGATTTTGGAATACACCATGGGAAAAACCTACCGGGGCGGCGCGCCTGTGACCTGGGCCAGAATGAATCGAAAGTTTGAATGGCTCGGATGGTTCCAGGCCATGATCGCCTTTGTCATCGCCGTTTACTATTTTGCCATCGTGGTATGGGTTCTCTGCTATATCGGTTTTTCCTTCACCCAGGCGTGGGGCTCGGATCCATCCGCATTTTTTGTGGACTTTTTGGGTCTGACCGACAGCGCTTTGGATCTGGGCGGGATCCAGACAACATTCATAGTTCCCTTTGTCCTGATTTGGGCCATTGTCGCTTTCATTCTGTACAAGGGCATCAGCAAGGGAATCGAATTGGCCTGCAAAATCTGCATGCCGATCCTGTTGGCTTTGATGCTGATACTAGTGATTCGGGGCGTTACGCTGCCGGGAGCGGCAGATGGCCTGGAATACATGTTCAAGCCTGACTGGAACGCACTGAAGGATCCCGGCGTGTGGGTGGCGGCTTATGGCCAGATTTTCTTCAGCCTGTCCATCGCTTTTGCCATCATGCTGGCTTACTCCAGCTACCTTCCCAGGAAAACGGACGTTGTAAACAGTGCGTTCATCACGGCCACTGCCAACCACGGCTTTGAAGTCTTCGCCGGAATCGGCGTTTTCAGCATCATGGGGTACATGGCGATGCAGCAGGGCGTTCCCGTCAGCGAAGTGGCGGGCGCAGGAGTCG
The DNA here is from genome assembly GCA_964625475.1 of uncultured Zhenpiania sp. Taxonomy (GTDB): domain Bacteria; phylum Bacillota; class Clostridia; order Peptostreptococcales; family Anaerovoracaceae; genus Hominibacterium. The sequence continues at coordinate 895 of CAZVBL010000088.1, read as the reverse complement.
GGCTGGCCTTCATGACCTTTCCAACAGCCATCAGCTCCCTGCCAACGCTGAACGCACTCTTTGGAATCTGTTTCTTCGGCGCTTTGTTTACCGCAGGCGTCACGTCGCTGATTTCCATTTTACAGGCTGTGATTTCCAGCTTCCACGACAAATTTGAACTGGATCACAAACGAGCCGTTACCATCGTCATGGTTCCCGCCTTTGTTTTGAGCCTGCTGTTCATCACCGGCGCAGGCATGAACATCCTGGATATCGTCGATGCGTTCATCAACAATATCGGCATCGCAGGCGCAGGCGTCATCGAAGTCATTTTGGTGACCAGGTTCTTCGATGCGGAAAAGCTGCGCCGGGAAGCAAATTCTTATTCCAATTTCAGCATTGGGAGATGGTGGGTCTTTTCTCTGAGGATTGTCACGACCATCGTTCTTGGGGTCATGCTGTTCCTGAACACGCGGGATTACATCGATCATGGCTATGGGGAATATGCCAGCTCTGACGTAGCGGTATTCGGTTGGGGAGCCATCCTCTTTGTCGCAATCTTCGCTGACCTTCTTACTGCCATGACAGGAAAGGACGGTTACCGGGATCTCGACAAAATCGCTGATAAGGAGGAAAACTGATATGAGCGCAGGTGCCATCGTCATGTTTCTGATCGCCGCAATCGGCCTCTGGGGAGGCTGCGGCTTGTCCATCGCAATCGCAATCAGGCATCATAAGAAAAACAGCGACAAACCGCAAGCTGGAAGCGGCGAGGGAAATGAAAAAACATAGCGCATGCAGTGAAAACCGCACTTAGGCGCACGCTTGAACATCAAAAGGGCAAGCCGAAAGACTTGCCCTTGGAATGGTCGAAAAATCTCGCTTCGGCGCAATCAGCCCAGGATCTCCGTCACCA
>CAZVBL010000087.1:0-6061 GCA_964625475.1 uncultured Zhenpiania sp. | reverse complement strand
CGCTGTGCGTGACCGACGAGCAGCTTGACGCTGGCCTGAAGATTTACGAGGAAGCGCTGAAAGCGTGCCTGTAAGTCCAACCAAAACCAGACCGCAAAAGAAGAACATAAAAAACACCACAAAAAAGCGCATGGCAAAGGCTATGCGCTTTTTTACAGATGTTTGTTGTATGTTATGCGCTTCAACTTGGAATCAATCCTTGTTCATGCCTTGTTCGTACAATCGGACACATGGACGAATCCAGGCTTGTCCTTCCGGGAAAGCCTGGCTGCTATGTCGTGGATCCTTCCTTCACAGGCGAATCTTCGGATTTCACGCTTTTCTCTTCGTCCCTGGCTTCATCCCCGTTCTCTTCCGCACCCTCATCATCATTTTGATTTTCATTCTCCTTGCCCGCACTTCCCGACCTGTTCGCCAGCTTCCCTTCCAATTTTCGCTCCTTGCGGTAAGCCCATTTCACTACGAATTTTTGGATGATTCCTGCCGCAGGGACTGCCAGGAGCATTCCGACGATGCCGCCGAAGTAGCCAAATACGCTGACTGCCAGCAGCACCAGCAGCGGATGCAGACCTGTAGAAGATCCAACGATTTTTGGATAGATGATATTGGCATCGATTTGCTGCACCACCACCAGTACGATGATTGCCAGGATGCCCTGACCCAGATCATTGGTGAGCCAGCCGATGATAAAGGCCGGAATCATGCCGAGGATAGGCCCGAAATAGGGAATCACATTGGCAATTCCGGCAAAGACCCCGATGAACACGGCAAATTTTAGCCCGATGACGGAGAGGGCGATGGAGGAGAGAATCGCAACGATTACCGCATCCAGGAGCGCACCCCGTACAAACTGGGACAGCACCTCATTGATCTCGTTCAATGTTTCCGTAATTGCGGCATTGGTGCGCTGCGGCATGGTGAGATGGAGGAATTTCCGCCAAAGCCCCAGGAAAAAGTCCCGATCCTTCATGAGGTAAATGCTTACAATGGCGCCCAGGATCACATTGACCACCCCGCCGACCATGTTACTGATAGTGGCGATTGCGGCAGATGCGTTGAAACTTTCAGAAAACCAGGTGATCACTGAGTTGGCAACCTCCAACAGTTTGTCCGAAACGAACCCCTCTGGAAGGTTGTGGGAAATCCACAGTTTCATTTCCGATTGGTAACCGAGAAACGTTGCCATGACTCTGTTGAACGTGGTGGACAAATCCGTAAAAACGAGCTGACCCAGCAACAGGACCGCAAAGCCGTAAATGATGGCAACGATTACGGCGATCACAATGAGAAAGGTCAGCAATACGCTGATGAAGCGAGTCAGGTTCCTTCGCTTTTCTGCCTTTACAGGATCCTCCGGGACGCGGAACATCAATTTCTGCATTAGCACCCGATCCAAAGTGGATACCAGCGGGTTCAGCAGGTATGCAATGACCAGGCCGATGAGCAGCGGTGAAAAAGCCGATGCCAGTGCGGACAGGGCATGCCCGACATATGCGGCGATCAAATGAAGGTTTTTCACTGCAAAATATAAGACGCACAGCAAAAATGCGTTAAAGACCACGAACAGGCTGCCCATGGCAAACGAGCGTTCCTTCATAAACTCTTTATACTTTTTCATCCTTGAATCCCCCCAATATAGAGGTTATTATATACGATAGGAAAAATAATAGCAATAAAAAAAAACGATAGCAACGACACCAGGGGGACGTTATGGAACAGAAAAAAACGGAACTGCTGGCACCGGCAGGCGGCATCATGCAGCTGGCAGCGGCGGTGGAAAACGGTGCGGATGCCGTATACCTGGGTGGTTCCTCGTTCAACGCCAGGATCAATGCGGACAATTTTACAGAAGAAGAAATCAGGGACAGCATCCGATATGCGCATTTGCGGAACGTGAAAATCTACGTTGCCCTCAATACCCTGGTAGCGGACGGGGAAATGCTGCCAGCGCTGCGGTATGCGGCAAAGCTGTACGAAGCAGGCGCGGATGCGCTCATCGTGCAGGATTTGGGGCTTGCCAGCCAAATTCGCCGATTCATGCCAGATTTCCCGCTGCACCTGTCCACCCAGGGAACCATCTACAATCTGTCAGGGGTCAGGATGGCTGCGAAAATGGGGTTCAGGCGGGTCGTCCTGGCGCGGGAACTTTCCCTGGAGGAAATAAAGCGCATTGCCGCTGCCGGGATTTGTGAACTGGAAGTCTTTGTCCATGGTGCGTTATGCATGTGCTATTCCGGCCAGTGCCAGATGAGCAGGGCGTTAGGGGATGGAAAACGAAGCGGCAATCGCGGTCTGTGCGCCCAGCCCTGCAGGCTGCCCTACAAAGGCCAAAATGGACAGACCGCCTATGCCCTGAGTCCAAAAGACTTGTGTGCGTTGGATGCCATTGGAGCTTTGGCGGATGCGAAAGTCGCTTCCCTGAAAATCGAAGGCCGCATGAAATTCCCCGAATATGTGGCAGCTGTGACGAGGATTTACCGAAAATACCTGGATCTGCACCGGGAAAACGGTAGCTATCAGGTCTCGGAGGAGGACAGGCGGGTTTTGTCGCAGGTATTCAACAGAGGCAGCTTTACGGACGGCTATCTGCGGGGAAACCCTGGAAAGGATCTGTTGTCAGGCGAACTGCCAAAGCACCAGGGCATCTGCATCGGAACAGTCCTGCGTCCCGTCAAGGGGAAAAAACTGGTGGACATTCGGCTAAAAGACAAGGAAACCCTGGAACTGGGAGATGGCGTGGAAATCAGGAGCAAAAAATTGACAGGAAACGTGGTGACATTCCTGAAGCCCCAGGGAAGGGGCATCCTCCGAATTGGCGACATCAAAGATCCCGTGGCGAAAGGAAACGGAGTTTACCGCATCACACAAAATTCCCTGATGAAAAGCCTGCGGCAGAGCTATCAGGAGGGCGGGCCTTATGGAAAAAAACACAAGAGAACGATTCCCGCCACCATGTCTTTTGTGGCAAAAGCGGGAGAGCCCCCCACATTGACGGTTTCGGAAGGAACGGTGGCCGTCTGCGTTTCCAATCCGGAAATCCTGACGGAAACGGCACAAAATCGGCCTTTGGACAGCCAGAGGGTCTGCCAGCAGCTGCGCAAAACTGGAAACGCTCCATTCCGAATTGACAAGATAGCCGTGGAACTGGGGGAACATTGCAGCCTCCCCGTTTCTGCCCTGAACAAGCTGAGAAGACAGGCATTGCAGGAACTGGCAGCGGAGAAATTGCGGCAGATGGAAACGAGGCAAAGGGTACGGCTCCCCCAACGGCTCGCCCCGCCGAACTTTCCTTTTGAAAAACGCTTGGCGTTCTATTTTTATCGAGGTGAGCTGTTTGAAAGCTGGGATTTTCAGAAAACTGCGGATGCATTGGACGCAGAACGTGTCAGGGCTTATGTGCCCCTTCGCTTTTTCATGGAACGGCAGCCTGAAAGACCGGGCGTTGAAGTCGTACCGTACATCTTGAATGTCAGCAAAGGAAAGCTGGACGCTTACATCGAAGAAAACATGGAGGCGATTGTAGATGCTGTCAGGGAATGTGGAATCGCCATCGGCAATCTGGCGTGGCTGGATGCGTTCCTTTCCTGCGGCGTCACCGTCTACGGGGATTATGGGCTGAATCTGTACAATCGCTGGGCGATCCAGTGGGCGGTGGAGCAGGGCATTTTGCCAGTATCCATGTCCCACGAAGCATGGAACCCGGAGGACGGTGCGATCCCGCTGATGATCTCGGAACACCTCATGGATGCGGATGCCCTGGTTGACCGCAAAAATCAAGCCTATACAATCATAAGGAACCCGGAAAAGGACAAGACTCTGATTTTTGCAGATGGGGGCGCAGTCTCCTTGGGATCATTAAAAAAACGCTGGGAAGAGACTAGGCAGGAAATTCGAGTCTATGTGCCATGAGCCACAGCCCCGTGGATTGCGCCCCGTTGATTGCAGGGCAGCGCATCGGCTCATTCATTGGAAGTCCGAAAAAGCGCAACTGCAAGGTAGGTGGTAAACCCGCCGAAGAAAAGCCGCCACAGGGAAACCCCCTTGGTGTACAAGGTCAAGAAGAAATAGATGGCGATCAGCAGGAGAACGATGGAGGACAGAATCCTTTTCGGGTTTCTTCTCGTTCCGTTGCTTTTGAATGACATAATACCCTCCTGATTCTGTACGTTGCCGATAGCATTTCCATTTATGTCCAAAAGAGCGGCGTATGTTCCACGCCGCTCCAGTGGGATTCAGGCTCTTTCGGCTGATGCGGATGTAACTGTTTCGTCATTTCCGACAGCCGCATCTTTATTTTAATTACATTCCATATTCATTCATTTTTATACATTGATGCAAGTGATAAAACAGATTAATTGTTCCTGGGTCGCCTAAGCCTCCATGGCCTCGGCTTCGGCCCTTTTTTCTTCTTCCCGGTCTTTCAGGATCTTCTGGTATTCCTCCTCTGTCATCTCCTCCATGGTGATGCCGGTGAATCCATAGAAGATGGACACCAGCGGGTTGACCCAGTTGAGGATCGCATAAGGCGCATACCCACCGGATCCCCACTGTGGGCACTTCAAGAAGGATCTCATCGTGGCGCCGCAAGTGTTCCAGGGTACCAGGTTCGATGTGAGCGTGCCGGAATCCTCCAGGCACCGAGACAGGTTCTTCGCCTTGAGCCGTCTGTCCTCGAAGGACTGCTTGTACATTCTCCCCGTCAGGATGATCGACAGGTACTGGTCGCAGCAGAGGATGTTCACGAGGATGCAGGTAAAGATGGTGACCGTCACCATCCCGCCCCTCGTTCCTCTTGCCAGCTTCATGAGCCCCGCTGCGAGGGTTCCCATGATCCCTGTGCAATCGACGATGCCGCCGAATATCATTGCGCACATGATCAGCTGGATCGTCCACATCATTCCGTAGCCGCCTTCCGTTGACAGCAGCGAGGCCACTTCCTCGATGATCCCGCTTGCGCCTTCGGGGACGTCCACGCTGAGGCCATAGTTCAGGTAGTTCGGGATCTCCATCAGGGAATGACCTTGCATGGGGAAGAACGGGATTCCCAGCACCACGCCGCCCATGAGGGCCGGCAGCGCCGGCAGCTTCAGGATGACCGCCGTGATTACGAAGATAGGCGGGATCAGGCACAAAATGTTGATTTGGTAATTGTCCGTGATGAACTCCAGGATCTGGTTGATCGTTTCCGTATCAGCGGTTCCGCCGTGGTCGCCGAAAAACCCCATGGCGAGGTAAGCGATCAGTGCGATGACGAGCGAAGGGCCGGTCGTCTTGACCATGTGGCCGATGTGCTCGAACAGCGTCGATCCCGACACGGCGGGAGCCAGGTTCGTGGTGTCGGACAGCGGCGACAGCTTGTCCCCAAAGTAAGCGCCCGACACGGCTGCGCCCGCCGTCATCGGTGCCGGAAAGCCGAGGGCAACGCCAACGCCGACCAAGGCCACGCCCATGGATCCCGCCGTGGACCAGGAGGATCCGGTCGCCAGGGACACAATGGAGCACAGCAAGCAGGCCGTAAACAGGAAGATGGACGGCGCGATGACCTTGATGCCGTAGTACATCATGGTTGGGATGACGCCGCCAGCCATCCAGGATCCCAGCATGAAACCCACGACCAGCAGGATCAGGATCGCCTGCATGGTTCTGTCGATTGCGGCCAGGATGCCCTTTTCCAGGACATTCCATTTCCAGCCGTTCGCAAGGGCGACCAGGGCTGCAAATGCGCCCGAGAGAACCAGCACGAAGTTGGCCTCACCTGCTTCGCACTTCATCACGCCCCAAATCATGAGGACGATCATGACAACCATCACGAGGACGCATTGCCACATTGGTATTTTTTTGCCCATAATAAACCTCCTTAAAAATGAATCAGTAAATAAAGCGCATGATATGTATTTTGCTCTGTTAAGCGCAAACATAATTATTATAGAACTAACAGAAAACTTTGTCAACTGGAAATAAACGCAATAACGCACAAACCCCCAGGGATCGAGGGACAGATTCTGGAGGAAAAGCGATGGAACCACAGTGCGTTTATGCATTCAACGCATAAAGAAGAAAG
>CAZVBL010000086.1:0-6463 GCA_964625475.1 uncultured Zhenpiania sp. | reverse complement strand
CATCCTCGAAGCCGTCACCTTCCTCGACAAGTTCCTGATACCGCTTTTCAAAGGCGCTTGAAATATAGCGCAGGAAAATAAGCCCGATGATTACCTTCCTGTATTCTGCTGCCGGGATATGACCCCACAGCACACAAGCTGCATCCCACAGCTGTTTTTCAAATCCTATATTAACATTCGTTTTGCTATTTGCCATAATCATTATCCTTCTTTTTAATTTTCTCACTCGGAATAATACCACAACCGGAAACAAAGTAATCTGATTGTTCCCTACCTATCACTTATCCTCCGTCATCTCCATAATGTCGCTCACATCACATTGAAGCGCCACACAGACTTTCTCTATGATCTCAGTATTCACATTTTCATTCTTGCCCAACTTCGTTATGGAAGCCGAACTGATACCTGCGAGTTTCTGTAGATCCTTCTTTTTCATATCTTTATCAATCAGAAGCTTCCATAATTTTTTGTAGCTTATAGCCATATCATTGCCTCGCTTTCAGCCGTTATATCTTAAACGCTCACTGGCTCACTTCATCCATTATATAACTTCAAACGAGCAAAATCAAGATATTTTCCTGCGAAAACATGATTTTTTCTGTTTTTCGCTTGAATTTCCGTCCTGGAACTGTTATATAGAACAGAGGAGGTTTGGAATGATAAGCGTAGGAGTAGATGCATCCAAGGGGAAAAGCACCATCTGCTTCAAGTGGCGGTTCGTAGCTTGCGCCTTAATATACCGCAGCAGCATGCTATTTTTCATGCTTTTTGTCAACTGCGATCTCCTTTTCCATGCCGATTTCCTGCTGGGTTTCCAGCGTCACGCCAATCGTTACGATGTTTTTTTCCCGGGAAAAGTTCAGGCTTTTATTTAAAATTTGCGTGCTTTCCGGCAAATTTTTCTTCACATGCCTGCGAATCTGGGCATTCAACGTCTTTTTCAGGGCATCGTCTTCGATCTCGGCCTGGGAAAGCGCCACTTCTTCCACCCAGATGGCATCCAGTTTGAGACGAAAGGGGCGGACGATGTCGATGATGTTTTTCGTTTTTACGACCGAAGCCTCGTAATGATTCATGGCTTTTGCCGAATTGTGGCCGTTGAGGGAAATTCCCCAGATTTTGCTTCCGGTCCTGGTCTTGATGCGCCTGTAGCGTTCTCCGTAAAACACCAGCCGTTCTGGGATTTTCGCCTGCACCGTCCCTTCCGCATGGACGTAGGTTTCCGTTTCTCCCTCCGATTCCGTTCCGTAGGCCACGTTTCGCAGCGGCACGGTTCCCGTAATGAGAACGTCTCCCTTTTTCACATAGCTCCCGTCCTTGACGGCCCGCAGCCCTTCGATGGGCACGATTTTGTCGATGTAACCGGCTTTGTCCGCTACAATGTCGCAGGGGGTTTTCTGTTCCACCTTGGTTTCCACGGGCGTTTCCCCTTCTGCGATGGAAACCTGCGCCAGGTTCCCCTGGAATGTGATGCCTGCCCAGGAAATTTCATCGTATTCCTCGTAAAGTCGGATTTTCACTTTGTTCAGGTCAATGTCCTTGCGGCATCCTTCGTACAGCCCCGCCGCCGCCAGGGTCTGCCGCAGATGGGGCTCATCGATTTTCTCGTAGCCATCGATTTGGATTTCGGCGATGAACAGGCTCTGGTAATATAAAAAGCCCAACGCCATCAAAACGCCTGCGATGGTGATTTTCTTCCGCCAAAGCCGCCCGATGACGTATTTGTATCCACGCTCCTCCAAAACCGTGACCTTATAGCTGCTCTTTGCCAGCCTTTTCAGCGTTTTAAAATCTCCTGCGCCCACCAGGAGCGTGACTTCCAGGTCGCTGACAAACTCCACCTGCCGCAGCCGGATACCCTGTTTCATGCAGTTGTCCAGCAGCCTGTCTATCTGGAACCCTTCAATCCTTATTTTCCTGTAATGTTCCGTAAAACTGGAGTTGTTCCAACTCACCGGTAATCAGCATCCTTTCATCCTTCAGCTCTTTGATCAGCAGATCCTTTCCCGCCACCGAGGTGAACCGCTGCCCATGATGCACGATGATCTGTCCCTTTGACAGGAGCACCAGCTTTTTTACATTGTCCAAAATCACCGTATTGCCGCTGACCAGCACCCTGGGCATGTTGATGGCAAAGTCAAACAGCAGCTCCTCTTTCATGGCCATAGCACCTCCCTGTCGGTTCTTTTCATTTTATTAAGGCGGCTGGCTGAATATGCGCAGGTTTTGATTCCGCCTCGCTCTCCGTTTTGGAACCCACATCTGGCGCAGGCGAAATCCGGGTATTTTCCAGCAGCAGACTGTGGCCGGTGTTTTGAAATCCAGCTTCGATGTGGAGGAAAGTCCAAAGGAGGGGTGCGGTACAATCGCCAGGGGTCTCGACGCACAGGCCTGCGCAGGTGAAAGCGTCCCTTTTTTGATGCCCATGCTCCACCCCCCCTGTCTCAACACACAGGCCTGCGCAGGCGAAAACACCGATTCCGGCTACATCCATGTCCCTGGGGCAATTTACGGCATACGTTTGGAAAGCCCGCAACGAATTTTCTTCGTTTGGGCAAATCCCCTTGAAAAACAAGGGCGTTTCGCTTATGATAGTGATGTTGCCAATCATGAATCATGAAACGATGAAATGCAGAAAGGATGGTTCCCTATGTGCCTGTACGACTATCATACCCATACCGCTTTTTCCGATGACAGCAGCACGCCCATGGAGAAGATGATCGAAAGCGCAATCGGCTGCGGGATAAAAGAGCTGGCCATCACCGATCACCACGACCCTGGATTTGAAGATGCCGAATTTTCCTTTCAGTTGGATTTTGAACCTTATGGGAAAGCCATCGTAGAGGCGGAGAAAGAATATGCGGACAGGATTTCCATCGTAAAGGGCATCGAGCTAGGTATCATGGAGGGGCAGCATGAAGAAGGCCGCCGCGTGGCTCATGGCTTTCCCTACGATTTCATCATCGGTTCCTTCCACTGCCTGGAAAAGGTGGATTTGTACCGATGCGATTTTTCCAGGCTGGACGTTCCTGCCTCTTTGGAAACCTATTACATGGACATGAATCAATGCTTGAAAGAATTTCAGGACTACGATGTTGTGGGCCATCTGACCCTGATTGACCGCTATATCGGAAGGGATTCCGATTACAGGCCTTACATGGACATCATCGAGGACACGCTGAAAACCATCATCCACGATGGAAAGGGAATCGAAATCAACACTTCCTGCTTTCAATACGGATCTTCCATGTGGCTGCCTCGCAAAGAGGTTCTGGACCTGTACCGGCAACTGGGGGGAGAAATCCTGACGTTCGGCTCCGATGCCCACGAACCGGGGCAGCTGGCCAATCATTTTGAAGAAGCTTATGAACTGGCAAAAAGTCTGGGGTTCCGCTATCAATGCGCATTTCGGCAACGGAAGCCGGAATTTCACCGATTGAAGTAAGCCCTTTTCCTTTATTTTTCTTTGGCGAACTCCAGATAATACCCATAGGCTTCATCCCAGCTGGCATAAGCGGCATCGCTCCTATGGTCTTCCAGATCGTAATGCGCAACCAAATAGTCGGCAAGGTAATCCGTGTACTTTTGCGCACCCAGCAGATTCATGTGCCGCTGGTTGTAATAGTCCCTGCTCCAGTCTATGCCCAGTTCTTCCGCAAGTTTCTTCGTATTGAAATTGAGGATGGGATAGCCGCTCTCCTCCACCAGTTGGACGAGCGCATTCATCATTCCCATGACCTGGGCATCCTGTTCCGCATAAGGAGACAGCACGAAAAGCACTTCCGCATCCAGCGTTGCGCAGTAAGCGAGCAATTCCTCCATGGCATCCCTGCTTTCCGGCTCCAAAGGCTGGAGATCCTTCGAATACACAGGCTCCTCCTGGGATCTGCTCTTGTGGGATCCCGCCCCTAGAAAGAACCCCTTTGTGGGGGATTGAGGTTTCTCCAGCAGCAGCTCTTTGATGGACGCGTCACCAAGGGTGCTTTTTCCATAAAAATACCTGGTAAGCGGCACATAATACGCCGCTTTATTCAGGTTCACCTCATTGTCGCCCTGTTCCGCAAAGGCAAGCCCCGCATCGATGGCCTGCATCCGAGTGGCGGATTGCTTCATGTTGTCCGTGACCCGCCGGATATTGATGCCCCTCATCCGATCTGCGCTTCTCAGGGCATCCCGAAGCTCCAAGACATAAACCTGGGGGCTTTGTGTCTTTTCCACTTCTTCAATCAGGGAAGGGTATAAAACGATTGGCTGTGAGGGCGTCGCCAGGCAAAAAACGCTGATTCCCTCCGTTTCATAAGCTCTGGTCGGATTCCAAAAGCGATAAGCGGCACTGGAACCCAAATAAACGCCATCGAGCGTGTTTTCTTCCTCTGCGTAAAAACCGTTGAACGCCAGTTTTCCCACATTGGTATGGGCGTTGGCAAGCACAGAGTCCAAGCCCACGCAGAACAGCGGCAGGAATGCGACGATGGCAGCGAGCCGCACCATTTTCTTCTTTGTCATAAAGTCTTCACTGAAACCCCCTGCCGGGCAGTCCTCCCGCTTCATCACCCGCATTGCCCGATCCAGCGATCCACAAACCGCTTCAAGGCAGGATGGTGTTCGTAGCGCAGCAAGCTGCCATCTACGCCCGTGCCCAGTGCAATGGATGGTTTCACCCGTTCCCCATGAAAATCCGAACCCAGCGTTACAGCCAGCCCGTTTTTTTCTGCAAGCCGCAAATACTGTTCCGTCTCTTTTTCGCTGTGCAGGCTGTAGAAGCATTCCATGCCCTTCAGGCCCAAGGCTGTCAGTTTCCGTACCAGCGCCTCCAGTTCATCGTCCGCAAGGCGCAGCAGCTTGGGGTGCGCAAGCACGGGAAATCCCCCAGCCTGCAAAATCAATTCGATGCCTTCCTCCGCCTTTAGCTTGGGGCGTTCAATCCGGGAAAACTCCGGCACGGCCAAATGCTTGTCAAAGGCCTCCTGGACGGTCTTGACATAGCCCCGCTCCACCATCGCCTGGGCATAATGGGGTCTGCCAAACGTCTTGTCCTTGTGCGCGATTCGTTTCAGGTGATCCACTTCCAACTTAATGCCCCGTTCGGCCAGATATGCAAAAATCTTGTCATCGCGCTCATCTCGCTGGCGTTTGAACCAATCGGAGGTTTCTTTCAGTTTTGGGTTGTCCGGGTCGATGCCGTAACCCAGCAAGTGGAGTTCTTTGTTTCCCTGCAGGCTGATTTCAATGCCGTTGAGGAACGCGACCCCCTGCTCCCTGGCGCAGGCGGCGCCTTCCTTCAGCCCATCGATCACGTCATGGTCGGTGATGGCGATGGCCTCAAGTCCTTTTTCCTTTGAAAGGGAAACGATTTCCTGCGGCGTGTATTGGCCGTCTGAACAGGTTGTATGAATGTGTAAGTCAAGCATGTTGTCCTTCTCCTTAGAATAAAGTCGGCTTTGCCGTTCCATTGCAACTGTAACTGTGGATTTCCCGATCCTGCGGAAAGCTGCGCGCCGCGTTTCCCACATGCAGAAACAAAAAACCCTTTGTTCGATGAAAGGTCGAACAAAGAGATTTTGCGTTTTTTCTTTTGCGCTGGTCAGCTTTCCAGATCCACGGTGCAGTTGTGGTAGACCTTCTGCACGTCATCATTGTCTTCCAGCAGTTCAATCATCTTTTTCAGGTTCTTGATGTCGTGTTCTTCCGTTGGCGTTGATTCCATGGACGGCAGGTATTCCACGTCCGCTTCCACAAATTCGTATCCCGCCTCTTTCAGCGCTTCGCTCACATCGTTGAAATCCGCCGGGTCGGTAAGGACTTCAAAGCAATCGTCATAAGCAACCATGTCGTCCATGCCCGCTTCCAGCGCAGCCTCCATCAGGGAATCCTCGTCCACGTCTTCCGTCTTTTCAATGACGATGACGCCCTTCTGGTCGAACATGTAGGATACGCACCCCGGTGCGCCTAAATTGCCGCCATACTTGTCAAAAGCGTGCTTCAGCGCCGCTGTCGTCCGGTTTTTGTTGTCCGTCAGAATGTCCACGATAACGGCGACGCCTGCTGCACCGTAGCCCTCGAACCTGCCGGTCTCGTAAGTCTCGCCAGCCAGCTCTCCGGTTCCCTTCTTGATGGCCCGTTTGATGTTGTCGTTGGGCATGTTGATGCCCTTCGCTTTTTCAATGGCGTGCTTCAACGCAACATTGTATTCCGGATCTCCGCCGTTCTTTGCCGCGACTGTGATGGCTCTTGCGTATTTCGTAAAGACCGCCGCTCTCTTAGCGTCCTGTTTTTCTTTTCTTCCTGCGATTGTGCCGTGTCTTCCCATGGAGACGCCTCCTTCATTTGTCTTTGTGTTGTCTGCCTCGTTTATTATACATGACAGGAAGGTGTTTTTCAATATGTTTCGACAAACCCCATCTTTGGACCTTAAATAAAAAAGTAAATTCCACATTGGGCTGAATTTAGTCTTACACTCATA
>CAZVBL010000085.1:0-6508 GCA_964625475.1 uncultured Zhenpiania sp. | reverse complement strand
AAGGATCTCATTCTGCCGGGAAACGCCTCGCATAATTCCACCCACCTGGGCATAGATATGGTAGGGAATTTATGTCGGAGAGAGGTGACCTGATGGAACTTGCACAGAACCTGGAAGAATACGTTCGGGAAGCGAGCCGCACGGCAAAGGCGGTGTTCGAGGAAATCCACAGCTGGCCGGAGCTTGGGAACGAAGAGTTCAAAACCGCCACCCTGATCGGGAAAAAGCTGAAAGCCTTTGGCATGGGCATCGAGCGGCCCCTTGCCACGGCAATTGTGGCTGAGATCAAGGGTTCAGGCGTAGGAGCCAGGGAAGCGAGGACTTTGGCCATTCGGGCGGATATCGATGCGCTGCCCATTTCGGAAAAAACCATGGTGAGCTATCGCTCCCGGCGTGCTGGGATCATGCATGCCTGCGGCCACGATGCCCATGCGGCTGTTTTGGTGGGGCTTGCCCAGGCGTTGTGCCGCTTGCAGGAACGGCTTTGCTGTCACATCCGCCTGATTTTCCAACCGAACGAGGAGGGCAGCGGTGGTGCCGAGGGCTTGATCGAGTCGGGCGCGCTGAAGGGCGTGGATCGGGTTTTCGGTTTCCACGTCAAGCCGGAGCTTCCCGCTGGGATCATAGGCATTCAATACGGCATCGTCCATGGGGAATCCCGGGTGTTCCAGGCGGAAATCAGCGGCAAATCGGCACATGGCGCAAAACCGCATTTGGGGCGGGACGCAATTTACGCAGCGGCGGAATTTATTTCCATGTGCCAGGGCATCCTGTCCCGGGATCTGGACCCTGCCAGAGCGGGATTGATTACCTTTGGGCGCATCGAAGGAGGAAAAGCGGGAAACGTCCTGGCCAGTCAAGTAAGCATGAAGGGCATCGTGCGCGGGGAGGATGCCACAGTGTGCGATTTGCTGTGCAGTCGCATGAACGTCATTGCCAGGGGATTGTCCCAGGTGCTGTGCGTGGACATCGAACTGGACTTCGTTCCCGGCTGCAAACCCCTGGTAAACGATGCGGGCTGCGTCAAGCAAGTGCAGCGAGCCGCGCCGGGAGAAGTGCGGGAATTAAAGCGGGCATCCATGACGGTGGACGATTTTTCCGCTTACCTGCAGCATGTGCCGGGTGCGTATTTCTTTTTGGGCAGCGGATTCCAGGGGCGGGAAAACGCCCCGCTCCATACGGAGCGTTTCCAGGTCAATGAGGATTGTCTGGGAGTGGGGATCGAGACGTTGCTTAGAATTTGTTTGGGGTGAAAAGAAAGCCAGGATTTCCCCGGAGCGGCTTTGCCCGGAACAAAAAAATGAAATTTTCGGTCAATTGGAGCCTCGGGCAAAACTTTGAAAATTTCAGTTGCAGGAATCGCCCAATGCGTGTATAATAGGAAAAGTCAGGGCGAGGCATAGCTCAGCTTGGTAGAGCGTTGCGTTCGGGACGCAAAGGCCACAGGTTCGAATCCTGCTGCCTCGACCAAAGGGAACGTTGAAAGATCAACGTTCCCTTCTCATTTTTTGTCTTTTTTGTCGATTTTATCAATCACAAAGCAGTTTGCCAAAAGCTTTGTAACAAATTCATCTGACATGCCATCAGATTTTATCAATCTCGAAGCAGTTTGTCAAAAGCCTGAAATTTTCCCAAAAAACTGGTTAGACTAAACCCATGGAACCAGTGAAACATGAAAGCGAAAACCGCTCAGGGAGGATGGGAAAAAGGCGATGAACAAACGAGTTGTGGCAGGATCAAAGGCGGCAGGCGCAGCGGCAAGGTTTCTATGGTTGCATCCATGGAACTGCGCATCCCCTACATCAAAGACAGCGGGCATGGCCGCAAGGTTTCTGGCGATATGCCTCGTCTGCCTCGCTCTGGCAGGTTGCGGAGACAGCGACCAAAAGGACGGGGACGGAAAGGAACAAAGCACCATCGTCATCGCAGGATCCACATCTGTGCAACCCCTTTCGGAAGCGCTGGCGGAGGCCTATATGGAGCAAAACCCCGACATCGCCATCGAGGTGCAGGGCGGCGGCTCCGGGCAGGGCATCAAAGCCATCCGGGAAAACATCGCGGACATCGGCGCCTTGTCCCGGGAAGTCAAGGGCGATGAGAAAAACGCGGCGGCAGCGGAATGCGTCATCGCCAGGGACGGAATCGCAGTTGTTGTGAATCGTAACGTGAAAGTGGGGAACCTGACGCTGGAGCAAGTCAAAGGGATTTACACCGGGGAAATCAAAAACTGGAGCGACATCGGGGGAGCGGACAGTCCCGTCACTGTCATTTCCAGGGAAGCGGGCGCAGGAACCAGAAGCTCCTTTACGGACATTGCGGGCATTGCGGAGGAAGGGGTGGATCACACGACAAAAGCGGCCCTGGTGCAGCCCTCCACAGGCGCAATCAAAAAAACGGTAGCCAAAACGCCAGGTTCTATCGGCTACATTTCCTTAAACATTCTGGACGACACGGTGAAAAGCGTCAAGATAGAGGGCGCTGCGCCCACGTCGGACAACATTCTTTCCGGCAGCTACAAGCTCCAGCGGCCATTCCTGTATGTGATGAACAGCCACGCATCCCATGCGGCTAGGAGTTTCATCGACTTCGCCGAGAGCCAGGAAGGGCAGGACATCACAAAAGAGGCGGGGTTCATCCCGGCAGCGTAACGGGCAGAGGTGGAATCGACCATGAAAGTGGGAGAAAAGGCAATTGAAAAAGCGATGTTCCTGTGCGCGGCGGCATCTGTGGCAGCCGTTGGCCTCATCACGGTCTTTATGTTCCTTTCCGGCCTCCCGGTTTTGGCCGATTACGGCGTGTTCCGCTTTATCCTTGGAAATGACTGGAACCCCACCAGCGGCAGCTATGGGATACTGCCGCTCATCGCAGGAACCCTGAGCGTTTCCATAGGTGCGCTGCTCATTGGGATTCCAACGGGATTGGGCTGCTCGATTTTCCTGGCGGAAATGGCAAAGCCAGGGATTGCCCGTTTTTTTCGAGGAGCCATCCAGCTCCTGGCAGGCATCCCCTCTGTGGTGTACGGCTTCTTTGGACTGGAAATCATCGTTCCGGCGATTCGCGATTGGATGCTGCCCATCGTGCGGCTCTGGAACCCGGATGCGGCGGCAAGCGGTTTCAGCATTTTGGCCGGAGCCATCGTTCTGGCGATCATGATTCTGCCCACCATCGTGAGCATTTCGGAAAACGCCATCCGGGCGGTGCCGGGGGAACTGGACGAGGCTTCTCTGGCTCTGGGTGCGGACAAATGGGAAACCATCTCCAGGATCCTGCTTCCAGCGGCGAAATCGGGAATCCTTTCTTCCATCATTTTGGCCATGGGGCGCGCCATCGGGGAAACCATGGCAGTGCTGATGATTACAGGAAACATGGCGCAGATGCCCACAAGTCCGTTGGATCCCGCGGCGACCCTGACGGGAACCATTGCGATGGAAATGCCTTACGCTGCGCCGGAGCATCAGGATGCGCTCTTTGCCATCGGCATCGTCCTGTTCCTGCTCATCGTCATGCTCAACGCCATCGCGCAGGCGGTCATGAAGGGCTTTGGAGCTGGGGAAGGAAGCGGGAAAACGTGAGAAAAAACGATGCGTGGACGTTCCCGCCGTTGTTTGGAGGTGGGGAAGGAGGCAGGAAAGCGTGGGGAAAAACCGGCAAAGCAGGAAGAAAAAGTGGAAAAGCGATGGCTATTTTTGCCTGATTAGGCTGATAACCGCAGTGACGCTGGGGACGCTGGCCGCAATCATCGGATTCATCCTGGTGCGGGGGATACCGGGGATTTCACTGGAATTTCTCACGGGAAAACCGCAGATGCTGGGAAAAGAAGGTGGGATATTTCCCATGATCGCAGGGACGCTCTATGTGACCTTGCTTTCCATCCTCATCGCCACGCCCATCGGCACGGCGGCAGCCATTTATTTTTCCGAATATGCGAAAAAAGGGACATGGATTCGGGTGATTCGATTTTTTACGGAAGTGCTGGGCGGCATTCCGTCCATCATATTCGGCCTGTTCGGCTTTGCCTTTTTTGTGGTGTTCCTGGGGATGGGATGGTCGGTTCTTTCCGGCGGACTGACCCTTTCCATGATGATTTTGCCCACACTGGTTCGTTCCACGGAGGAATCCCTGAAAACCGTCCCCATGGCATATCGGGAAGGAAGCCTGTCCCTGGGAGCCACAAAGTGGGAAACCGTAGTGAAGGTGGCGCTGCCGTGCTGCAAACCCGGCATCCTGACAGGATTGGTGCTGGGCATCGGGCGGGCAGTGGGAGAAACCGCCGCGCTCATGCTGACAGTCGGCGGCTCCCTGGTGCTGCCGCTTTCCCCCCTGGACTCCACGAGAACCATGGCCATGCATCTTTACACGCTGGCTTCCGAAGGGCTTTCCGAAGAGAAAACCTACGCCACGGCGGCATTGCTGATTATCATCGTGCTGGCGATCAATTCCCTGGCGAATTACATCGGCGGCAAATTGGCGCAGGAGACGAGGGACGAGGGATCAGGAAATGGAAAAGAGGCGAGGAGCCGGGAAATGGAGAAGAGGCGAGGAACTGGGAAATGGCAAAAAAAGAAAAAGCGTTTGAAATCCGGGACATGAGCCTCCATTACGGCGCGTTCCAGGCATTGAAAAACGTCAGCATCGATTTGTTCAAAAACGACATTACCGCCCTGATCGGCCCCTCCGGCTGTGGAAAATCCACGTTTTTGCGGTCGCTCAACAGGATGAACGATCTGGTGGAAGGGTGCCGAATCGAGGGTCAGGTGCTGTTCAACGGCAAAGACATTTACAGCAGCGGCTACGACACGATTGCCCTGCGCAAGAAAGTGGGGATGGTATTCCAAAAGCCAAACCCCTTCCCAAAGTCCATCTACGAAAACATTGCCTACGGCCCAAAGATCCACGGGCAGAAAAACAAGGCGAAGCTTGATGAAATCGTGGAGCGGACATTGACGGTGGTGGGGCTTTGGGAGGAGGTCAGGGACAGACTGCGCAAATCGGCACTGGGGCTTTCCGGCGGACAACAGCAGAGGCTTTGCATCGCAAGGTGCCTCGCCGTGGAGCCGGAAGTGATTTTGATGGACGAGCCTACGTCCGCCCTGGATCCGGTGGCGACTACGAAGATTGAAAACCTGGTCCAGGAGCTTGCCTCCCGGTATACCATCGTGACCGTCACCCACAACATGCAGCAGGCAGGCAGGATTTCCAATCGAACCGCGTTCTTTTTGTCCGGCGAAATCCTGGAGGTTGGCGATACCCGGAAGGTGTTCACCAACCCGGCGAACCCGCAGACGGAAGCATACATCACGGGAAGGTTTGGCTGACGGGGCCTATCAATGTACAACAAGTACAACAATGGGAGGGATGAACATGGCGGCGAGGCCAAAGATGGATCGGGAACTGGTGGAAATCAACGAGAAAGTGACGGAAATGATGGAAAAGGTGGAAGAAGCCATCGTCAATTCCATCGAGGCGATCAGGGAGAAGGACATGCCCCTCGCCAGAGCCATCATCGATGGCGATGAAACCATCGATGACATGGACGATGACATCAACGAAATGTGCCATCTGTTCCTGGCGACCCAGCAGCCTCTGGCAAGCGACCTGCGCTACTGCATTTCCATCATGAAGATGGTGACGGATCTGGAACGGATCGGGGATCATTGCGAGGATCTGGCCAAATACGCCATCCGCATGGAGCATGAAGAGTTTGACCAGGAATTTATCGACCTGCCCCGCATGGCTGACATGGCGGCGGACATGGTGCGGAACGCGATTCAGGCATTCTTGCGCAGGGATCTGAAGCTGGCCCGCAAAGTCTGGAAGATGGACGAGGAGGTGGACGAACTGTTTCGCAACATCTACGAGGAGCAGTTGGACATCGCCGTGGCCGATTCGGTCAACACCAGGCTCTGCATCATGTTTGCTTTCGTGGCGGCTCATCTGGAGCGAATCGCGGATTATGCCACCAACATTTGCGAGGAAACAGTGTTTTCGCTGGAGGGAAACTATTCATTGGCGTAAGAATCGCATTTTTCCAAAATGCCCGATATGATGTGTGTATCGGTGTTATCAAAAGGGCAAAGAAGTTGGCAATGGGCAGCGTACACAACCATGCATGGATCGATTATTGAGGATCATATATTCCAGATCTAAAATTTGCACAACATCTTTACTTTTACTTCTAAAATTTTTAAGGGCATGCCGCCTTGATTTAAATCATATACGAGAGTTTGCACAACTTTCCTTAAGTTTCACAAGAAAATGCCGATATGCTACTTGAAACGAACCGCTTGGATCTTCTTCGGGGAAGCGGGAAAAAATACAAAAAAACATAAAAAAAACAAAAAATCAAGAAAAAACACAAAAATGTAATGGATTTGTTAATGCCCACCGTGGTAAAATGGGTGTGTAAAAAGTGGAAAAAGGGGTATCAATCCCAGGGAGAGGGTTCGCCCAGGCGCGGCGGCTCGTTGGATTTGTCAGCGAAGGAGGAGATTTCCATGAAACGTTCCAT
>CAZVBL010000084.1:0-6708 GCA_964625475.1 uncultured Zhenpiania sp. | reverse complement strand
TGCGTCATCTTCCGATTCTGGATCAGGGACAAACAGCGAGATGGAGCCGCAATCATCCAGTACATGATTCTGCCAATTATTGCTGCGGCAGTCTGCGTCTATCTGTGGTTTAGCCTGACTGCGACAGCGAAAATCGTTGGCTTTTCCTGGCTGGCGCTGGGTATTGCGTTCCTGGCAGTCAAAACAAAGGGCTTCCGGGAATTGCCGCCGGAAATGAATCTGTAAAATCTGCAAGGAGCCAAGAATGTTAGATAACAGGAAAACGAGAGGAGCGATATCATGAACGCAGCGGATCTGGCATTGATCAATGGAAAAGTCTTATCCGTAGATTTAGAGAAACGAGTAACGAGAGCAGAAGCAGTGGCAGTGAAAGATGGGAAGATCCTGGCCCTTGGCACTTCGGAGGAAATCAGGGCTTATGTCGGATCTGCCACGGAAACCGTGGACTGTAGGGGAAACACCGTGCTGCCAGGGCTGGCGGATGCCCACTGCCACCCATCCGCCAGTGCCAATACTTACGCGGCCTGCGATTTGTTCCAAGTGACGCAGGAAAGCGGCGAATCCAACGAATCCGTCATCCGAAAGTACGCAGAACAGTTGCGGGCTTATGCAGCATCCCACCCGGACTCCAAAGTCATTCGGGGTGGGGGCTGGAATCGGGCTTTTTTCAATGGATCCAATGGGGATTCCAGGATTCCCAATCGCCATGATCTGGATGCCATTTGCAGCGACAGGCCCATGGTGCTGGATTCCTACTGCCTGCATAACATTTGGGTCAACACCAAGGCATTGGAACTGGCAGGCCTGGATGCGGATACGCCAGAGCCGGAGACAGGCGTTGTCCACAGGGAAGCAGACGGAATGCCATCGGGAATCTTTGAAGAAGCCGCAGCCATTGAACTGGTGAAAAAAAACCTTCCCAATTACGATTACACAGTGGGAGAATACAAGGAAGTCATCAAAAAGTATCAGGCGGAAGATGCGAACCGTTATGGGGTCACGCTGGTTTGTGATGCAAAGCACACGGACAATGCCAGGGAAGCCTATTGCCAGATGGCAAAGGATCAGCAGCTGACCTTGCGCGCTAGGGGTGTTTACACCCTGGACAATGCCCAGCCGGAGCAGGATTGGCAGGTGGCGTTGGAGCGGAAAGGCAAGGATAACCCCAACGATTTGTTCCAGATCAATACGGTGAAAATGTTCATGGAAGGGGAACCCTGCATGATGGAGCCTTACAGCCCACAGGTCAACGAAGTCAACGGCAATCCGCCGGATTACTGCGGTGCGCTGTTCTGGACGGAGGAAGAGGGGACGGCATACATGAAAAAGGCCATGGAAGCGGGCTACCAGGTTCACATGCACTCCATGGGGAGCCGCACCACCAAACTCTGCATTGACTGTTTGGAAAAAGCCCAGAGCGCAGTGGGAGGAGAGAGCCGCAACGTGATTGCCCATCTCATGGAAGTGCGGGACGAAGATGCCAGGCGAATGGGTGAATGGAACATCATGGGCAATTGCCAGCCTCGGTGGATGGTTCACGACACGGACGTGGAAGATTTTTATATGCCCTATTTCGGCAGGGAGCGTGCGGCGCATTTTTACCCCAACAGCAAACTGCTGGACGCAGGATGCAGGATAGCCTATGGCACGGATTTCCCGGTCACGCCGCCGCCCAACCCTTTCCACGAAATCCAGTGCGCAATGACGAGATGCGTATTCCCGGATGCCCCAGATTATGAACGGTTCCAGGGCAAGGTGCTGGATGGGTCGGAACGGGTGTCCCTGATCGATGCGATTCAGGCGCTCACCATCAATAGCGCATACCAAAACTTCCTGGAGGACGTGACGGGCAGCATTGAGGTGGGAAAATCCGCGGAACTGGTTTTGCTGGATTGCGATCTGGAGCAGATGCCTGTGGATCAGATTTACGGCATCCAGGTGGAACGCACTTATTTCAAAGGAAAGCTGGTGTATGACCGATCGGATTGCCAGGCGTGAACCGGCATGGGATGTCAGGATTTTTTCTTGAACGCATGGATGGGTTCTGGTATAGTTTTAGGAGTTTAGGGAAATTTCCATCGTTTTCAGGAGGCAGGGGAGATGGCATCCGTTTTACAGGAAGATTTGATTTATGAAATTCTCGCCGCAGTAGAGGAAATCCCGGAGGGGAAAGTCGCCACTTACGGGCAGATCGCCAGGCTCATCGGAAGGGACAAAAATGCCCGGTTGGTGGGAAAGGTGCTGAGCATGGCGGAGTTTTATGGGGAATATCCCTGCCACAGGGTTGTCAATCATGCGGGAAGGCTGGTGCCGGGGTGGCAGGATCAGGGGCGGCTGCTGCAGGGAGAAGGCGTGGCGTTAAAGGATGAAAGCCACGTCGATTTGAGACGTTTCCAATGGGAGGCATGAACGCTTCCGCACGCATCTTCTATGGGTCGATATCCTGGCATGGGTCGATATCCTGGCAGTGGTGTGGCGGTTCATTTGATTTTTTTCACTTGGTTGGCGATGGTCTGCAGTTCTTCCCGGGAAAGCTCGGGCAGATGTTCCAGTTTGTCCAGGAAAACGGTGACAGTCTCTTTTTCCCGCCGATTCACCACTTCCATGTAGTAGCTGGTGATTACGCCAGGAATCAGGGCGATGGCCAGGATGGCGTGAAGGGAAAGGTAAACGGTAAGGAGCCGCCCAAGGAAGGTGGTGGCCACGATGTCGCCGTACCCGATGGTCGCAATGGAAACATAGCAATACCACAGGCTGTTTCTATAAGTCTCAATGTCGGGTTCTATCAGGAAAATGAGCAGCGCAACGAGGAACAGATTGGCGACAAAGGTCACCAGAACCTTGTCCAGATGGGTGCGCTTTATGATCATCTTCAACATTCGCAGCTGTTTCACAGGCAGATTCCCCTTTCCTTTATAAAATTTTCACGCCATCCTTCAATTCCGCTTCAAACTCCATGCGGTGGTGGGGTGTGTTGAGGCCCGGCTGTCCGCCGGTATGGACGAAGATGATGGTCTCGCCCCGTTCGATTTTTCGGTCGCGAACCATCTGCGCAATGGCGTTGAAGGCTTTCCCCGTGTAGCAGGGATCCAGCAGGATGGCTTCCTGGCGCGCCATGCGGCAGATGGCTTCTCGCACTTCCGGGACTTCGTTGTTGTACCCGCCGCAAGTGTAGTCGCCATCGATGTGAAAGTCGGATTTTTCCGCTTCAAATTCCAAGCCGTAACGTTCTTTTACCCGATCAAAATAATCTTTGGCAAAGGCTCTGGCGCTTTCTTCGTAAGGCATGATCAGGATGCCAGTGAGGGAAAGGGGGGATTCGATGTCCTTCAGGCCGCAGAACAAGCCCATGTATGTTCCCATGCTTCCAATGGCTGTGATGACGCGGCTGTCGGAGATGCCTAATTCGGCGGCTTGGACAGTCAACTCTTCGGCACAGTCGTAGTATCCAAGGATCCCCAATTCGTTGGAACCGCCCATGGGAATGAAATAGACCGTTTCGCCCTGCGCCTCATAACGCTCTTTTACCGTCATGGCCGTGTCATAAGACTGTTCATCCACGGGCTTGCTGTGATCGTTCTCTTTGAGGATCACCTCTGCCCCCATGATTCGATCCAGCAGAATGTTGGCGGAAACGGAAACTTCGCCAGGATCGTCATCGATGGCCACGATGGCGCATTTCAATCCATATTTGGCGGCAACGGCGGCGGTCAGCCTGCCGTGGTTCGTCTGTGCGCCGCCGACCGTCAGCAGCATGGTGGCTTTCTGTTGCTGCGCATCATACAGAAAGTATTCCAGTTTGCGCAGTTTGTTGCCGCCCATGCCGAGGCCAGTCAGGTCGTCCCGTTTCAAATAGAGGTTGATTCCCAAATCCTGGGAGATGTTGGGCAAATATTCCAAGGGCGTTGGCAAGTTTAAAAAAGGTACTTTTTTGCAGTTAATTGACATTCTACACCTCGCTATGTTAATTCTTCAGGCTTTGCAGTGGGGCAGGGATCCTGCCGCCCCGGTTGATCATCCTGGCGGGGGATTTGGGGTTCAGCTTCATGATCGGGCCGTTTCCCAGCAGGCCACCAAAGTCCAGTTCTTCTCCTTCTGCAAGGCCGATTGCAGGAATGATCCTAACAGCAGTGGTTTTGGAATTGACCATGCCGATCGCTGCTTCATCGGCGATGATGGCGGATATCACCGCATCGGTGGCATCTCCGGGAATGATGACCATGTCCAGCCCCACGGAGCAGACGGCGGTCATGGCTTCCAGCTTTTCAATGGAAAGAACGCCGTTTCTCGCTGCGCTGATCATGCCTGCATCCTCGCTGACCGGGATGAATGCGCCGGACAGCCCTCCTACATTGGAGGAGGCCATGACCCCGCCTTTTTTGACAGCATCGTTGAGCATGGCCAGGGCTGCCGTGGTTCCATGCGCCCCACACTGTTCCAGACCGATTTCTTCCAGGATATGGGCGACCGAATCGCCGATGGCCGGAGTGGGGGCGAGGGACAAGTCGATGATGCCGAAAGGCACGCCGAGACGCTGGGAAGCCTCGCTTCCCACCAGTTGCCCCACGCGAGTGATTTTGAACGCCGTTTTCTTGATTTTGTCCGCAATCTCCGTCAGATCCGCATGGGCTGGCATTTTGGAAAGGGCGGAGCGCACTACGCCCGGCCCGGAAACGCCTACGTTGATAACGCAGTCCGGCTCTCCCGGCCCATGAAAGGCGCCTGCCATGAAGGGATTGTCCTCCGGCGCATTGCAGAACACCACCAGTTTGGCTGCGCCAACGCACTGCTTGTCTTTCGTCAGCTCTGCGGCTTTCCGCACGGCTGTCCCCATGAGCTTTACCGCATCCATGTTGATCCCCGCCTTGGTGGAACCTACATTGACGGAAGAACAGACGAACTCCGTTTCTGCCAGCGCCTGGGGGATGGACTCGATCAAAGCCTGGTCGCCGGGGGAAAAGCCCTTTTGCACCAGAGCCGAATAGCCGCCGATGAAATTGACGCCCACGTCCCTTGCCGCCCTGTCCAGGGTCTTTGCGTACTGCACGGGATCGCCGCCGGATGCGGCTGCGAGCATGGCGATGGGTGTCACGGAAATCCGTTTGTTCACGATGGGAACCCCATATTTTTTTTCGATGTCCTCGCCGGTTTTCACCAGATCCTTCGCGCAGCGATAAATCTTGTCATATGCTTTCTCGCAGGAGCGGTCGATGTCGCTGTCGCAACAGTCCAACAGGGAAATTCCCATGGTGATGGTTCGTATGTCTAAGTTTTCCTCCTGTATCATGGTGATGGTTTCCATGATGTCATTCATGTTGATCAATGCTGTATTCCTCCGGTTCTTCTAAATTCTGTGCATGGAATTGAAAATGTCCTCGTGCATCACATGGATTTGCATGCTGGGGACGTTCTGGATCAAAGCCTGCTTCAATTCTTCCAGCTCGCAGGTCATCTCCCGGATGTCGATGAGCATGATCATGGCAAAATAACCCTCCAGGATGGATTGGGTCACTTCCACGACGTTGGCGTTCCTCTCGGCGCAGGCGCCGCTGACTTTTGCCAGGATGCCAACCATGTCTTTTCCGATTACGGTAATTACTGCTTTCATGTTTCCTCCTAAATCTGGTCTGTCGTACTATTTTACCACAAGACGAGGATTGTCCGCAACTGCAATGGCGATGGAACCATCGGGCAAATCGTGGGTTTTGTAGTGAATCGTCAGCTGGGGGAACGTTTCCTCCATGTATTTTTTGTTGCAGGCCTTATGGCCGATCATGCAGGAAAACCATCTGGGGCTGCTGAAAAACGTGGCTTCCCGGCTTTCATAAGGCTTCCAGCAGGGGGGAAGGGACTCTCCCGGCTTTCTCGGTTCTTTGGCGGCACAGCAGGTTTCCCGGATGAGCGCCGTCATTTTTTCCCGGGCAATTTCCCCCTCTACCAGCTGCCGGAAAGCCGGGTGAAAGGTATGGCCGCCGATTTGGCCGCCGTCCCGAATCAGGTCGGAGCTTTTCAAGCCTACCCGGATGATATTGATCCCAGCATCCGCCAGCATCCGGTACATTTCCTTTGTAATGGAAACCGCCTGCTCCGTGGTGAGGGGCGCATAAAGCCCCTGCCTGTACATGTCCATCAGAGGGGTGCCCTCGATCATGATGGTGGGATAAAGGCGCGCAATGGATGGGCCGATTTTCACCGTCTCCCTGGCGGAACGCAGGCATGCTTCCAGGGAATCCCCAGGCAGCCCGATCATCAGCTGGATGCCCAGTTCAAAGCCGTAGGCCTGGATCAAATGGGCGGCTTCGTAGACGCATCGGCTGTCGTGGCCCCGGCCGGAGGCGCGCAAAACGGCATCGTCAAAGGACTGGACGCCCAGCTCAATGGTGTCGGTTCCGTGGGCTTTCAGGTTGTCCAGGATGGGGCGGTCGATGTAGTCCGGGCGAGTGGAGATGTGGATTTTTTGGATTAACCCTCGCTCCTTGTACGCCTGGGCGATTTCCAGGAAGTCGGACTGCCGCTCCATGGGAATCCCCGTAAAGCTGCCGCCGAAAAAAGCGATTTCAATGGTTTCCATCCCAGGGCGGTTCGTCAGGGTGGAAAGCCAGGTTTCAATTGTGTTTTTGATTTCATCGCAGGTCACGTCAGGCCGCCGGGCCGTGATCGTTTTCTGGTTGCAGAAAACGCAGTCGTTGGGGCAGCCCTGGTGGGGGA
>CAZVBL010000083.1:0-6721 GCA_964625475.1 uncultured Zhenpiania sp. | reverse complement strand
GAAAACTCAATCCATATCCATGATTCAAGGAACGCTTCCCCGCGGCAACGCCGTACCCATCGATGCGTTCATTATACCACGAATTTCCTTTGAACCTACAATCGAGATTCGTGATTCAAGGAACGCTCCCCTGCGGCAACGCCGTTAAAATCAGTTGCGTTCATTATAGCCCCATTTCAGGCTGCGGAAAAAGGAGCAGCATGTTAACGCTCTGTTAAGTTTATGTAAAATCTACAGGAATCCGATGATCCTGCCATGGGATTTCCAGCGCAATCCCATCGATGAGTTCCTGCCTTCCCGCACAGGTCATCCGATTCCCAGCACGAAATCAGCCAGTTTTTTCACCCCTTTCCCGTACATGCCATCCGAACGAATCGTTTTCAGCCCTTCCTGGACGGAAAAACTGCTCGGTTCCTCCGGCAACCGACATACGGCCTGCATCCATTCCTCCTGTTCGCCGAGGATTTTTTTACCGATGGTTTCCAGTTCCGGATCGATGTCCTGAACCCGGTTCCATACCTTGACGATGCGTCCCGCCAGCTGTTCGCCTTTCAAAAAGGTCAGGTATTCAATGAACCTTCCTTCCCTGGATTTGCTGGTTTCCTGATTTGCCACCATGCATATGCGATTGGCCATTTCATAGCAGCACAATGCATTCTTGTCCAGGCAAAACCCTAAATCCAACACCAAAACATCGTAGCGCGCCGTATCCATCACTGCGCCGATAAACTGTTGCATCTCCTCTGCGCTAAGGCTTTTCAGCGCATTTCTCCCAGGGGAAGGCAAAAACGCCTCCACCCCATAGTCATCAAAGAGCAGGAAACTTTCAATAAAAGGAATCCTCTCCAAAGATTCCTCCTTGAACAAATGATAGAGATACTCGCTGATGCTCTTTCCTTCTGGGAAGCCTTCCATGTAATCCAAGGTGGACTCCAACTCTTCCAGGCTCAGGTACATGACCTTTTTCTCATGAAAGCGGCTCAGCTCCCGTGCCAATGCCATGGAAACCGCAGTGCATCCCGCCCCTCCTGCCAGAGAGCATAAGGCGATGATCCGCATGTCCTTCTTCTTGACGGGCAACGCTTTCCTCCCTGTAAGGTGGCTGTAAACATACAGCAGATCCCCTGCCAGCTGCCTGACGTTTCCATATTTATACAACCTGAAAACCTGCTTTTCGTAATCCCTTTCCACCATGGAGGGCTTTTCCACCAAGGCAACCACCTTTCCCCGCTGCCCCGTCCCGAAATCCGTCAGGATCAAATCGAAATCCTCCAGCTGCCTATGTAGCAGGCCACTTTGGTATAAAGTGACCGTAAAATCCTTGTACACTCCCTCCAGGGCAAATCCCAATGCCTTGCCGTATTCCTGATCCCTTGTGATAATCGCCAGTTTGATGTTTTCCATCTTAGTCGCCTTTCATCCTGTTTTTACCATTTTTATTATAATACGGCAATTTCTATTTTTTGTCAATTCATTTTTTCGATTTCGCTGCGAAGTTTTTTCAAGGATTGGCTCAGACCGCCCACCTCATCTATGATGCCGATCTCCACCGCCTCGTGGCCGAAGAGAATCGTCCCTACATCGTTTGGCATGTTGTCCGTCCTGTTCATCAGTTTCGTGATGGTGTCCCTGCTTGCCTTGGAGTGTTTTTCGATGAAATCCACCACTCGTTCCTGTGTTTTTCTCAGGTATTCAAAGGTGGTTTCCGCTGTAATCACCAGCCCATTGGTACGAATAGGATGCAGGGTCATGGTGGCCGTTTCGGCAATGAAAGAATAGTCGGTAGATGTGGCAAGCGGAATGCCGATGCTATGTCCGCCTCCCAGGACCAGGGAAACGGTAGGCTTTGACAGGGTGGAAATCATTTCTGACAGAGCAAGTCCCGCTTCCACGTCCCCTCCCACCGTATTGAGGATAATCAGCAGCCCTTTCAGCTTTGGGTTTTCCTCCACTGCCACCAATTGGGGAATCAGGTGTTCGTACTTTGTGGTTTTGTTTTCCGCAGGGAGAACCGTATGCCCCTCGATGTTTCCAATGATGTTGATATACTGCACATCGCTGTCAAAATCCGTGGCAGTCGTCAAAATGCCCAGCTCCGTTATGAGATTCTTCGTCTTTTCCTCTTCCGAGGGCATGGCCTTTTCTTCCTTCTTTTCGTGATCTTGATTCATAATCCGCTCCTTTTTTTAATAATATTTGGTAATAGTATTTACCCATTAGGAGGCCATTATGCGACTGAGCGAAATCGGAAGCAAAGAAATCGTGGATTTGTCGAAAGGCAGCAACCACGGAGAGTTGTGGGACACGGAACTGCTCTTTGAGCAAAAAGGCGGGGACATTAAAGCGGTGCTCATCCCCAGCTATCACAGCAAAGGGCCCTTCAGGCATTCTTCGGAAGAGTGGATCAAATTGCCCTGGAGTAACATTGTGAAAATCGGCGAGGATATGATCGTGTTCAAGTCCGCTGATTTGGATTGAAATTTTCTAAAGGCGCAAAATTCATTGACGACAATGGGGATCACCTTGGCATGCGACAAAAAACGCATTTGCTGCAAAGCGGCGCGGGGGTCGAATGCCAAAAAGTCGTTTTGCAGCTTTCCTTACCTCAGTACCTTTTCTAAGGCGGCTGCATCTGGTCGAATGCCAAAGTCGTTTCGCAGCTTTCCTTACCCCCACAGATAATTGTCGATCAATCGGGTCTTTCCAAACCTGACGGCCACCGCAATCAACGCAGGTTGTTCCAGCCGCTCCACAGGCTGCAGCAGCTCCCAGTCCACGAACTCCACATAATCGATTTGCGCCAGGGGCTCCTCCTCGATCATGCGCACCATTTCCCTGCGAATGACCATCGTGTCCCGCTCCCCGGCAGCGATCGCATGCTCCGCATGCCGCAGGGAGCGATAGATGACGACCGCCTGCCGCCGTTCTTCTTCTGTCAAATACGTATTGCGGGAACTTTTCGCCAATCCATCCGATTCCCGCACCGTAGGGCAGCCGATGACTTCCAGGCCAAAGTCCAAATCCCGCACCATCTTTCGGATGACCGCAAGCTGCTGCGCATCCTTTTGTCCGAAGTATGCGCGATCCGGCGAAACGATGTGAAACAGCTTGCTGACCACAGTGCAGACGCCCCGAAAGTGGCCTGGACGATCGCTTCCGCACAGGCCTTCCGTGATAGTGTCCATATCCGTGTAGGTAAAAAAATTGGGCGGGTACATTTCTTCCGGGCTGGGATGGAAAACCAGATCCGCACCGGCTTCCCTGCAAATCCGGCTGTCCCGTCCAAAATCCCGTGGATAACTTTCCAAATCCTCGTTCTTCCCAAACTGCATGGGGTTGACGAAGACGCTCACCACCGTCCTGTCGTTTTCCGAGACAGAACGGCGAATCAGGCTTTCATGTCCTTCATGGAGAAATCCCATGGTAGGAACAAGGCCTACGGTCAGATCCTGTTTTTTCCATGCTTTTACGACTTCCCTGGTTGCTTTGATGGTTTCTGCTACGTTCATGCGCACACTCCCTCAGCGAAGCTTTTCCAGCACAGCATCATCGATTTTGAAGGTATGTTCCGGTGCGGGGAAACTCCCTTCCTGCACTTCTCTGATATATGCGCCGAAAGCATCCTTGACGATTTCTCCCACATTGGCGAACTGTTTGACGAATTTCGGCGTAAAGTCCGTGAAAAGCCCCAACATGTCCTGGTAAACCAGAACCTGGCCATCGCACCCGGCTCCTGCGCCGATACCGATGGTGGGGATGGAAACCTCATCGCTGATACGAGCAGCCAGCTTTTCCGGCACGCACTCCAGAACCATGGCAAACGCGCCCGCCTGCTCCACTGCCCTGGCCTCGTCCAGGAGACGCTGGGCAGCCGCTTCGTTCTTTCCCTGGACTTTGAAGCCGCCAAAGGCGTTGATGGACTGGGGCGTAAGGCCGATGTGTCCCACGACAGGGATAGAAGCCTTGACGATGGCTTTTATCTGTTCTGTGACTTCCAGCCCTCCTTCCAGCTTGATCGCCTGGGCATGTCCTTCCTTGACGAGTCTGCCTGCGTTCACCACCGCATCGTAGACGGATGTCTGGTAGGACAGGAACGGCATGTCCGCTACCACCAAGGCGTTTTTCGCTCCCCTCGCCACAGCCGCAGTATGATGGATCATGTCCTCCATGGTAACCGGCAGCGTATCCTCGTATCCCAGGCACACCATGCCCAGGGAATCTCCTACCAGGATAGAATTGACGCCTGCCTCGTCCATGAGCTTGGCAAAGGAATAATCGTACGCAGTCAGCATGGTCAGCTTTGTCTTTTCTTCTTTCGCTTTTTTAAAAGTGACAGTCGTGTTTTTCATTGGTCTTTTTCCTCCAGTATCGTTTTCAATTTTGAGTAATCCCTTGTTTCGTTTTTCTTTTGGGCAACTGCTACCAGCTGCTTGGATAAAAGCCGATAAATTTCCCGTTTTTCTCCTTCCAGTTGGGCAAGGTGGGATTTCACCGTTTCCCAGTCGCCCCGCTCCACCGGTCCTGTGAGCGCTGCGGGAACGCCATGCTCACAGATGTTGTCCATGTTTCCTTTCATCAGGGGCGCCAGCATGCGCAACGCCGTATCCTGGGTAAAGCCGCATTCCGTCAGGGAGTCGATGGCCATCTGCGCCAGGCCCGCCATCAGGTTGCTGGCTGTGCTGGCGGCCATATGGTATTTCTTTTTATAAGCGGAATCCATGACCGCTACCTGGTTTCCCTTTTCCACCAACAAGGCTTTCAGGGGAAAAATCGCCTCCCGATCCCCCTCCGCAGTGAAAAAAGCGCCAGACAGATCCGTCTGCCTGCTGCTGATGGCCTGCATAGGATGCAGGGAGCAACCGTATACCCCTACTTCTTGCCTTCCCTGAAAAATTTCCGAGGAAAGGGAGCCGCTCAAATGGCAAAGCAGCTTCCCCGAAAGCAACCCTTCGCATTGCCTGCGCATGGTATCCCAAACTTCCCCTACTGCTCCATCCGGCGTAGTGACAAAGATGACATCGCTTGCGCACACCACCTGCTGCAAGCACAAAAAAACGGCTGCTTCCATATCCTCAGCCGCTCGTGTCGCATGTTCCACGGTTTTACTGTAAAATCCACTGACTTCCGCCTTTGTCCCTTGCAGATAGCGAGAAAGGCTGCATCCTGCTTTTCCCGCTCCAATAAATCCCAGTTTCATATCATCACCTCCCTATCATGGATGTGACGTCATCTTTCAAGTCCCATTCGCAACGTGATGGATATAGGCTTTTGAGAAAAAATATGAACTTGTTATGTAATTGTAATGCGGCAAATCGCCGCCGCTGAAACAAAACCGACCAGGCTGATCTTGTTTGTCATGGCGCAAAAGCGAAACATCGATGGAATCCATATGGACAGGATCTCACCGTCTTCCTTTCTCTACGCTTTCCTGTAAACGACCCAGTAAGCCAGTGCGACAAATGCTCCGCCCCCTATGATGTTTCCCAAGGTGACGGGCAGCAGATTGTCCACGAAAAATCCAATCCAATTGAGGTTTTCCAATGCCTGCGCAGTCGCTCCCGACGCCCAGGCCGCAGCCTCGTCCGCCTTTGCCAGGATGCCTGCCGGGATGAAATACATGTTGGCGATGCTGTGTTCAAATCCGCAGGTGACAAAAAGCCATATAGGGAAAAAGATGGATCCGATTTTTCCTGCCACAGACCTCGCGCCAAAGGACATCCACACCGCAATGCATACCAGCCAGTTGCAGAGAATCCCCAACAGGAACGCCCTCCCAAAACTCAGGTTCACTTTGGCAGCTGCTGTTTTGACTGTGAAAGCAGCTACGGCGGATTCACCGCCGTCCAATTGTCCACTGTAGCAAACCATCAATGCGACAGCTAAAGCACCAAGAAAATTGGCAATGTACACGATGACCCAGTTCCGCAGCATCCGCCCGATGGTGACTCGTTTGTCCGCTACAGCCGCTAAAATCAGAACGTTTCCGGTGAACAACTCTGCGCCTGTGAGAACCACCATGATCAGGCCACCGGCAAAAATCGTTCCTGACAGGGCTTTTCCCACGCCAAAGGTCGCCTTATCCATCGCCAGGTTGCAGGCCACCGTATTGGAACCTGCCGCCGCAAAGGCGATGAACGCCCCCGCCAGAAATCCGAGAACCAGAAGCCGCAGAAAGCTTCCACCTGATTTCGCCGCACCGGTTTCAATGGCGGCATCCAGAATCTCCGCTGGTTTTAAATCGTTCACTGACCGTGTTCCTCATTTCTCTGTTCGTGCGGCACTGCCGGATTCCTCTCCGCTTTTCCGCTTGCAGGATTCAAAAAAGAATCCCGACATGCCGTCAAGGACATAATTCACGCCCTATCATGGATAGGGGGGTGTCCTGTTTCCGCCTTTGCCTTCCGCTGCTGTGGCGGCCTGGCATCCGCTGACAAAAACTCCGAACTCCCAATGTTAATACGTAGGTTGAATTATTGATCCCTGACGAACACTTCAGGATTTCACGTTCTTATTGTGTGCTTTTCCTCATGAAATACACATCGATTCCTCTTCCAAATCCAGACATGCCTTTCTACCTGTGGATGGCCGAATTCGCTTTGTCTCAACCGATGTTCATTA
Organism: uncultured Zhenpiania sp.; assembly: GCA_964625475.1. Lineage (GTDB taxonomy): Bacteria > Bacillota > Clostridia > Peptostreptococcales > Anaerovoracaceae > Hominibacterium. Next base: position 103 of record CAZVBL010000083.1, on the reverse strand, counting down.
TACCAAATCTCTCCCTGTTCTTCAAGGCTTTCTGCGACATTTTTTATGTTTCCTTAAATAAAAAAGTAAATTCCACATTGGGCTGAATTTAGTCTTACACTCA
>CAZVBL010000082.1:0-6847 GCA_964625475.1 uncultured Zhenpiania sp. | reverse complement strand
GCCTGTTTTCTCAGCCTGTTTTCTCAGCCTGTTTTCTCAGCCTGTTTTCTCAGCCATATCTTTTATGGCTTTCTTTTCGCACTGCGCCATGCGCGTGCATCGCTTTTTATGATGCGGCGGCGGCTTCCTTCTTTGGAGCCGGGGCTTTCTTCTTGCGCAGGTTCAAAATCGCACCGGTTGGGCATTCTTTTGCACAAAGCCCACAGTTCTTGCACTTCTCCGGGTCGATCTTCGCCAGATTGTTTTCCACAACGATTGCCTCAAATTTACATGTTTTCTGGCACTTCATGCAGCCGATGCAGCCAGCCGTACACTGCTTTCTGGTCTGTGCGCCCTTGTTGTTGGAGCTGCACGCCACATACACCAGCTTGTTCTTGCTCTGGATTTCGATAATGTGCTTCGGACATGCTTTTGCGCATTTTCCACATACGACGCATTTTTCCCGGTCGATGAAGGCAACGCCGTCTTCCACGCAAATCGCATCGTAATCGCAGACTACGGAGCAGTCGCCCAGGCCAAGGCAGCCGTGAGCGCACGCCCAGTTGCCGCCGTAGAGCTGGCTGGCGGCTTTGCAGGTCATCATGCCTTTGTATTCCATGATCTGCTTTGCCGATGCCTCGTTTCCATGGCACATGACGACAGCCACTTTCGGATCCGCAGCTCCTGCATCAACGCCTTTGATGGCGGCCAGCTTCTGCGCCAAATCCGCGCCGCCTACGGGACACATGGATGTGGTGATGCTCCCATCCGTGTCCGCTGCCAGCGCGCCGGCATAATCGTCGCATCCCGCAAATCCGCACGCGCCGCAGTTCGCACCCGGCAACTCTTCGCGGATATCAATGACCAGTTGGTCCACCGGCACATACATCACCTTTGATGCGACGGTAAGGATGATGCCGGCCACAAGACCGATGATTACTACGATACCTACAGGTATTAACATAATGCTCTCCCTCCCTTATGCGAACAGACCTTCCACCACGCCGGAGAATCCCATGAAGGACAGGGACAGAATCGACGCAGAGACAAGTGTGATCGGAATGCCCTGGAATGAAACAGGGACTAATTTGCAATTCTCCAGTTTGCCCCGCAGTCCTGCAAAGAGAACCATGGCCAGCAGGAAGCCGATGCCTGCGCCCAGCGCATTGAACAGGGACTGCACGTAGGTGAGGCCGTCATCGATATTGGTAATCGTAACGCCCAGCACTGCGCAGTTCGTCGTAATCAGCGGCAGGAACACGCCCAGTGACTTGTAAAGGGGTGGCATGTACTTTTTCAGCGTCATTTCCACCAGCTGGACCAGAGAAGCGATAACCAGGATAAACACGACTGTCTGCAGATATCCGATGTCATAAGTGTCCAACAGGAACTTTTGGATTGGCCATGTGGCAGCAGTCGCCAGAACCATGACGAAGGTTACGGCAATGCCCATGCCTGTCGCAGAATCCATTTTTTTGGAAACGCCCAGGAACGGACAAATGCCCAGGAACTGGGACAGCACGAAGTTATCCACCAGGATGACACTCATAATGATTACAATGATCTCTTTCATGATGCGCTCGCCTCCTTTTCTGCACAGGTGCTGGAATTGCAGGAACCTGCCATGGCACAGCCTTCACAGCCAAAATCCTTCTTCTTGATGGCCTTTCCCTTTGATGCGAAGTTGATGGCCGCGATGAGGATGGCAAATACGAAGAACCCACCGGGAGCCAGCATGAATACGCCCATGGGAGAAAGATCTCCAAACAGTGCAACGCCAAATGCGGTGCCGCTGCCCAGGATCTCCCTGATCAGTCCCATGATGCCCAGCGCTACGGTGAACCCAAGACCCATGCCGATTCCGTCCAAAGCGGAATCCACGATGGAATTTTTGCTGGCGAACATTTCAGCCCTGCCCAGGATGATGCAGTTCACTACGATGAGCGGGATGAACAATCCCAGTGATTTGTCCAGTGACGGCAGGTACGCTTTCAGCATCAGCTGCACGATCGTTACGAATCCGGCGATTACAACGATGTAGCACGGAATGCGCACTTTGTTTGGAATCACATTTTTTAAGATGGAAATTACGATATTGGCACAAATCAACACAGCCATGGTGGAAACGCCCATGCCAAGGCCGTTGGTTGCGCTGGTCGTCACCGCCAGAGTCGGGCAGCATCCCAGCAACTGAACCAATACCGGATTTTCTTTGATAAAACCTTTTGTGACAATCGATAATTTGTTCATTATTTAACACCTCCGCATTCCTTGTACTGCAGCAAAGCCTCGCTGACAGTCTGATATACTGCGTTGGAAGAAATGGTGGCTCCTACGATCTGATCCAGTTCAGCATCGTTTTTGATGTTGTCCTGGCCTGCCGTATCCACGCCATCGTACTGAGACAGGTATTCGTCTGTCATGGCTTTCGTTCCCAGCCCCGGCGTATCGGCATGCTCCGTAACGGTTACGCCCGTTATTTTGCCATCTTTGTCAACGCCAACCATGGCAGTCAGCGTGCCGCCAAAACTCTTGTATGTAGCAGTCACCGCCATGCCCGACTTGTTGTCAGCCATGTAGCATTCCGTGACGCCGCTCACCAGCTTTCCATCGTAAGGGGTGAAGCTGTCGCCGGAAGGAAGCACCTTTGCCCTCGCTTCGTCCGCCGTTTTTTGCGCGTTCTTCTCAATGAGAGGATTGGCCACGCCGTAAGTTCCCGCAAGAGCCGCCGTTACGACCAGGCAAATGATGACTAACACTAAAGCAGGGGCTATGTTTTCTTTAAAAGCGCTATTTTTCATCTTTTTTGCCGCCTCCTTTTTTATAGGTCCTGTTTGTGCAGAAATTGTCGATATGCGGAGTCAGGATGTTCATCAGCAGGATGGCGAAGGAAACGCCTTCCGGATATGCTCCGTATACGCGAATTACGAACGTAAGGATTCCGCATCCAATGCCAAAGATGACTTTTCCCATTGGCAGGATCGGCGATGTCACATAATCCGTAGCACAGAAGAACGCACCCAGCATCAGGCCGCCTGCGCACAGATGGAAAATCGGATCCTGTCCTGGAACGATCAATGCCAGTACAAAAACCGTACCCAGGAAACATACCGGGATAATAGGCGAAATGACCCTTGTCCAAATCAGGAATATGCCCCCGATGAGCAGTGCCAGCGCACTGACTTCCCCGATGCATCCGCCTACGTTGCCCAGGAACAAATCCAGGTTGGACGGCATCTGGCCGCCGCCTTCCGAAAGGATGCCCAGAGCAGTCGGTCCCGTAGTTCCATCCACAACGCCTGCGCCCCTTGGAACCGGCCATGTGGTCATCTCCGTAGCAAAGGAGATGAACAGGACGATCCTGGCCGTCACCGCAGGGTTCACCAGGTTCTGCCCAATGCCGCCGAACAGCTGCTTCACAATGACAATCGCCACGAAACAGCCTACGATAGCCATCCAGTAAGGGAGGCTCGCCGGTACGTTGAAAGCGATCAACACGCCGGTCAGGGCCGCACTCATGTCCTTGATGGTGTCTTTCCGTTTCATCAGCCTGTTGAACAGAGATTCAAAGATCATGCATGCCGCTATGCAGATGATGGTCATCACGGCAGCCCTGTATCCAAACTGGTAGACGCCTACCACAAAAGCTGGAATCAGGGCAATCAGCACAGTCGTCATCACCTTCGTCGTATCAACGATGGAAACCGCATGAGGCGCCGAGGATACGACCAAATTGTCATGATATTGTTTTTCCATTATTTACTCGCCTCCTCTTTTACCAATGCCTTGCACAATTTATTGATAAAGCTCAGCGGCCTTCTGGCCGGACATACATAGGAGCAGCTGCCGCATTCCATGCACTGCATGATCTGCAGCTGGTTCAGCTTTTCCACATCCCTGTTTTCATAAGCTGCGGCATATGCGGTCGGCAACAGCTTGAAGGGACATGCCCTGTGGCACCTTCCGCAGTTGATGCAGCCCGTTTCTTCCGGAATGATGGCCTGTTCCCCCGCAAACGCCAAAATCGCATTGTTGTTTTTCACCAGCGGCGTCCTGTCTGAGAAAATGGCCCTTCCCATCATGGGACCGCCCATGAGGATTTTTTTCGGCTCCGCCTTGTAACCGCCGCAAAATTCGATGATGTCCGCGATTCTTGTTCCGATTGGCGCGATCATGTTCTTCGGCTCCGTCACTGCGGAACCATCCACTGTGATTCGCTTGGAAACCAGCGGCATGCCATCCCGAAAATACTGACCTACAAAGGCGATGGTAGTAATGTTGGAGAGGATGACTCCCAACTGCGCGGGCAGAACCCCGCCATTCATGGTTTTCCCTGTGATTTCATAAACCAGCACCCGTTCTGCCCCCTGCGGGTAACGAGCGCGCAATGTCACGACTTCCATCTCTGGATGGTTCTGCTCCGCCAACGTCTTTTTCAGCAAATCGATTGCATCCTGCTTGTTCTCCTCGATGCCTATGTATCCTTTTTTCAATTCCAGGTACTTCATGACCAGCAGTGCGCCGTCAATGATGTCCTGAGTGTTTTCCAGCATCAGCCTGTGGTCGGAAGTGATGAACGGCTCACACTCTGCGCCGTTTACGATTAACGTGTCCACTTCGTCCAGATTCTGCGGGTTGTATTTGACATGAGTCGGGAACGATGCCCCGCCCAGCCCTACCAGGCCGCTGGCGCGCACTTGCTTCACGAACTCTTCTCTGCTGGCTACTGCCGGAGGTTTTACTTCTTCCCATACCTCCTGTTTTTTGTCCGTTTCAATGACAATTCCCTGATCTTCTCCACCCATGACGGACCGAATCCCTTCGATTCCCGTGACCGTTCCTGAAACGCTTGAGTGGATTGGCGCACTCACAAAAGCATCCGTGTCGCCAATTGGCTGTCCCACTTTTACATAATCGCCTTTTTTCACCAAAGGCTTGCATGGGGCTCCAATATGCTGAGACATGGAAATGCATACAGTATCAGGGATGGGCATGGTCTGCGTCTCGCATGCGGACGTGTGTTTCTCATGACTCACCTTGATGCTCTGTAAATGCTTTTTCTGTTGACTCATTTCTGAAACCTTCCTTTCCAAAGTTTTTTCAGTCGCATACATCAACTATACTATCACAAAATCATCCGATATGCCAGATGTTTGTGTCGAATTTCAGGAGCAATGCGTATTTTCTGTGCGCAAAATACGTTCTCTACCTATATACCACGTCTGAAAAAAATTTATCAGGAAATGACGAAACCTGGGCTTGAAATATGTGGAAAGCGCAGGGCTTTCAAACAGATCGGCGTCCAGCCATAGAAAAACTCCAGGAAGCAGTGGCGTTTCCTGGAGCTGCTGCATGATATGCATTGGCTGTGCCCTCTTTCAACCCCACAGTTCTTCCTCTGTGGGCACATGATTGTCCGGCATGTAACGGGCGATTCGGGAAACGTTCATCAGATGCTTGTAGTCCAGGTTTTCCGAAATGCTGTTGTGTCCCCAGCTGCCGCAGCCCAACGTGTTGGTCGGCGCAAGGCCGTTGTAATAGCTGCCGCCCGCGCTGCTTGCGGACACCTGGTTGATGACGAACCTGGAAACGCACAGCTGCTCGCCCACATACTCAATGTGTTCCTCCGAATCGGAGTGGAAAGACACGCTGTGGCCCTTTCCCTCTTTTTCCAGGTTTTCTCTCGCAATGTTCACTCCTTCGGCCAGGTCTTTGTATTTGTACGCAGAAATCACGGGAGCCATTTTCTCGCCGCCCAGAGGATCCGTAAGCCCCGTGCCCTCGGCCACCGCCACGATGATCTTCGTTCCTTCGGGGATCTGGATACCTGCCAGCTGTGCGATTTTTTCAGGCGACTGCCCCACGGCGTGGCGATTGGCTTTTCCGTCTGCGAAGAGTGCCTGGCGAACAGCCTCCAGCTGTCCCGGTTCCCGCACCACGAAGCCGCCGTTTTTCTCGAATTCTTCCATGATCCCATCGAAATCCTGCTCCGGGCAAATGACGGACTGCTCGCCGGAGCAAATGATTCCATAGTCGTAAATCCTGCCTGCGATGATCTTGGGAACCGCTTCTTTATAATCGTATCCCTCGTCAATGATGCATTGGACATTTCCTGCGCCCACACCTAACGCAGGCCTGCCGGAGCTGTAAGCCGCCTTGACCATGCCTGCGCCTCCCGTCGCAATAACTACATCGGCGGAGGAAATCAGGTTTCGCGTGTTGTCCCTGGAATGCTCATCGAGGATCTGGATCAGATGTTCCGGGTATCCCAGCTTCCCCAGCTCGGAATTGATCATATCCACCGTTTTGGTACTGCATTTCAACGCTTTGTGGTGGGGCGTGATGATAATGGCATTTCCGCACTTCAGTGCGAACATGGCGTTGCTCATGGGAGTCACGATGGGATTGGTGCAGGGCGTGATAGCCGCTACCACGCCCATGGGCTTGGCGATTTTCGTGATGCCCCTTTCCTCATCGGTTTCCAGAATGCCCCTGGATTTCTTGCCTCGCAGGTTGTTCCATACGATTCCGGCTTTCTGCTTGTTTTTGGCGATTTTATCCGGGACGTTGCCCATGCCCGTCTCTTCTACCGCAATTTCCGCAAGAAACTCCGCATTTTCATATACGGTTTTCCCGATGGTCTTTACGGCCAAATCCACCTGCTCCTGGCTCATGGTTTCAAACTCCGCCTGGGCTTTCCTGGCTCGTTCCATGTACCCCTGGATGTACGCTCTGCTCTTTGCCTGTTCGTCCATTTTCCTGTTCCTCCGTTTTTCTTTTCTCGTTTCTGTGCCTCTACCTTATGATTTTAATGGAACGAGAAAATTTGTCAATCACCTGGCGGAAAAAAATGAAACGCTGCGGTCGC
>CAZVBL010000081.1:0-7050 GCA_964625475.1 uncultured Zhenpiania sp. | reverse complement strand
AGAGCTATCGGACACAATTCTTGATGTGGCAGCCGGTCATATAAGCTATGAAGAACTGTTGAACTGGATGATAGAACATCAAAAGTAAATAAGGAATCAGATTGTGATATTTAGCCATAAAAGCTGGATGTCCTTTTTTTGTGCAGACGCAGCCTTTGTGACGTCATATTTTTCGGCATATTTCATCAGGGATAGACGATGCCTCATGTCTTGTGTTATACTAACCAAGCGGAACGCTACAATGGCTATTTTGAAGAAGAAAGCGAGCCTAACAATGATATTGAAGACAAAAATTGCGACTTTTTGATGAGTTTTTACAATAATAACAGATGCGTTTGCCGTTCCCGTCAGCCAGTTTCTTGATCATTTCTATTTCTTCTGGTCATCCATTGTGAGATCCACCTTTCTGATAATACTGCTTCTCTTCATAGGGAGTTCTTCTACCACATTTTGGGACATTATCCTTTTTGGTCTATAAGCTCGCTTTTTTGTGGCAAGTGCGGCACGCCAGCACAATGACGAATAAAAATCTCCTAATAGCAAAAGGCAATTATCATTGCAATTGTCTTTGCATGCTAAAAATTGATTTTCATGGAAAAAAGCAACTTCATATCGCCTTTTTAAATGAAATGTGATATGATCTCTATATCCGTTTTGGAAGAACAGGAGAGCAAGCATGGCCATTTGGGACATTCTCGGAATCGAGGAAACGAAAGACAAAGAGCAGATACAGGCCGCTTATCGTCAAAAGCTGGCCGTCACCAACCCGGAGGACAGCCCGGAAGCGTTCATGACCCTGCGGCAGGCACTGGAAGCGGCCTTAAAAGCGACAGAAGCGACAGAGACGGCAGACAGCGGCGAGAAAGGCGGGCAGGCGGATGGCCCGACCTGGGACGAAAGCCCCTTGGGTCTTTGGATGCGGCGCGTGGATGACGTGTACCGCCATTTTTCCAGGAGAATCGATCCGATGGAGTGGAAAGCCCTGCTGGAAGATGAGGTATGCCAGAACCTGGACATGTGCGTCAGGGCCAGGGACATGCTTCTGGAATACATGTTGGATCATTTCTTCCTGCCCCAGTCCGTGATTCTCCTGCTGGACGAACATTTCAGCCTGCGGGAAAACATGGACGATCTGAAGGAGTCGTTCCCACCCCAGTTTCTGGACATTGTGATCGCCCAGTCGGCGGAGCAGAAGGAATATCCACCTTATGAATGCCTCAAGGGCGATGACAGCCTGGACTTCGATCGATATCTGATGCATAGCTCCAAGTTGGGCGATTGCCTGGAAAAGGGCGATGTGAAAGAGGCACATGCGATCATTGCGGTCATGGAGGATTCAGGAATTGAAAGCCCCTTTCTCATCATTGATAAAGCAAAGGCCTATTGCCAGGAAGAGCGATTTGAGGAAGCGGAAGCTTTACTGGAAAGCCTGGATCCTGAATACAAAACACTGGCGGATGTCAGGCTGATGCGGGGTGACGTCTGGTTTTTCCTGGGAAAAAGGAAGCAGGCGAGACAGGCTTATGAGGCTGCTTTGAAGCAGGATCCCGATTCGCCCTGGGGCAGGTTCGGGCTGGCAAAGTGCCTGACAGAAGAGGGCAGGTACAAAGAGGCCAGCGAAATGCTTTGCCAATTGCTGGATGAGGATCCTTACGATGCCGGTGCGCTGGAATGGTTGCACGACTGCAATGGACGTTACAAAGACCAATTGGAGCAGCGGTTGGGCGAAGAAGCGAGTGCTGGCGAACAGCAGGAAACCTTGTTTGAACTGGCTTGGTGCAATTTCCAGAACGAATCGTACAAAGAGACGCTGCGGCTTCTGGCGTCCGTGCAGCCGGAAGAGGATCGTAAAATCGAATACAACAGCTTGATGGGCAGGGCTTGCCTGTATGATGGGCAGGATGAAGCGGCGCTACAGTATTTCCAAAATTGGGAATCCCTTTTGCGGGATCTTTCGGATGAAGGAGAAGACGGCAAGAAGAAAAAGGAGCAGTTCCCCCTCGTGCTGTTGCTGGAGAGCGGCATTTACAGCCGAAAGCAGGAGTATGGAAAGGCTCTGGAGATGTTGAACCGAATTTTAGAAAAAGAGCCTGAGCATGGGATGGCCCTGGAACAAAAGGGGCAGGTGCTTTATGACAGCTGGAACCTGGAGCGGGCGGTGGAAGTCCTGGATCGTTCCATTGCGGTAAATCCCAAGTCCCATGTTTCTTATTTGCTGCGGGCAAAGGCCTATTATCGCATGGAAGAATATGGATCGGCTTTTGATGATTGTGAGCAGGCGATTGCCATCTATCCCTACGAGTTGACCGCCCATTTGCAGGAAGTGCGGATTTTGACAGATGCGAGACAGTTCGAACAGGCGGAAGAGGTGCTGCGCTATTTGCGGCAGGAGGGTCTTTCCGGCAGCGAGCTTCGGTTCATGGAAGCATATCTGGAAGAGGGAAAGGGAAGCCTGGGGGGCGCGAAAAAAAATCTGAAAAAAGCAAAGAACGCCTACAAGGCCATCGTTTCTCAGCACGAAAAGAAGAAAGATACGAAAACCGCCTTTGAACTGGAGGATTTGGCAGAAGTTTATTATCGGATCGCCCTGTTGGATTATGATGAGGGCATGGAGGATTTTGGCCAGGTCGTTCGCATCATTGACAAAGGTTTGGCAGAAAACGATCGTTATGTGCCGCTGTTGGAATTAAAAGCCCATATTGCCTGCCAGTGCGGTTTCTTCGACAAGGCACTCATCCTGTATCAATCGATATTAAAGGAGGCGCCGGGAAAACCGGGAACCTTCGGTCTGATGGATATGGCATACAGGGAACTGGGGCAATGGGACAAAGCCTTTGGGTGCGCACAGCTGCAAGTGGAGCAGACGCCTACCGGGTACGCTTACATGAGACGGGGACAGCTTTTTACCTGTTTGGGGCGAACAAAAGAGGCCTGGGACGACTTTGCCATGGCACTGAAGCTTTCGCCGGATCAGCCCTACATCTACAATTACATGGGAGCGGTCCTGGAACTGGAAGGCAGGGAGGATGAGGCCATCGACCATTACGAAAGGGCCATAGCCCTGGGAAAACAGGAGGAGGATTTTTGCGATGAAGCATGCAGGAACGCCGCCAACCTTTACTGCCGAAAGAAGGAATACGCAAGGGCGGGAGAATTGCTGCGCAAAGCCTACGAAGGGACGGGAGACGTCAGGTATTTGTCCGAAGAAATGGAACTCTGGCGAATCGCCGGCCAGTTTGGGCGGGCGGGGGAAACCTTGGGTCGCTATCAGAAAGCGAAGAGCCTGAAAAGCGATGACTTTGATGTGGAATGGGAGTTGGCCAGCATTTATCGGGACAGCGGCAGGTTGGATCTGGCCTTTGCGCTCTACGACAAGCTGGGCGCTTTTGAACCGGCGGCCTGCAGGGAAGCGGCGAAGATCCTGTACCATCAGGAAGACTGCGGACGGGCGGTGCGGTATTTGGATCGCGCCATTTCCATGTTGGGGGAACCGCATAAAATCGAAGAGGACGATTACAGCCGGGTGGATTATTATTTGTGGGCGGCGAAAGCCCGGCTTAGAATGGGAAATTTCAGGGAGGCTGCGATTTTGGCCAGGAAAGGGCTGGCGCAAATGCCGAAAGGGGCATTGCAGGAAAAGGACGTTGGCCTCCCCATGGTTTATCAGGAGATGGGCGGATTGTACGCAGCGGCAGGGCAGCATGAGAAAGCCCTGGAATTTTTAGAAAAAGCCCTGGACATGCGAAAATGTGATTACTGCGATTACGATTGCTGCATCGATGCGCTTTATGAAATGGGAGACTTGTTCCAGCAACAGGGGGACTTGGAAAAAGCGTTGCAATGTTATGAAAAGGGGCTTGCGGCTGCGCCCTTTGATGCAGACCTGAAGCTGGAAGCCGCATTGGTAGAAAAGAGGAAAGCATGAAAATTGGAATCGACTTAGGCACCACCAATTCGCTGGTGTCCTGCTATGGAGAAGATGGACCGCGGATCATACCCAATCGGCTGGGGGAAAACCTGACTCCCTCGGTCGTGAGCATAGACGAAGAGGGAACCGTATATGTCGGGAAAACGGCAAAAGAACGGGGGCTGATCCATCCGGAGCTGACGGCGTCCCTCTTCAAAAGAAGCATGGGAACGGACAAGGAATTTTGTCTGGGCAGCAGGCGCTTTCGCGCAGAAGAGCTGTCTTCCCTCGTGTTGCGGGCGTTGAAGGAAGATGCGGAAGTTTTCCTGGATTGCGAAGTCACAGAAGCCATCGTCAGCGTGCCAGCCTATTTCAACGACATCCAGAGAAAGGCAACGAAAAAAGCCGGGGAGCTGGCAGGCCTCCATGTGGAACGAATCATCAACGAGCCTACTGCGGCGGCTATCGCTTACGGCCTCCACGACCGGGCGGAGCATACCAGGTTCCTGATTTTCGATTTGGGAGGCGGGACCTTCGACGTTTCCATCCTGGAAAAGTACGGGACGATCATGGAAGTGCGGGCCATTGCGGGGGACAACTTGATTGGCGGCGAGGATTTCACGAAAGTCCTGTATGGCATGATGCTCCGCAGGAATGGGATAAAAGAAGAAGATTTGTCCCAAAAGGAGCGGCTGCGCCTCATGCGCCAGGCAGAACAGTGCAAGCTGGGCTTTTCGGAAAGCGATGAATCCGCAATGAAATTCGTTGTGGGAGAAACGGCTTATGAAACGGGTTTTTCCCTGAAGGAATACGAGGAAAACTGCCAGCTTTTGCTTGCCAAAATCCGCAAGCCCATTGAGCGGAGCCTGAAGGACGCCAATGTGCGGCTGGCGGATATCGATGAAATCGTCCTGGTGGGCGGCGCTACCAGGCTGCCTGTGGTTCGCAGCTTTGCGGCTCGGATTTTCGGGCGGATCCCCAGTGCGGACATTGACCCGGATGAAACGGTGGCAATCGGCGCGGCGATCCAGTGCGCCATGAAGGAGCGAAAGGAGGAAGTGCGGGAAATCGTGCTGACGGAGGTCTGTCCCTTTACTCTGGGGACATCCGTTGCAATGCAGCGGATGGGGGACATGATGGAGGAGGGCCACTTCATGCCCATCATCGATCGCAACACGGTCATTCCCGTCAGCCGGACGGAAACTTTTTACACCGCATCAGACCAGCAGCGGAAGATTACCGTGGAAATCCTCCAAGGCGAGAGCCGCCTGGCAAAGAACAATTTGCTGTTAGGCGAAATCACCGTGCCCGTGCCGCCCAGGCCCATGGGCGAGGAATCCATCGATGTGACCTATACCTATGACATCAATTCCATTCTGGAGGTTCAGGTCAAGGTCAATTCCACAGGCATCAGCAAGAAAGTCATCATCCAAAAGGAAGATTCCCAGCTCACGGAGGAAGAGGCGCAGCAGCGGATGGAAGCGTTGAATTATCTGAAAATCCATCCCAGGGATCAGGAGGCAAACAAATTGCTGCTGGCTCGGGGCGAGCGGCTGTATGAGGAGGCCACCGGGGATGTGCGCCAGGAAATCGACTTCCTGCTCAGCGACTTTGAAGCGGTTTTGGACAAACAGGACGAGGCCAGGATCCAGCAGGGTGCGGAGAAACTGAAAGAAGCCCTGGATGAAGTGGAACGGGTCATGGAGGAGGATTTGCTGGAGTAGGGGCATGGCGGAAACGAAAAAGCCCCAGAAACCGTTGGAAACGCACGGTTCCGGGGGCTTTCGCCTGGAGCTACTGGTCGGATTTGAACCGACGACCTGCTCATTACGAGTGAGCTGCTCTACCCCTGAGCCACAGTAGCAGGTACTTTCTTATTATACATGCTTTTGCAGGTGAATTTCAATACTTTTTTTGATTATTTTCCATTAATTTTTTTGAAGGATCAATGAAAAAGTAACTTCACAGAATCAAAAGCAAATTCCACGAGGGGATGGAATTTGCCCTTTCCAAGCCGCTTCTCCCACAAAGTGAAAAGTGGACTTCTGCTTTGGGGTGCAAGCGCAAATTCGGGAATGGCGAGCTTCCGATTTTTGGGCATGGGCGGAGGACTCATCCCTGGTTTTCCATGAAAAACATCGCTTATTGCTGCTCTTCGCCGATATCCTCAAAATTCCTTCCAGCTCCCCAAACCGTTTCCGCTTTCGTCACCACGACAAACGCACGGGGATCGATTTCTGCCAGCTTTTTCTTCAACCGAAGACTTTCCCTGGGTGAGCACAAAAGCACCAGCTGGCGCATGTCCTGGTTCGTATATCCACCCCTGGCCGCGAAGATGGAAAGGCTTCGATCCAAATCATGAATGATGTAATCCCGTATTTCTTCGCTTTTGGATGTAATAATGGTGAGTTGTACGATTTTATCTTCAAACCCATACATGATCAGTTCGGACATCTTTGTGATGATCATTTGGGTAACCAGCGCGTAGAGCGCGATGTTTCTGCCGTAGGTGAAAGCGGAGGCGATGATGATGATGCCATCGATGCACATCAGGAGCTTCGCAAGGGAGACTTGGGAAAAAAGTTTCTTTTTGAAAATCTTGGCGATTGCGTCCGAACCGGCTGATGCATAGCCCCTCCAAAACACAAGCCCAACATAAACGCCTGTGAACACCCCGGAAAATATGGCAGCCAGCAAAATGTCCGGCTTTTCCAAAAGCTGAATGGGCAGTTGCTCGAACAGGAAGAGAACCGCAGGATATAGCAGGGACAAGAGCAGGACCCTTTTGACCTCCTTCCAACCGAGAAACAATGCCACCAGAGCCAGCACAATCAGGGACAGCCCATAATAAAGGATGGAAAAATCGACGTCCATGAATTTTTGCAGGATGCGTGCGATGCCTGTGATGCCGCCTGAGGTAAGCCCGTTGGGAAGCATGATTCCTGTAACAGCAAAAGCGCTGGCACAACAGGCCAGCAGAAGAATGATAAAATCAAGGAAAAAGGCCTTTGCTCGCTGTTTCATGACGCATCCTCCCGTTGCTTTGGGTTTTCACCCTGAAATTTTCGCATAAAACGATTATAGCCGTTCCGCACCGAAATGTAAATACGAACTTTCCCCCTGAAAACATGAAATCTGAAAGG
>CAZVBL010000080.1:0-7114 GCA_964625475.1 uncultured Zhenpiania sp. | reverse complement strand
GGGATATGTTTGTATCCTGACGAGCGCACGGCATCCTTGTCGTGAACCAAGGTGGCACCGCGGATAATGGATCATTGTTCGTCCTTGACAGAATCCTGATTTTCTGTCGAGGGCGTTTTTCTTTTGCCCCTTTGACGGGAAAGTCGGGGAACATGTTTCAAATGCAGGAACCATCGTTTGCCATGCGCCAGGAGGAGCCAATGCGAAACCCGTTTCATTTGGGAATGGGTTCCTCTAACTTACCGCAGCAATCCTGGCGAAAGGCATTACACAGCATACAGGAAGGAGCCAGTCATGAAATGTTTGCCAAGCCTTGCCGATGTGAAACGCATCGCAGCCGCAGGTGCGTACAAAGTCGTTCCCGTCAGTTGTGAAATCCTGTCGGACATTTGCACGCCCATTGAAGCCATGAAAATTTTAAAAAACGTGTCCACCCACTGCTACATGCTGGAGTCGGTCGCAGAAAGGGAAAAGTGGGGTCGATACACCTTTCTCGGATTTGACCCAAAGCTGGAAATCACTTGCGTGGATGGGGAAATCAAGGCCGGGAGCATCAAAGTGAAAACGGAAAACCCTTCCGCCTTTTTACGGCAGATCCTGGCAGATTACAAAAGCCCCAAGTTTGACTACCTGCCTTCCTTCACCGGCGGCCTCGTGGGATATTTTTCTTACGATTACCTGGGATATAGCGAACCATCGGTGCGGGCGGAGACAGAGGACACCGAAGCATTCAAAGACGTGGATTTGATGCTCTTTGACAAAGTGATCGCCTTTGACAACTTCCGGCAAAAAATCATCCTGATCTCCAACATGCCCCTCGAAGAGCCGGAGGTGGGGTACAATCGGGCGGTCATGGAACTGCAGCAGTTGTGCGACTTGCTGCGGAATGGAAAACAGAAAGAAGAGGCGGGCGGCAGGCTGCTTGGAGAGGTCAAACCGCTGTTTGACAAAGAGACGTATTGCCGCATGGTCGAAAGGGCCAGGCATTACATCAAAGAAGGGGACATTTTTCAGATCGTGCTTTCCAACCGCCTGAGTGCGCCATTTGAGGGAAGCCTGCTGAACACATACCGCATTTTGCGCACCATCAATCCATCGCCATACATGTTCTATTTTTCCGGCACGGACGTGGAAGTAGCGGGTGCGTCCCCCGAAACCCTGGTAAAGCTGGAAAATGGCATTCTGCATACGTTCCCCCTCGCAGGGACGAGGCCGAGGGGAAAGACCGAGGAGCAGGACAAAGCCCTGGAGGCGGAACTGCTCGCCGATGAAAAGGAGCTTGCCGAACACAACATGCTGGTGGATCTGGGCAGGAACGATCTGGGAAAAGTCAGCAAGTTTGGAAGCGTCCAGGTGGAAAAGCTACACAGCATCGAGCGATACTCCCATGTGATGCACATCGGATCCACTGTGCGGGGTGAAATTCGGGAAGGCCTTGACGGTTTAGACGCCGTTGAAGCGGTGTTGCCTGCGGGAACCCTTTCAGGCGCACCGAAGATCCGCGCCTGCCAGTTGATTGCGGAACTGGAAAACAACAAGCGGGGTATCTACGGCGGTGCGATTGGATACATCGATTTTACGGGAAACATGGATACCTGCATTGCCATCCGCATCGCATATCGAAAAAACGGAAAGGTCTTTGTCAGGAGCGGGGCGGGCATCGTTTATGATTCCGTCCCTGAAAAAGAGTACGAAGAATGCATCAACAAAGCGCAGGCAGTTGTCAATGCGCTGCGGTTTGCGCAGGAGGAACCGACATGATGCGGTTGGAACATGACAAGACCGGGTTTTCGGACAACCTGGAGCGCTACGCTATTGCGATACAAGCGCAATACGAGGAGGAAGAACGATGATTTTACTGATGGACAATTACGATAGCTTTTCCTATAACCTTTACCAGATGGTTGGCGAGATAGAGCCTGACATCCAAGTGATTCGAAACGATGAAATGACGGTGGACGAAATCAGGGAACGGAACCCGGACAAGATGATCCTTTCCCCTGGCCCCGGGAGACCTGAGGATGCGGGCATCATGCTGGAAACCATCAAAGTGTTGGGAAAAGACATCCCCATGCTGGGCGTCTGCCTTGGGCATCAGGGGATTTGCATGGCGTTCGGCGCAACGGTCACCTATGCGAAAGCGTTGATGCACGGCAAACAGTCGCAGGCGGAATTTGATACGGAGAGCCTGCTGTTTCGGGGCTGCCCAAAAACTGCGCCCGTGGCTCGGTACCACTCCCTTGCCGTGGATGCCGCCACCCTGCCTGATTGCCTGGAAAGCACGGCAGTCGCGTCTGATGGCGAAATCATGGCGGTGCAGCACAAGGAATACCCTATCTACGGCGTGCAGTTTCATCCCGAATCCATCATGACACCCGATGGAAAAGCGATGCTTGAAAATTTTATAAGGAGTGCAAAAAAATGATTAAAGAAGCAATAGCAAAGATTGTTGGTAAGGAAGATTTGACTTATGACGAAGCGTATGCGGTCATGAACGAAATTATGGACGGGTCGACTACGCCGACGCAAAACGCAGCTTTTCTCGCTGCGCTTTCCACCAAGAGCGCAAAGGCCGAAACGACTGACGAAATCGCAGGCTGCGCCGCGGCCATGCGGGATCATGCGACGAAGGTCGAAACGGACATGGAACTGTTTGAAATTGTAGGGACAGGCGGCGACAACGCCCATAGTTTCAATATTTCCACCACGTCCGCCCTGGTGGCTGCGGCAGGCGGCATGAAGGTGGCGAAGCATGGAAACCGCGCGGCATCTTCCCAATGCGGTACGGCAGACTGCCTGGAAGCGTTGGGCGTGAACATCCAACAAAACCCTGAAAAATGCGTGAAGTTGTTGAATGAAGTAGGAATGTGCTTTTTCTTCGCACAGAAATACCACGCTTCCATGAAATATGTAGGGTCAATCCGCAAGGAACTGGGCTTTAGGACCGTGTTCAACATCCTCGGTCCCCTCACCAACCCCGGAAGCCCCAGCCTGCAGCTACTGGGCGTATATGACGGTTATCTGGTGGAGCCACTGGCGCAGGTGCTCGTCAGCCTGGGAGTAAAGCGGGGCATGGTGGTGTATGGACAGGACAAGCTGGACGAAATATCCCCCAGCGCGCCGACGACCATCTGCGAATTGAAGGATGGTTGGTATCGCATTTACACTGTCGCTCCCGAAGACTTTGGTCTTGAGCGGTGCAGGAAATCCGACCTTGCGGGGGGCACGCCTGCGGAAAACGCAGAGATCGTCCGCGCCTTGCTAAAGGGGGAAAAAGGAGCGAAACGAAATGCCGTTTTAATGAATGCTGGAGCTGCCCTGTATATCGGCGGCAAAGCGGAAAGCATGGAGAGGGGCATCGCCCTTTCCGCAGAGCTGATGGATTCGGGAAAAGCATTGGAAACCTTGGAAAATCTCATTGCAGCCAGCAACCGGGAGGAAAAGGACGCATGACCATACTGGATGAACTGGCAAATCGGGCAAGAGAGCGGTGCGAGAAGGCGAAGGCAAGCTGTTCCCTGGATGAAATTAGACAGCGGGCGTTCGCACTCCCAAGAAAGGATTTTGAATTTGAGCGGGCATTGAAAGGGCAGGACATTTCCTTCATCTGCGAATGCAAAAAAGCTTCTCCTTCCAAAGGCCTGATTGCGCCGGATTTCCCCTACCTGCAAATCGCAAAGGATTACGAAATGGCAGGAGCGGACTGCATTTCCGTGCTGACGGAACCGACGCGCTTTTTGGGCAGGGATGCGCATTTGCGGGAAATCGCCCAGGCCGTCAGCATCCCATGCCTGCGCAAGGATTTTACCGTAGATGCGTACATGATCTACGAGGCCAGGTTGCTGGGTGCGTCTGCCGTGCTGCTGATTTGCGCCCTTCTGTCCGAAAGGCAACTGGGGGACTATCTTCAGGTTTGCGACAAGCTGGGGTTGTCGGCGCTGGTAGAGGTCCACGATGAACAGGAAGCACTGGTGGCGCGCAAGGCAGGGGCAAGGGTCATCGGGGTCAACAACCGCAACCTCAGAGATTTTTCAGTGGACACGGAAAACAGCAGCAGGCTCCGGGAGTCCATACCGCCCGATGCGATTTTTGTTTCCGAAAGCGGGGTTGCTTGCCGGGAGGACGTGGATTCCCTCCGCAAAATCGGCGCAGATGCGGTCCTGATCGGAGAAACGCTCATGCGAGCCAGCGACAAAGGGGCAAAACTGGATGAACTGCGAGGCACAAGATGACGAAAGTAAAATTTTGCGGTTTGATGAGGAAACGGGACATCGACTGTGCAAATGCGCTTCTTCCCGAATATGTGGGGTTCGTGTTTGCGCAGAAAAGCATCCGGTACGTTACGCCGGAACAGGCCTCCCGGTTAAAAGAACACCTGCATCCCCGCATTTTGGCGGTGGGCGTATTCGTGGACGAGGATCCTGTGCGCATCGCAGATCTGTTGCGAGCCGGAATCATTGACATCGCCCAGCTTCACGGCAGCGAAAGCGAGGAAAGCTGCAGGCAGCTGCGGTCGCTTACCGGAAAGCCCATTATAAAGGCGTTTTCCATCGGCAGCCCTGGCGATGTGGATCGAGCGCAGAAAAGCGCCGCTGACTTCGTCCTTTTGGATGCCCAAAGGGGCGGCAGCGGAACCCGGTTCGATTGGAACCTGATCAAACATTTGGAAAGACCTTTCTTCCTGGCCGGCGGCTTAAACCCGGACAATGTGAGAAAGGCCGTGGAGGAGACGCATCCCTATGCCATTGATGTCAGTTCCGGCATTGAGACAGATGGGGTCAAGGACACTGACAAAATGCGTGCATTGATTGACGCTATAAGAGGGGAGGAAGCAAAATGACAAACAAAAATGGGCGATTCGGCATCCACGGAGGGCAGTACATACCTGAAACGCTGATGAATGCGGTCATAGAACTGGAAGAGGCGTACAACCGTTACAAAGCCGATCCTGCGTTCAATGAGGAACTGTCGAAGTTGTTTGACGAATATGCGGGCAGGCCGTCCCGTCTCTATTTTGCAGAGAAAATGACCAGGGATTTAGGCGGCGCAAAGATTTATCTGAAGCGGGAGGATTTGAACCATACGGGGGCGCACAAGGTGAACAACGTCCTCGGCCAGGCGCTCCTGGCAAAGAAAATGGGGAAAACCCGTCTCATTGCGGAAACGGGGGCAGGGCAGCACGGCGTGGCAACGGCGACTGCCGCAGCGTTGATGGGGATGGAATGCGTGGTGTTCATGGGAAAAGAGGATACCATTCGTCAGGCGCTCAACGTTTATCGCATGCGTCTGCTGGGCGCAGAAGTGATTTCCGTTGAATCGGGCACGGCCACATTAAAGGACGCCGTCTCCGAAGCCATGCGGGAATGGACCAGCCGCATCTCCGACACTCACTACTGCCTGGGTTCTGTCATGGGACCGCATCCGTTCCCCACCATCGTGCGGGATTTCCAGTCGGTCATTTCCAGGGAAATCAAGGAACAGATTTTGCAAAAGGAAGGACGGCTTCCCGATGCGATTGTGGCTTGCGTAGGTGGCGGATCCAACGCCATCGGCAGTTTTTACCATTTTATAGAGGATGAAGATGTGCGTCTTGTGGGCTGTGAAGCGGCTGGCAGGGGAATTGATACCTTTGAAACCGCAGCTACGGTCAACACCGGGAGGGTTGGCATTTTTCACGGTATGAAGTCTTATTTCTGCCAGGACGAATATGGCCAGATCGCCCCTGTGTATTCCATTTCCGCCGGACTTGATTATCCCGGCGTGGGGCCGGAGCATGCCTATCTCCACGACACGGGCAGGGCGGAATACGTCCCCATCACCGATGATGAGGCGGTGGACGCATTTGAATACCTGGCGAGGACGGAGGGCATCATTCCGGCCATCGAATCCGCTCATGCCGTAGCTTACGCAATGGAAGCCGCACCGCAAATGAGCAAAGACAGCATTATCGTTATCACGATTTCGGGCAGGGGCGACAAGGACTGCGCCGCTATTGCCAGGTATAGAGGGGAGGACATTCATGAGTAACATCAAATCCGCATTTGAAAAGGGAAAGGCGTTCATCCCCTTTTTGACCTGTGGCGATCCCGACTTGGAAACGACTGGCGCAGCCGTTCGCGCCGCCGTTGAAAACGGTGCGGATCTCATCGAACTGGGCATTCCCTTTTCCGACCCTACGGCAGAAGGCCCCGTGATCCAAGGCGCGAACCTGCGGGCGTTGAAAGGCGGCGTTACGACCGACAAAATTTTCGACTTTGTGAGGAAACTGCGCTGCGACGTCCAGGTTCCCATGGTGTTCATGACGTATGCCAACGTCGTTTTTTCCTATGGCACGGAACGCTTTCTTTCTACCTGCAGGGACATCGGCATGGATGGACTGATTTTGCCGGATCTTCCCTTTGAAGAGAAGGGAGAGTTTCAGCCTGCGTGCCGCCGGTTCGGCATCGATTTGATTTCCCTGGTCGCACCCACTTCGGAGAACCGCATCGCCATGATCGCAAAAGAGGCGGAAGGTTTTTTGTACATCGTCTCCAGTCTGGGGGTCACGGGCACCAGGAACGAAATCAAGACCGATCTGGCGTCCATGGTAAAAGCGGTTCGCCAAAACACCGATGTTCCCTGCGCCATTGGCTTTGGCATTTCCACCCCGGAGCAGGCGAAACGGATGGCGGAGCTTTCCGATGGCGCGATTGTCGGCTCTGCCATTGTAAAATTGCTGGCGCAGCATGGAAAGGACGCACCGAGGCACATCGGGGATTACGTCAAGAGCATGAAGGATGCCATGGGATAAGGGGAACCGTTGACCGTTCACAAGCGTTGGTTCAACAAGAGAAAAGCCCAGGCTCCCGATCTTTCTTGTCGGAAGCCTGGGCTTTGACTAGGTCGTACACTAACTCATACAAAATCATTTCTGAAACTGTACCGAACAGCGGAAAAATCACAGCGAACATGAGAAGCATTATAGTTGCCGCATCCCATCCTGCGTTATCAATGGCAAGTAATAGCAATGCTATGACAACGGATATTCCCAAAATAGAAAATATCTTTTTGCGTTCCTCACGCCTTTGTGTGATAGCAACATCCAATGTGTCAAGTATCGCAGTGTCGGCAATAT
>CAZVBL010000079.1:0-7508 GCA_964625475.1 uncultured Zhenpiania sp. | reverse complement strand
ATAAAACAAGTGCAACTGCCAGAGATGATCAGCCTCTGACAATTACACTTTTTTGGTACGAAACAGAACACATAATCCAATCATGGACTATGTTCTCTGTTCATCGTACGCTTTTGAAAACAAGGCGCATTGGTCGGTGATGTCATTCTCATCACCCTCCCCTTGCCACGAACCTACTCGATTTCTTTCAGCAATTGCTTCAACTTTTCTTCCAGTACTGGGACATCGTTTTCGATCGTATCCCATATGATTTCCAAATCTACCGTATCGTATTGATGGGCGATCCTGTCTCGGATCCTGCACCAGCTTTTCCATGGAACGCCTGGTTCTTCTTTGACAAAATCTTCAGATAAAATTTTGCACAACTCACCTATCTGTTCCATGCATTTGCTGACGGCATTCGTAAAAATGTCATTGTTCAAAAATTCGCTTTTGCTGTTTGAAAAAAATGCGCACGCATGCTCAATCTGCTGGCAGCGGTTCCATATTTTCCGCAAAACAACCCCATCCCTATCGTTCATACAGCAACACCTCCGTGCCCTCGATTTCTTTTTCAAGGAACACGTCAATTCCTCCAATTGATATCAAATCGACATTGCATCCAAAGGATTCTACCAATTCCTGCCACAGATCCGCCTCATTTAATAAAGTAAAGGGCAACCTCCCTTTTTCATATAACAAATCGATGTCGCTGCTATCATTGGCACAGTCCTTGGCGTATGAACCGAAAAGATACATGCGCTTTAAGCCATGATTTTTTGCAATCGGCCCAACTTTTTCTTTGATTTCATCAATGGTCAACATTTTTTCCCTCCGTTTGGATGCCTGTCCCTCTTCTCATTCCCTCGCAAAATGCGCCGCACGCCCTGGCATTGCGTTTAAAATCCTGGCAAGCTTTGCTTCCATGTTGGCGTTCCTTTCCTTGCCAACATCCTGTCCCACTAAAATTTTAGATTGTCCGAAACATTCTTGCAACAGCTTGTCATCTCGCAACTGCGCCCCGTCCGATGCTTTCTGTACGGGAAACTCCAATTTATCTGATCTCATATACAGCGATCCAATTGTCTATTTGCCTAGCATTTTACCACAAACATGCTCGCATTTCCATTCCTTTCGTTGCAACTCGCTTTTTTTGGTTCAAATTTTATTAATCATCGACAATATCATTGTATTTTTTTGGAGCGGCGGTATACGATTGAAAACAATGAATATGCGATGGATAAATATGCCCTGACCAGCTAAAACCTATGCGAAAAGGGCGGACTGGGCCAACACAGTCCGCCGAATTTACGGTTATTGCAGCTGAAGGATTGACTCTTTTACCAGGGATTGGATAATGTCCAGCTTATAGGCATTTTTCTCAAATGGTTCCGCACCCTCCAGCACTGCTTCCGCAGCCAAAAGTGCGGTTTCCTCTCCCGGCGCCTTCCCGATTAAAAGCTGTGCCGCTTTCTCTCGGCGCAATGGTACGGGCGCCACTCCGCCCAACACGATGGAGGCGGCTGTAAACAACCCCTTTTCCAACTGATAGCTGCTTGCGAGACTGACAATGGCAAAATCCACAGAATCGCGCAAACGGAACTTACTGTAATGCTGCTTCGAATTGGAGGCCGGAATCTGAATCTCTGTGACGATTTCATCCTCATCCAACATATCCTGCACCTTTAAGCGGGAAGTAAACAAGCGTGATGCCGGAATTGTCTTTTTTGTTGTAACAACAGACGCATCCAATGCCACCAGAACCGGGGTAATGTCCGAAGCGTTCACCGAATAGCAGCCACAGTTCAAGCATCTTCCGGCCTCAGCCCTTGCTTCATTCGACCCAATGGTTTCAGTGTCTTCCACATCAAGGGTTCGCTCTGCAACCGGAGTGTCCTTTTCCATAGCTCCCTTTTTTTCCTGGATGTGAGCCTTATCGTTTTGCAGGAAGCCCTCCTGCTTTTCCGGCAGCGGAAGCGGATATCCTATGTATTCGCCAATATGGCGTGCGGCATTTGCCCCCGCCCGGATTGCCTTAATTGCCACGGAAGGGCCGGAAGCGGCATCTCCACCGGCATACACGCCGGGCTTACGTGTCTCATTGTGCTCTCCCACCTCGATCAGCCCGCGTACCGATTGAATTTCATCCTTAAATTTTTCTCCAAGGAAATCCAAATCAACTCTCTGTCCGGTTGCCAAAATGATGGAGTCTGCATTTACCAGCATCAGATCACTGTCGTCATATTTAGGCGCAAAACGTCCGGCTTCATCCCTGAGAGATGTACACCGGTTGGTTTCCATTCCTACAACAACTTCATTTTCATATATCACGCGGTGCAGGCCGCGGCCATTTATGATTTTCACCCCTTCTTCTTCGGCACGGGCGATTTCATCTGCGGAGCCAGGCATTTCATCTCTCTGTTCCAGGCAAACCAAGGTAACGCTCTCCGCCCCTAAACGGCTTGCCGTCAAAGCAACATCCATGGCCACATCCCCGCCGCCGCAAACCAGCACATTCTTACCGATTTGCCGCTGCATGAAACCTTTCACTTCCACCAGGAAATCCAGGCCAAACTGTGCCAGGCCTTCCCCGTCAATTCCAAGAATCGGCTGTTTCCAGGCACCGGTATCCAAAAATACCGCATCATTGTTTTCTTCAATTTCCTCGATCATGATATCCTTTCCAACATAGGTATTCATGACAAACCGAACTCCCATACCGGCAATTGCGGACGCTGTATCGCGCACATAATGCTTCGGAAGCCGATATTCCGGGATTCCATACATCAAAACGCCGCCCGCTTCCGGCATCTTATCATATACGGTAACAGAATGACCCGCTTTCCGCAGAAAATAAGCTACAGTCAGGCCTGCCGGACCTGCACCGACAACCCCCACCTTCTTGCCTGTTTCCTTGTCAGGAGCCTGATAAAAAAGATTCACATGATCCAGAATCCAATCTCCCAATGCACGCTCCACAGAATGGATACTGACCGAATCTCCGTTTTTACATTGGTTACACGATTCCTGGCAGGTATGCGGACAAACACGTGAAGTCAGCATCGGAAGCGGATTATATTGCATGATGATCTTTCCTGCCTTCTCCCAGTTTCCTTTTCTGATTTCCGCCATGTAGCCCGGAATATCTATGCCCGCCGGACATTCAATGGCACACGGAGTCTCTCCGCTCTTCATGCCGCCGAAAACCGAGTGGTTCCGGTTATCGCCTAAAATTCCGTAACACATCGCGCCGCCTTTGCGGGCGCAATCCAACCGCCCGCTTATCTCATGGGGATAACGGTAAAACCAGCATCGAACATCCTGGCAGATATTCCCTCCTATGGTAGCGATGTTGCGTACCAGGGGAGTGGCCACACTGTGCGCCGCTTCGGCAAGAGCCGGAGCCGACTTTTTTACCGCCTCGCTTTCAGCAATCGCAGAAAGTTTTGTCATGGCGCCGATCTTTAACATACCGTCTTCTTCTTTAATCCGATTTAGCCCGGCAATCCCTTTCAGGCTGATCAGCTTTTCAGGATATTCCGGGTAGATATCTGCCTTTAATCCACCCAACAGGTCACTGCCTCCGGCTATCAGTTCATAGCCTTTTCCCATCTCCTGTGCTGCCTGCTCCAAAGTATCCGGACGAACATAATTCAAACTTTTCACGAACGCTTCCCCCTTTCATTCTTCAGTGCTTTTAAGATCACATCCGGTGTTGCCGGATAAGTTGAAACCTGCACGCCAATGGCATTGGAAATCGCCTGCATGGTCGCACTTGCCGCCGCAGCGCCTGCAATTTCGCCAACGCCGGTTGCTTTAAACTGGAAGGTGTCAAATTGGGATTCCAGAATACAAGTATCATAGGTCGGAAAATCATTGAATGGACGCCACTTATATTCGATCATGTCGTATGTCATAGTACGACAGGTCATCGGATCGATAACATGCTCCTCATAAAGGGCTGTGTCCAGGGACGCAGAACCAATCCCGCCCTGTGCCTGCATCTCCAATGCAGACGGGTCTATCGTCTGTCCGCAGTCAGTGCCTCCCAGGCAATTCAGCACAGTCACTTTTCCTGTTTCTTTGTTGACCTCAACCTCCACAAAAATAATGAACATATTCGGAGTTGAAAAGTTTTCCAAATGCTGGCCATAGCCGGTAAGCGTCAAATCCTGCGGAATCAGCTTCTTCCAGGTTACAAATTTTCCCGGCCTTGCGCTGGTTGCGACGCCATAATCCGTCAAATACATGGAATCCACAGCAACCTCCAGGAACGGCTTCGCCAGTTCAAACAATTGATTCCGCGCATCCTCTGCCGCACAGGAAACCGCATGCCCATAGGTAATCGTTCCACGGCTGCCGCACAGGCCAAAGCCGTTGGGATTGATCTTCGTTTCCGGTGGCGTCATTTCCACCCGTTCAAAAGGCACGTTCATAATATCGGCCACCATTTTGGCAATATTACTGCGCTGCCCCATTCCGGATTCCGTAATATTGGTCTGCAGTACAATATGGGCTTTATCTCCTACCAGATCCGGCACCACCCGCACGTATGCCTCCGTATTATCCTCTCCAATGTCGGCATTTCCGATAATGCCGCATCCAACGCCGCGGACAAGTTTCCCGTCCTCACTTTGCCAGGTTGGAATGCCCCAGCCCTTCCATTTCTCGCTCCAGCGGAATTTTTCTGCCGCCTTCTCAATCGCATGTACATAAGAAATGTCATGCGCCTGCCACTGGCGTCCGTCACGCCAGGTATAGACATCTCCCTCACTGACATAATTCTTTTTATATACCTCAACCGGATCAAAATTTCCTTCCCGCATGGTGCGACCCATCAGCAGGGAAAGGCAAGAGTTCAGCTCCTGCCCGCCGTATCCGCGGACAATGCCGGCAGGCTGTTTATTGGTCACTACCAGATTGGTATCCAAATCCCAGTTCGGGCATTTGCACATCACAAGCTGCGCTTCTCCGATGCCTACGCCAACCTGCCCCTGGGTTGCGTTGCTGTAGCATCCAGTGTCAACCGTCCACTCCGCTTTTACTGCCTTTACCACACCGTCCTTATCCATACCGATTTTAGCGTGAACCTGGCTCCCCAGGCGCGTCTCGAAGCAGCACATTTGTTCCTGCTTCGTCTGGAACATCTTTACCGGCCGATCCGTCTTCAATGCCAGCACAAGCGCAGACATTACCTGCACGGTCTGGCTCTGCTTATTGCCGTAAGAGCCGCCTACATTAAAGGTATGTATGTCCAAATTCACACCCGGAATCGCAGAGGAATTCAGTATTTTACAAATATAACCGGACTGGCTGTCCACCCATACCGTAAAATC
The DNA here is from genome assembly GCA_964625475.1 of uncultured Zhenpiania sp. Taxonomy (GTDB): domain Bacteria; phylum Bacillota; class Clostridia; order Peptostreptococcales; family Anaerovoracaceae; genus Hominibacterium. The sequence goes on along the minus strand of CAZVBL010000079.1, from coordinate 2,193 downwards.
CATGCCCCCATCCCAGCGGACGATCGCTCCCGGCGCTTCCGGCGCCGCCGGAGCTGCCATTTTTGCAAATTCCACCATGTCTTCCGCGATATATTCACATTCTTCAAAGCCCTTGTCCAAATCGCCCTTGACCAGATGCCAGAACGGGCCGTCCTTCTGGAAGGGCGGATAGCCCGGAGTGACGACATTGTTTTCAAACATATCCGGATACAGCTGAGGTGCGCCATCTTTGACTGCCTCCACGCCGCTTAGCACATGGGGAAGCGGCTCATATTCCACCTCAATCAGCTCAATGGCCGCATCTGCAATCTCTGCAGTCTCCGCAGCAACCAATGCGACCGGATCCCCCACATACATAACCTCCGGCCCCAAAATAGGCTTGGTCGGCGGCCAGCCCATCTTCCAGCTCTGATCCACATCTTTATATGTGAGGACAGCTTCCACGCCCTCCAGCGCGCGCGCTTTTTCCGTATTGATGGAAAGAATTTTCGCATGCGGGTAAGGAGAGCGTTTTACCCGTCCAATCAGCATTTGAGGCAATGTAAAGTCGTCCAAAAACACGCATTTCCCTGTCAGGATATCCCGCCCGTCCTTGCGTGGCGCATTTACTTTCCCCACATATTTATAGTTTTCCGGCTTATAATTTTCATTGGAAAAATTGATCTTACTCATACCTGTCACCCCACTTTTCTTCCAGAGGTACGCCCTGGCCGGCAGCAGCGTTCACGGCTTCAAACACATGATAATGGCTGATGCAGCGGCAGTAGTTCCCGCTCAATGCTTCCCGCACTTCTTCTTCGGAGGGATGCGGGTTTTTATCCAGCAAAGCCTTTGCCGCCATGACGATTCCCGGTGTACAGAAACCGCATTGGAACGCATTATAATCCAAAAATGCCTGCTGGATTTTGGACAATTCTCCCGTCTCTGGATCCGCCAGCCCCTCCAGAGTCGTGATCTGGCATCCATCGCAATCCACCGTCAGCTGCATGCAGGACGGAACCGCTTCCCCGTCAATGATGACCGTGCAGCAGCCGCATGCTCCCTCATCGCATGATTTCTTTGCCGCAGTCAGCCCCAGCCGCATACGCAGGGTCTCCAACAGCGTCTCACTGTAAGGCACCTGGCCAAATGCCTCACCCATGGAAAAGACGATGCGCTTGCCATTGACATACAACGTAGTTGTTTGTTTCTCCACAGTAATTCCTCCTCTCCTATCATATGCATTTCGAGAATTTGCAGATAATTCTGCGTTGCAGATATTATAGCGCAATTCCTCTTGATGTTGAAATACAATTATGTTATCATCAATAAATAACATTTATCACCACCACGCCCAGAGGTCCTATCATGACGCTACAACAATTAAAATGCTTCTCTTCAGTGGCAAAGCACAGAAGCTTTGCCAAGGCAGCAGAAGAATTATACATTTCCCAGCCGGCGGTGACCCACCATATACGCACCTTGGAGGAGGAACTACACGTCAATCTGATTTTGAGGGATCAGCATCATGTCACGCTGACACCGGCAGGTAATCGTTTCCTCCTGGAAGTCACAGATATCCTAAGGCACTTGGAATATGCGGTGAATATGATACAGGGAACCGACACGTTTCCGGAGGCATTGCATATTGGTTTTGAAAATTCGATTGAAATGTTTAAACTTCCGAAAATTTTTGAAGAATATAAAAAGCTTCATCCCTTTGTCCGCCTCTATTGCCATAGCGTTGATTTGGATGAGGCAACAAAAATGTTTAATATCCAGAAATTAGATATTCTATTTTCCAGTGCCCATACGCTTGGCGGGAATGATGAAGCTTTCGATTCCCTCATCCATGGGCATTTTTGTTGCGTTATGCCAAAAGGCCACGAACTTGCGGAGAAAAAAATCATCCATCCAGAAGATCTGGATGGACGTACTTTAATCTTTGTTGATAAAAAAAATTGTGTCCCAGAATTATATTCCATGCAGAGGGAGATGCACCTTTGCTTTCCCAGCATCCATATACATTTCAGCACCTCTGCAAATTATGCTGCAGCCATGATCCGTGGGAACTATGGCCTTGCCATAATGCCGGACTTTCTTGTTCCCAAACAGAAAGGGCTGATTCAAGTCCCCTATGACACCCAGATAACAGCCGACCTGGGAATTCTAAGGCGCGATTCCGTGGTATCATCGAAAATTGATGACTTTGTC
>CAZVBL010000078.1:0-7553 GCA_964625475.1 uncultured Zhenpiania sp. | reverse complement strand
TTGCGAAGCAGCAATCATCAAAGCAACTGACGGGCAGCACCTGGGACGATACAAACGCAGAAAGCACAGCCGGGAAAGACGGAAAACCACATCCCCACAGCAATGCATGAGTCCGCGAAAGCCGAAAAGGGGCTCCCTCCCCCCCCCTGGCATTTCCACGATAGGATTCCTTCAGAAGCTTTTCAATATGAATTGTGTCGCCTGCAAGCAAACCAATGAATCGCATCATCTGATTTTCTTCCTAGCGCATTTAATACTCCTTCGGATAAACAGTCCGCAAATAATCCTTGAACCGAACTACCTCTTCCATCTCATTGCTGCGCCAGGCTACAAGGGTAAAAGACCGTTCTGGCAGCACGAACATTTTCAAATCCTCATCGCACCAGTCAGCAGTGATGCTGTCGCCAATAAAAATATAGTTTTGCAACTTCAAATTGAACATCAGAGAACGCACCGTGCGAAAAGTGGCCGCTATGTCGGGAACAAACCCATGCTGGCCGCACAGCGAAGTCATCCATTTATGATAGGCCGGATGCATCAATGGATCAAGAGAAAGGAATCTCTGTTCTTTTACATCGGAAAAATCCAAAGAATCTCGCTCAAACAGAGGGTTTTGCTTCGGCACATAAGCCGCAATGCCCGAATCACAGACCTTTTCCCACAGCAACCCATGCTCCTCCAGATAAGGCACTTCTATGCCGCTGGTCTGGACAACATCCAACATGCCGGAATTTAAAAGTTCCACTGCCCGGTGCATGTCGTGCTTTTCCACAGAAACGCAAACATTGGGATTGTCAGCCGAATACTCCCTCACTGAACGGCTAATCAGCTCATCCATGGCAACAGATGAATCCACGAATCCCAAAACGATTTTTCTTGCCTGCTCATTTTGATAGGAGCGGGCTTTCTCGATGCTGTTGCCAATGGAAACGATGTACTGTCGCCATTCCTTTGCCAGAAAAACGCCAGCGGGAGTAGGAGCCAACTCATGGGGCTTTCTCGTGAACAACGTCAACTCCAAATCCGCTTCCAGGGCAGCGATGGTTTTGCTCACCATAGAAGGGGTGAAATTAAAATAGTTCGCCACTTGTGTAAAATTTTTCAGTTCCACGGCTTTCAGGAAAATCCGAATTTGCTGAGTGGAAATATTCCAGTTGCTTTTCTCTTCCATGGCTCCTTATACCTTCCTAATCCGTGATTCAATGAACGCAACTTTTTTCATTTCTTTTCTATGGGTTTCCATCTGACGCACTACGGTGCATGCAGGCGTTCCCTTCCCTGATGCGTTGCGCTCTTTAAGCAGTTTTCTGTCACATCCTGTACCCCATATTTTCCATTGTACCATCGGATTTCTTTTCCCGCAATCCCGATTTTTTGCAGTGGATGCCGAAGTGCCATCAGTGACCACAAAGCCGAATTTTCCCCCATACCTGGCAAAGGGGAGGCCTTATAACCTAGAAACAGTTGAAAAGAAAATTTCCCTGCTTTATTTAATGCTGTTCTAATTTGGAACATCCCTTTCCAAAGCATCGCTTCCCTTCAAAGCAGCTTTCATTGTAAACTGGAACCAACAAAGGCAATTGTCAAAGAACCGATCAACCGTTTCAGGCGGCTTGACCGGGAATCGTCCAACGACAGCCTGACAGCCTGGAAAAACATACAAATCTTTCCTGGAAACCAACAGGAAGAAAAGAGACGGAAAGGCAAAATGGCCGCAAATAAACAGTCAAATGGAAAGGAGAAGAAAATGGACACAAAACGAAAAGTCGATTTAATCATGAACTTGATGTACAACCTTGTGCTGGCAATCCTGTTTTCGCTGATTGCGGAGGCCATCAACGCAGGGGGAGTGACCTGGCCAGCAATGGCAATCGACACCTTGGTTAGCTACATACTGGAAATGCTGATCGCTTTATTTCTGCCATTCACAAGGTGGGGACAGGGCTTTGCATCTGGGAAAGCAATTCCTGGCTCTAGGAAATTCCGAATCATTTGCACTGGCATTACGGCATCTTTGTTTGCCACATTGATGAGCCTGGCCATGAGTTTCATCAGCTGTGTGTTGGTCTTGCATTTGCCGCTCATGGTCTTCCTGATTGCCTGGATGAAAATATGGTTCCTGTTCATCGCCATCGCATGGCTTTGTTCCTATTTGCTCATCCCCACATTCATCGAGCTGGCCAAAAAGCTGCTCCGCATCCCGGCAGAATACAATCCGTTTACAGAACAAGAAAGTTAGGAGGAAATCATGATCTTACCACATTTTGAGTATTTATCCGCACGAAATCTCGATGAAGCATCCAACCTGCTTGTCGAGTTGGGACCCACGGCCAGAATCATGGCTGGCGCAACTGATCTGATCATCCCCATGAAGGATCATGCCATCAAACCAGAGCCAGAGTATCTCATCGACATCAAAGGGCTGCGCGACCTTGACTGTCTGGAATACGATGAAAAGAGCGGGCTGAAAGTAGGTGCGCTGACCACCCTTCGCACTCTGGAGCATTCACCGCTGGTAAAAGAAAAATACCCCGCAGTCGCTGCAGCGGCAAAAAGCATCGCATCCACCCAGATACGAGCCAAGGGAACCATGGTGGGAAATATCTGCAATGCATCGCCTTCCTGCGATTCAGGTCCTATCCTACTCGCCTCCGAGGCGAAAATTTTGTACCATGGGCAGGATGGGAATCGAGAAATGAACGCAAGCGATTTTTTCAAGGGTGTAAAAAAGACAGCCCTGAAACCTGGCGACATTGTGACGGGGATCCTATTCCCACCGATGGCAAAAAACCAAAAGGGGGCATATATCAAACATTCCGTAAGAAAGGCCATGGATCTTGCCATCGTAGGCGTTGCCGCCGTCATTGCCCTTGAAGGCGGGATATGCGCTGACGCACGAATCGCAGTGGGCGCAGTGGCCACGACACCCATTCGGGTTCCCAGGGCAGAAAAATCCCTGGTAGGAAAAGAACTGACCGAAGGTGCAATTGAACAGGCGGCGCAGCTGGCAATGGATTCCTGCAACCCGATTTCCGACATTCGGGCATCGAAGGAATATCGGAGCGCAATGGTGAGGGTCTTTACCAAACGCGCAATCAAAAAAGCTTTGGAAGAAATGGAGGCGTGAGATGAAAAAGCGAGCAGTTCATTTGAAGATAAACGGCGATGAAGTAGATGCTTTGATAAACGACAACTTGACATTGTTGGATTTTCTCAGAGATCACCTGTGTCTGACCGGCACAAAAAAAGGCTGTGAACAAGGCGAGTGCGGGGCATGCACCGTGCAGATGGATGATGTTCCCATCAACTCCTGCAGCACATTGGCCATCGAATGCGAAGGTCACGAAATCACCACCATTGAAGGCGTTGCCAACGGCGGGAAACTGCACCCCATTCAAGAGCAGTTCATTGAAAAATGGGCGCTCCAGTGCGGCTATTGCACGCCGGGCATGATCATTTCCGCAAAATGCTTATTAGAAACAAATCCCAACCCTACGGAACTAGAAATCAGGGAAGCCATTGAAGGGAATTTATGCCGATGTACAGGATATGCTAAAATTGTCGAGGCCATTCAGGCGGCAGCCGTTGAAATGGCTACAATCGTGAAGGAGGGATAACAATGCATAAGGATTGCGACAGACGTTTTTTCAAACAACCTGAATTTTACAGGCTGACAGGCGAAAACAATTATGTGAGAATCGATGCTGAGGATAAAGTGACTGGCCGCGGAAAATATGCCGGAGACATTATGTTTCCCAACATGCTGACGGCAAAGATGGTTCGCTCCACTAAGGCACATGCGAAAATCCGTTCCATCGACACCAGCGAAGCAAAAAAATTGCCAGGCGTAAAAGCCGTCCTGACCGCAGCGGATTTCCACTGGCCAGGCAAGTTGGGCAATGCGGAATTTGCAGTGGAATTTGCCGATCGGGAAGTCCTCTGTACTGACAAAGTAAGAAGGATCGGCGATGACATCGCAGCAGTGGCAGCCATAGACGAGGAAACCGCCCAGAAAGCGGTGGATTTAATCAAAGTGGAATATGAAGATTTGCCTGCGGTATTCGATCCCTTTAATGCCATGGAAGATGGCGCTCCCTGGGTCAACGGCGCACCGGATACTCACAATATAGGAATGGCGACCTTCCGCAAAGGGGGAACCGACATTGACAAGGAATTTGAGGATGCTGACTTTACTTATTCCGGTGACTACGCCACCCACCGCATGGTACATGCGGCCATCGAACCCCATGCTGCTACCGCAAACTATGAAAATGGGGTTTACACCATCTGGATGTCCACCCAGCTGTGTTTCGTGGATCAATATTGGTACTCTCACGCAATGGGTGTGCCGCCTGAGAAGATTCGTGTCATCAAACCACTGGTGGGAGGCGGCTTCGGTGGTAAGATGGATTCCTATTCCTTTGGCATCGTGGCGGCCAAGCTCTCCGAAATGACCGGCAGACCGGTGCGCTTTGTGCTTACCAGGGAAGAGGTCTTTCAAATGTGCGCAAACAGGCATCCTATCTATGTGCATGTGGATACGGCACACGCTAAGGACGGCACCCTGCTTGCCAAAAAAGCCAGGCACATTCTGGATGGTGGGCCTTACGGGGGAACCGGCGTTGCTGCCTGCGCACAATCCACCATTTGGGCATGCCTGCCTTACCAAATGCGCAGCGTTGACGTGGAAGCCAGGCGCATATACACCAACAACCCACACTGTGGGGCGATGCGCGGATACACTTCCTGTCAGATTCATTTCTGCCATGACATCCACATGCAGTATGCTTCTGAAAAAATGAACATCGACCCAGTTGATTTCCGCAAAATGAGCGCAGCCCTGCCAGGCTACGAAACACCTTCCGGCATCAAAGTCACCAGCTGCGCCAGCCGGGAATGCCTGGACACAGTACGAAAAGAAATCAGGTGGGACGAGCGCAAGGAAAATTTGGCAGACGGCGAAGGCATTGGGTTTTCCGCTTCCGGCTTTGTGTCAGGAACTGGCTTTCCAATCCTGAACACGCCGAACCGTTCGTCTGCCAGCGTGGTGATAAAAATCAATAAGCTGGGTCATTGTACCATTTATACTGGCGCAAACGACATTGGAATGGGCAGTGATACTGCGATGACAGCCATTGTGGCAGAAGAGCTGGGGCTTTCCATGGAAAACACAACGACCGTGGTGTCGGATACCCACGTCACGCCTTTCGATTCCGGCTCCTACGGAAGCCGCGTCACCTTCCTAAGCGGAAATGCGGCCAGGCGGGCGGCTGTAGATGCCAAAATCAAAATCTTCAATGTCATTGCGCCCAAGTGGGGCGTGCTGCCCACCACCCTGGAATGCCTGGAAGGCAAAGTAATCAGCAAGCAGAGGGCAGAGCTGCAAATACCCTGGCAGGAGGCGGTGTTCCAAACCATGGTTTACAATGGCGGCGATGAAATCACAGGCGTAGGTTCCTACAGCCACGAAGGAACCACGGCCCAATACAATTCCACGGCGGACGACAGCAAAGAAAACTTTGCGCCAGCTTATAGCTTTTCCGCTTCTGCGGCCCATGTGCTGGTAGATAAAGAGACGGGCTGCATAGATATCGATGATTTTGTCTTTGCCCACGACTGCGGCCGCGCCTTGAACAGGCGTGCAGTGGAAGGGCAGCTGGAAGGTTCCATCGGCATGGGCGTAGGCTACGCCTGCTTCGAACACAACATCACCAAAGATGGCGCGATATTAAATCCTAATTTCCGTGACTATCGCTTCCCCACTGCTCTAGATATGCCAAGGATGCGCACCTTTTACGATTTTCCCGCAGATGAAGAAGGGCCTTTCGGGGCGAAAGAGTGCGGGGAAGGTTCTTCCGCTCCCGTAGCACCTGCCATCGCAAATGCCATACACGCTGCAACGGGCATCCACATTACAGAGCTTCCTCTTGATCCGGAACACATCTGGAGACAACTAAACGGAATGAAGGATGACAGAAACTCAAAGTAGGGATAGCTGGAGCAGATGGAAATCCAGGTAAATGCCACGTCTGATCAACGCCGGAGCGCTATATTGATGCGATCCGAAAAAGATTGGAAATCTTAAGTAGAGAGGTGGATATGGGACATCAATTGAGAAAAATCGATCTGGACGGCAATTTGAGCATGCAGGAAAAAGCCTGCGAACATTACGAGTGTCGCTCCTGCGGAGCAAAAATGGTCTCCGCAAATTTCGTGACGGGAATCTGCATACAGATTTTTTCATCGCACCACAAGGACTGTGCATTGTTTCCCGGCAATTCGTTTCAAAAAACAAGGGAAGTCTCTTGTGAAACTTGCCGCTACTGGACCCAGGATTGCGGCTGTGATTTCGAGGGTTGCACCGATGATAGGATCAACAGCGTGCGCACTGCAGGATAGAGAAAGGGGGCGCGGCCATCTCGCAGCCGTTTCCAACCCAACTAAAACTGAAAATATTTTGTGTGAAGCCATCTGCAAAACCAAAGATTTTGGCCAGGGCTTCAAGACTCCTAACCAAAGTACAAAGGAAGATATCATGAAAACAACAATGCTGGCAGGATTGGACAACCTGGTTTTTTCAGCAGCGGATTTGCTGAACCCAAAGGAAATGAAATTGGTGGGGTTTGCCACCACCATCGAGGAATCATGGAACATTTATGACGAACATGGAGCCATCAAAGAAAATATCGAAGAAATTCCCATTATGCCTATCGAAGCGGCAGGCGGTTACGAACCTGACTGCCTGATCCTCGCCGCTGCCAATCGGGAAGATGAGGATGCTCTGCGATACATGGTTTACCGCATCGACTATCGAGGTGAAGTCATTTCCCTCTTTGATTTTTTCCAGGGATTTTCTTTGAAAACAGCGGCCATCCGAAAGCTGTGCCATCGCCTAAACAATCTGGGTGTAGAAGGGGCTGCGGCGGATTTGGGGGCTTATTACGGCGACATTTCCTGGCAACTCAATGCCCTGATGCCAGATCGGAAGCTATATCTTTTCGACACCTTTACCGGATATGATGCCAGAGACATCGCCAAGGAGCAGGAGCTACAGCTTTCTGATGCCAAGGCAGGGCAGTTCTCCTTTACGCCAAAGGAGCAGCAAAACCTGGAAGCTGCATTGCTGGGCAGGATGCCGTACCCGGATCGCATCATCATCAGGAAAGGCTGGTTTCCTGAAACGGCCTACGATTTGGAGGATGAACGATATGCGCTGGTACATCTGGATGCAGGGCTGTACCAGCCCACTTACTTCGGAATCCAATATTTCTTTTCACGCATGAGCCAGGGTGGGGTAATGCTCCTGTCCGGCTATGAAGATGGGAAAAGCCAGAGCGTCCGTCAGGCTGTCCAGGATTTGGAAAAACAATACGGAGCGTTCCTGATTGCACCGCTGAACGACTTGGATGGGACGATCGTGATTTCCCACCCTTGAGGTGCTTTGATGGTTCAAAATTTTAATTTCTATAAATTTCCACATGTTGGCTGGCCGCATGAATCTGTTCATCGATACCGTCCTACGTCTTCTTTGAACTGCTTCCATGCATCCGGGT
>CAZVBL010000077.1:0-8582 GCA_964625475.1 uncultured Zhenpiania sp. | reverse complement strand
CGCAATGCAAGCAGTGCCTGGCGACCTTATGGTTGTCCTACAGCTGCCGCAAGGCATCCACGATTTCGATTTTCTCCGTTGCCGTGTCCTCCGCAGATTTGATGACTCTGGCCGGAACGCCTGCCACCACTGCGCCTGCGGGGACATCCTCGATCACAACGGCACCCGCCGCCACCACTGCGCCCTTTCCTACCCGGCAGCCTTCCAACACGACGGCGTTGGCTCCGATGACAACGTTGTCCTCGATGATGACCGGCGTTGCGTTGGGCGGCTCGATGACCCCGGCCAGCACAGTTCCAGCCCCGATGTGGCAATTTTTCCCTACGGTTGCCCTTCCGCCGAGAACTGCACCCATGTCGATCATGGTGCCATCGCCGATGACTGCGCCGATGTTGATGACCGCACCCATCATGATGACCGCATTGTCGCCAATTTCCACCATGTCGCGGATGATGGCGCCCGGTTCAATGCGAGCGTTGACGTTTTTCATGTCCAGCAGGGGGATCGCGGAATTGCGGCAATCGTTTTCCACCACAAAATCCGCAATCTTCCCCTCGTTGGCTTCCAGGATCGGGCCGATGGCGTTCCAATCGCCAAAGACGATTTTGTCACCGCCTCCCAAACCGCCAAAAACCTGGCATTCGGCAAACTCCACCGGCTCTTTTTCTTTGACATAAACTTTTACTGGCGTCTTTTTTTCTGCGTTTCCGATGAACTCGATTAATTCTCTTGCTTCCATTCGTATCTCGCTTCCTTTGTGATTGTCTGTTATCGTCCAATGTCCAAGCGTTATTGTCCAAACAGCACGTTTTCCATGTCGTACAGCCCTGGCTCTGCCGTCTGCGTAAATCGGGCGGCTTTCACGGCTCCGGCGGCAAAGATTTTTTTGGATCCCGCCGTATGCTTGATTTCCAAAATTTCGTCCTCGCCTGCGAAAAGAACTTCGTGCTCACCTGCGATGGTTCCGCCGCGAACCGCATGGATTCCGATTTCTTTGCCGCGCCTTCGGTTTCCCTGCCTGCCATGAACCTCTTCATAGTCGCCCCTGCTGTTGAGGGCAGCGACCAGCATCCTGGCAGTGCCGCTGGGGGAGTCCAGCTTTTTGTTGTGATGCTTTTCAATCACTTCCATGTCAAAGCTGTCTTCCAAAATAGGCGCAATCTCTGAAAGCATGCGCCGCATGATGGTGATGCCCAGGGAGAAATTGGCCGCAAAGACGACCGGAACCTTCCGGGCCAACGCTGCGATCCGCTCCCGCTGCCCAGCGTCAAACCCAGTGGTCGCAATGACCGCCGGACAGGATGTCGCTTCGCAAAATTCCACGAGCATTTCCAAATTGTCCGGGTTGCTAAAATCGATTACCACATCCACATCGCCCTCCAACGTTTCCCCCTTCCGGGGCTCTATCATGGATGCGACCGAAATGTCGTCCTGTTCCCCGATGGTGTCGGCGAGAACGTTTCCCATGGCTCCCGCTCCTAAAATCGCTGCCTTTATCATGCTTTCCCTTTGCTCCTTTCCATAATGCCAAATCCTACAGCAGGTCGATGGCTTTCATGGTTTCCACCAGCTTTGCTTTCGTGTCCTCCGCCATGGGGCAGAGCGGCATCCGATATCCGCCTACGTTCATGCCTGCCAGGTTCATGGCCTCCTTGATGGGGATAGGATTGGTTTCAATGAACAGCGCATTGATGAAATCCAAATAGTATTTCTGCATTTCCGCAGCCTTCTTCACATCGCCGTTCAAATATGCCATGGCCATGTCGTGGGTTTCCCTGGGCAGGATGTTGGCCAGCACGGAAATGATCCCTGCGCCGCCCATGGACATGAGGGGAATGGAAATATCGTCGTTTCCGCAGTACACGTTGAAATCCTCGTTAATCAGCCTGGAAATCTTTGTGATGAAAGACATGTCGCCGCTGGCTTCCTTGATCCCTACAATATTCTTATGCTTGCTGATCTCCGCCAATGCTTCGTAAGTCAGAGAAACGCCTGTCCTTCCCGGAACGTTGTACACATAGATGGGGATGTTCACTGCATCCGCTATCGTATAAAAGTGGTTTACCATTCCGGCCTTGTTCGTCTTGTTGTAGTACGGCGTGATGACCAACAAAGCGTCCGCACCCATCTTTTCGTATTTCATGCTTTGCTCCATGGCAATCATGGTGTTGTTGGAGCCGCTTCCTATGATGATGGGAACCCGGCCCGCCGCCGTTTCGATGGAAACCCTTGCGATTTCGTCCTCCTCCGTCACGGTCAGGGCAGGCGTTTCCGCCGTTGTCCCCAATACCAAAATAGCATCTGTTCGTTCTTCAATATGCCATTCGATCAGCTCTGCCAGCCGATGGTAATTGACGCTCCCGTCTTCTTGAAATGGCGTGATCAACGCCACCATTGAACCTCTTATCATATCAGTTTTCCTCCTGCATATATGTCCCCTCCGCAACCCTGACGGCAGGTCCTGCCATCTTGATTCCGCCATCCGGCAGCTGGGTGATGACCAGCTGTCCGTAAGGCAGCCGAACCGTGACCCGACTGTCGGTCTTTCCTTCCCGGACGCCGAAAACCTGTGATGCGCATGCGCCTGTCCCACAGGCGAACGTAAAGCCCACGCCTCGTTCATACGTTTTGATTTCCAGCGTTGCAGAGTCGATTCTCTTTACAAAATTCACGTTGGTTTTTTCTGAAAAAACAGGGTGATTCGACAGCTGTGCCGCAATGGCCTCCGATGGAAATTCGTCCACCCAGGTCACCGTATGGACGGTTCCCATGAAACAGCTGCTCACTGTGAATGCGCCTTCCGTGGTTTCCAGCTGCCGATCGATGAAAGTCTCCGAGCCGTCCATCACGCCGAAATCCTTTGACCGAAAGCTGGGCTTTCCCATGTCGATTTCCAGGGTGAAGGGGTTTTCCGCCAGCCGTTCCACGACCATCGTTCCAGCCAGGGTCTCCACCGGATACAGGCGTTCCCGCTGGATCCCGTTGTCATAGCAGTAGGCTGCGAAACAGCGAATCCCGTTTCCGCACATGGGCGCACGGCTTCCGTCCATGTTGTAAAAAACCATTTCCAGCGCAGGATCCTCTTTCACGATTATCAGCCCATCTGCGCCGATCCCCGTTGCCATGCAGCACATGGCCTGCGCCAGCCGTCTGTAATCCGCTCCGAGAACTTCCGACTCCCGGACGATGACGAAATTGTTGCCGCACCCATGGTATTTTGCGAATCCGATCATGAAGCCCCTCCTGTCTTTTCTGCCCGGCAGGAAACGCCCTTTGGGGCATTTCCAAGCCACGCCATGGGCAAAGCCTGCCGCCGATGCGGTTCGACCCTGCCGCCTTTCCCTATTTTCCTTTACAGGTCAAATTCCTGGCTCAGGGCGATGGCCGCTTTGACCTTCCATTCCATGTCCACCGTGACGGAGATGGAAATTTCCGAAGTGGTGATGTGGTAATACCTGATGTCGTTTTCCGCAAGAACCCGAAACACCTGGCTGGCGATGCCGGAATGGGTGGCCATCCCAACGCCAACCAGGGAAATCATGGCCAGATCTTCCTCGCAGTCTACCGTCACGCCTGCAAAGGTTTCGTCCGCATCGATGCTTTTTTTCAGCTCCCTGCCCTGCTCCCTGCTGCAGCTGAAGGATATGGAACACGTTTCCTTTCCCGTGTTCTGTTGGGAAATCATGTCCACGTTGATGTTCATTTCTCCCAACAGCTTGAAACACTCCGCTACGGTCCTGCCATCGTTTTTGATGTTCCGCAGCGTAAAAATCGTAACGTCCTCCTGTATGCTCATGCCTGTGATAGGCATGTCCTCCACTAACAAATTTTCGTTTCTGTTCATGATATATGTCCCCTTGCTTTTATCCCTTTCCAATGATTTTCCTAAAAATAACTTTACGTTGTATTTGCTTGCCAGTTCCACGCTGCGGGTTTCCAGCTTGTCGGCCCCCAGGTGAGCCAGTTCCATCATTTCGTCATATGTGATGGTTGGCAGCCGTTTTGCTTCGGGATAGATGGCCGGATCCACGGTGTACAGGCAGTCCGTGGTAGTGTAAACTTCACAATCCCATCCCAGATGAGCCGCAATGGCCACCGCCGTAATGTCGGAGCCGCCTCTCCCCAGGGTCGTCACATCGCCGTCCTCGCTGATCCCCTGAAAGCCTGCTACGATGGGGATTTTCCCCTCCGCCAGGATTTCTTCCACCCGTTCGGTGTTGATTTCTTTGATTCTGGCATTGGTGTGGTAGTCGTTGGTGATAAACCCTGACTGGAACCCGGTCATGGAAACTGCCGGGATTCCCAGATTGTTCAGTGCGATGGCCAAAAGCGCCACGGACTGCTGCTCCCCCGTTGCCAGGAGCGCATCCATTTCCCGTTTTGGAATGTCCGTTCCTACTTCCCGTGCCATTCTCGTCAGCTTATCGGTGGTCCTGCCCATGGCACTTGCCACGATGACGAGACCATCTCCTTCTTCTTTCGTCTCAGCCACGTTTTTCGCAATGGCCTTTATCTTGTCAATGGTGTCTACGCATCTCCCATTGTATTTTTGTACTACGTTCATGTTGTCGTTCCTTTCCTAAAATCGTAATCCGTCGTCCGTCTCCAGCCGCAGCTGGTCCTGATAGGTTTCCCGCCTAAGCACCCTGCGAGCCTTGCCGTCTTTGGCAAAGACCACTTCCGGCCTCCCTGCCCGGTTGTAATTGCTGGCCATGGAATACCCATAAGCCCCGGTCGCATACATCACCAGAAAGTCGCCTTCCCTTGCGGAAGATGGAAGCCGGGCTTCTCTGATGAGAATGTCCCCGGACTCGCAGTTTTTCCCGGCAATGCAGTAGGCCTTGTCCCTGGCCTCTCCCATGCGGTTCGCAATGTCGCAGCTATATTCCGCCTGATAGAGGGCTGGCCTGATGTTGTCGCTCATGCCGCCGTCCACAAAGAGGAAGTGTTTGGTGTCCGTGTCTTTGCTGAACCCCACTCGATAAAGGGAGTAGCCAGCCTCCCCTACGATGGAACGCCCCGGTTCCATGACTAATTTTTTCAGCTGCAATTTTTTTTCGGCCAGCAGCCCTTCGCATGTGCGAACCAGGCGTTTGGCCATTTCCCCCAGCGGGATCGGATTGTCATCGGCGGTGTAGCGGATGCCGAACCCGCCCCCGATGCTCAGGGTTTCCGTGGGAATGCCCCGCCGCTTCATCCGATCGATAAAGCCTACCATGATTTCCAAGGCTTTTTCAAAGCCCTCAGTGTCGGTTATCTGTGAGCCGATATGGTTGTGAAACCCCTTGAAAGCCACATACTTGCTGTCCATGGCTTTTCTTGCCAGGCTTTCGATTTCCCCCTGTTTTTCAATGGAAATCCCAAATTTGGAATCAGAGCCAGATGTTTGAATGTACGCATGGGTATGGGCTTCGATTCCAGGATTGACCCGCAGAAGGACGTCTATAGCGGTTTTTTCTTTTTCGGAAAGCGCGATGAGCCGATCGCACTCCATGGCATTGTCCAGCACGATGGTGCCGCATCCCAGCTTCAAAGCCATTTCCAGTTCTTCCGTGGATTTGTTGTTACCATGGAAGTAAATGCGTTTCATGTCCGTGCCGGCCTGCTGTGCACAGTACAGTTCCCCGCCGCTCACGACATCCAGCCCCGCTCCTGCCTGCCTGGCTTTTTCAAAGATCGCCTTGCAGGAAAAGGCTTTTGCCGCATAAACGATTTCTGCGTCAAATTTCCGGGATTTGAAGTTTTCCGTGGCAGCTGCGAACTGGGCTTCGATTTTTCCTTCGTCGTAAATTAGAAGCGGCGTTCCTGAAAGGGCTGCCAACTCGCAACAATCGACCCCTCCGATTTCTAAATTTGCCATGCTTTTTCTTCTCTTTTCTCTGGTATTTTGGTTGATAGGATGTTGGGAACCGCTGATGAATGGCTTGCGCATCCGGCTTGCCTGAATCGATGCATGCGCTGTCGTCATCCACGCTGCGAAATGGATTTGACTGCCCGCTTTTCATGCTTTTCAGAATAGGGGTTTCCCTACAGATATGACAGGAAACCGAAAACCGATGCCAGGGCGATTCCCTGGCCAGGAACAAATCAGCTCCACCGATTTCATTCGGCGGCAGGCTTCATGAATTGTCCTTTCCCTTGTAATGAAAAAGCCAGCGAGCAATCCCCGCTGACTGAAGTGACCATATCGATGGCAACTGCTCATCGCCTGCTGCCTGCTGGCCAAAGTTCATGAAATGTCGTCTGCAGGATAGCTCCCCTGCTCTGCGTATCCACAAAGCAGACAGTCATGCGGCTATTGACCGCATGCCCACCAGAACCCCATGCCTGGGAATCCCAGTTCGGCGAAGATTACCTCCAAACCAGGTCATCGCCTGCCGGCTCTCCGATTTTTCTTTTGCTTCGCGCCTCTATCAACAGCACCTAGTGTACTAGATATCCTGTTGAATTGCAACCCCTTTTTGTGTTTTTTGACAACTTTTTTTCGGGTTTCATTTGAATTTTGTGAAAAAGGACAAGCCAAGCGGTGCTGCGCCTGTTCGTTTCATCGCCATCACGCCTTCTACATGAGGAGCTCCACGTTTGCGACTACTGGGGTAAAACATCTCCCCTCTACTGTCGCAGCAGCGTCTTATAAAGCTCCAGTCCCTGGAGCAGTATGCGCTCATCGAAGTCAAAGCGGTCGGAGTGGAGCGCAATGCCAGTGCCGGTTCCCAGGAAGAAAAAGACCGATGGCGCTTCCAGGCCATAGAAAGAATAGTCCTCGGAAATCATGGCCGGAACGGGCATTTCTTCGTAATCCAGGTTCTGGCGCAGAGATGGCAGGAGCTCCCGATATAGAGCCGGATCGTTGATAACGGGCGGATACCCCTCGCTGTGGGTTGCCTCGATGCGGCAGTGGTGCTGGGCGGCCAGGCCTTGAGCCGTATCTTCCAGCAGTCGAACCAGTCCTGCAAAATCTTCATCGGAGAAAGCCCGCATGGTGCCCAAGAGCGTGCTGTGGCCGGAGATCACGTTCCGGGCAGTCCCGCTTTCCATTTTGCAGATCTGGACGATCGTCCGCTCCTCCGGCGCAGGGTCAGGCCGCATGTTCGCCCGATGTGCCTGGTAAAGCTGCTGGATGTACTGGCTGGCGATGAACAAGGCATCGATTCCCTTTTCCGGCGCCGTGGCGTGGGCGGGGCGGCCAAACACTTCGATAGTGATTTCCGAAGAGCGGGGCATCATGGGGCCGGGCTTGCTGGAAATTTTTCCTGCATCGAGAAACGGCCAAAGGTGCAACCCGAATACGCAGCTGACCCGATATTTTTTGAAAATTCCCGTCTCGCAAATGTCCCTGGCTCCCCCTGTCGTTTCCTCCGCCGGTTGGAAAACGCAAAGAACGTTGCAGGGCAGGTTTTCCTGTGCGTCCAGGTACTGGGCGAACGCCAAAAGAACCGCCATGTGTCCATCGTGGCCGCAGGCGTGCATTTTCCCCGGATGCGTGGAAACAAAGCCGTGGGTGTTGGCTTCCACAACTGGAAGCGCATCCATGTCCGCGCGATAGGCTACGGTTGTTTCTTTCCCGCCATCAAAATATGCGCACAGGCCGGATTCTAAAATCTCGATGATTTCACAGTCCAGCGCACGCAGCACGGATTTGACATAGGCTTTTGTTTCCGGGAGATTCTTGCTCAACTCCGGTATTTTGTGCAGCTTTCTCCTGTGAAGGGTCAATTGCTGTAAATTGCTCATGTTTCTGCCGTCCCTTTCTGACCAGAGGCTGATATGCCAGAGCCTAGGTTATGCCTTTCAGTCTTCAGTGTCCATTGTTTCGTTTTACATCTTCATCAATCCTAAAGTTCACCATTGTCTGTGCCATAATCGAAAACTCCTCCTGCATATATCAGTGTAGGGTTTCAGTACCCAGCAGCCAGCTTTCTTAAAAATTATTGTATCACATACCATACACATTGTGCAGCACTTTTATTAGCTGCTTTGAAGAACAAAGCCCGCCTCATCAATTGCATCGGAGCAGTCAAATGCAAATGCCGAAGTCGTTTGCTGTTACATTCCTGAAATTGACCCGTCACAGCAATACCCTCGTCTTCTTGGCCAAATAAAATACAACGGAATGTTGGTGATGAATCCGCTTTTCAAGTACCCTCGTTCCGAAAAGCAAATGGCGTGTCCAGGCTGCCTGTGTCTTTTACATAAAACACTATAAAGTTACCCCAAGCCAAGGACAAATTATTTTGTGTTTTTTGCGCAAAAAGACATCCTGACCCTTCCCTGGCAAATGGTCTTCGCTGGGTGTACAGGACATCCTTCTGTTTAATCATTGCTTTTTAAATTTCTTTGCCGCCTTAAGCAGTTGAAGATTTTTAACGCATCATCAAGGTGCCGCCATCAATGCAGAACACCTGGCCTGTCATATAATGGGCATCCTCGCTTGCGAGGAACGCCATAATCGGCGCAAAATCCTTTTGACTGTCACCAAGCTTGCCTCCAAGAGGAATGGCAGTCGCCATATAAGCATCGTGTGCCTTTAACTGCTCCGGCGTCATGGATGCACGTGTTTTGTCATACATGGGGGTCCAGAT
>CAZVBL010000076.1:6765-9444 GCA_964625475.1 uncultured Zhenpiania sp. | reverse complement strand
CTATAACGAAATCCCCAGCACGATGGTGGCCATGGCCAGATAGACCAATGCGGAAGCCATGTCCGTCAAAGACGTAATCATGGGCGTGGCCATCAGCGCCGGGTCGATGCCCAGCCTCTTCGCCAGCATCGGCAGCAGACCTCCGACCAGTTTGGCGAACATGACAACGATCAGCATGGAAGCGCACACCGTAAAGGCGATGTCCATGCTCTGGCGGTCGATAAGGATGATCTTCGCAAAGTTGAACAGACTGAGGACGATACCCAGCAAGACGCTGATGCGCAGCTCCTTCCAGAACACGCGCAGGGCATCCTTCGGCTCGATGTCCCCCAGCGACATGCCCCGTATGATCAAGGTGCCCGCCTGGGTTCCCGTGTTCCCGCCGGTTCCCATCAACAACGGCAGGTAAAAGGTCAACGCAACCACCTGCTGCAATGTTTCTTCAAACTGTTCAATGATTGCACCGGTGATCATCAGGGAAATCGACAGCAAAATCAGCCAGGGCAGCCGGTTCTTTGCATGGCGCAATACCCCCATGTCCAGGTACTCCGTGTCGGAATCGTCCATGACGCCAGCCATTCGTTCGATATCCTCCGTGGTTTCCTCTTCAATGACGTCCAGGATATCATCCACCGTAATGATTCCCACCAGCCGATGCTCCTTGTCCACCACCGGAATGGCGAGAAACCCATATTTTTTAAAGGCCTCGGAAACTTCCTCCTGGTCATCGTAGACGTGGACATACACATACTCCCTGCTCATCAGATCCGAAAGTTTCACCGCATCATCGTGGATCACCAAAGAGCGGAGGGAAACGATGCCCTCCAGCTTTCTTCCGGCTTTTTTGACGTAACAGGTGTAAATCGTTTCGCTGTCCATGCCTTCCTTCTTGATATAGGCCAGCGCTTCCCCGACCGTCATGTCGTCCTGCAGGCTGATGTAGTCCGGCGTCATCAGGCTCCCTGCGCTGTCCTCCGGGTAATTGAGAAACGTGTTGATGAGCTTTCGCTCTTCCTTCGGCGTTTTCTCCAGGATTTTGTCTACCAAATTGGCCGGCAGCTCTTCCAACACGTCAATTTTATCGTCAAAATCCAATTCCTTGATGATATAGCTGATCTCCCGCTCCGTGATTCCCTGGATGATTTCCACTTGATCCTCAGGCGGCAGATAGGAAAACACCTCCACGGAGACATCCTTTGGAAGCGTGCGGAACAGGATGATGGTCGTTCCCACGCCGATCTTTTCCAGAATCTCTTCCAGGATCTCTGCAATGTCCACCTCATTGTTTTTCAGCAGTTCGTCTCTCGCCTTTACATATTGCTTTGCTTGCAAGATCCCCAGGATTCCTTCTACAATTTCGTCAAAATCTCTTTCGTTTTCCATATGGCTCTCACCCCTTTCCCCATGAAAATATGATTTTACCCCATTTTCTTTTCTTTTTCAACGGTTTTGTCGCTTTTTCCAATCATGGGAAACGGCGATGGAAGCGATGTGAACGGAACTTGGGTCCCTTATCCTTCCATTTCTTCTTTTTTGATGTTCTCCAAAATGACATGGGCGAATGCTTCCACCCGTTCTTCCACGCCCTCCAGGCGAAGGATGGCCTTTGGGTCATTGGCCGTTTCCAGCAGGGCAAACCGCCCCGGCAGACGAAAGGTCTTGTTCATGTTGAGTGCGCTGATGAGCTGCTGCGCCACCAAATCGCCGCCGCTGTAGCCGGACACCACGATGCCGAACAGGCTTTTGTCGTAAAATTTGTGCGCCATGAAAAGCGCAGTCAGGCGGTTGATGAAGGCCGCAATGTTCGCACTCACCGCATCGTTGTAATTGGCGCAAACCATCACCAGCGCATCGCACTCCAAAATGGCCGGGTAAACCTCCTCCACCATGGGCCCGCCGTAAAAGCATTTGTTTTCGTCTCCGTAATGCTTGCACGTTTCGTAGGGGCAGCCCTGGCAATCGAGCACTTTTCCGTTGCGCAGGGAAAGTTCCCGTATCTGACAGCCAGAAAGGTGGCCTTTTACCATTTCCCACAGCCCCAGGCTGTTGGAAGTCGTCTGGTCGCTGGCATGGATCATAAGAATCCGGGGCGTTTTCCTTTTCAGCTTTTCAAAATTGACGATGTTGAAAACCAGCTGCCGCCCCGCCACCATGTATGCGCCCAGATTGTCCATGTGCAGGTTTTGCGCCTGGATGTTGAAATTTTTCAAAGATCGGGTTCCCTCCACCAGGGGGCGTCCGGGAAAGGCGCAACCGGAGCGATTGGCGCTGAAAGCCAGCTCCCTGGAAACCGACTTGGTAAACAGTTCGCTGTTCCCGTCTATGATGATGCCGCCAACGCTTCCCTCCAAGCAGTCTCGCTCTAATCGAATCCGCTTTAACATGTGGTAGTATTCCAGGTTGATGCCTGATTCTCCCAGGGAAATGGAAAACAGCAGCTTTTTATTTCGCAAATCCGCTCGTTCAAATTGTTCCCCTGTCGCAATTTCGTCATAATCGTATCCCTTTAGGCTGGCATCCAAAATGGAATGGAGCCTCTCCGCCTTTTTTGCCTCGCTGCACAACGGGTTCACTAACATGAACTGACCCACAAACGTACCTCCTCCATCTCTTTTTTTCATCGCAGCATCTGCCCCGCACCAACGATCGATCCTGCGCACCTTGCCCATGAGCCGCACC
>CAZVBL010000076.1:0-6665 GCA_964625475.1 uncultured Zhenpiania sp. | reverse complement strand
CATGAGCCGCACCGATGCGCTGGTCGCCATCAAACCTGCAAATCCGCTAAACGGCTGTATGCGGCTTCGATCCGCTGAAAAAGCGGATCCGGCAGGGGCAAATCCTCCACCTGGCTGCCCCAGGCGGTCATCCTATTCTTCATTCCCAGGAATGCCCCATGCTGGCCTTTTCCAAAGTACAGGGAACTGTACTGCCAGTTGCCCCGCATGGTTTCCAGTATGGAGATGGCTCCCGATGACAGTGCCGGTGCGATGAAGGGCTTGAAACCCAGTTCCCTTGTTTTCAGGTTGGATGCCGCAGCCAAACGGGTCAGCTCCCTGGACAATCCATCGTCATAATGCTCCAGGCTGTTGGCGATGACCAAGTCATCCCCATGGGGTCCGAAAGCCCTGCCTTCCTCCAAAAAGCTTTGAAAGCGCACATCCTTTCTGGCATAGTACAACGCCCTGCTGTTCATCACGCCCAGCCCATATCCCCGCACTTGCTCCCGATGCAGCCCCGTCCTGTAAACGGCTTTGCACAGGGGATCCACCGGGTCGGAAACCACGGCGAAAAGCCCCCGAAACCCACTTTTCACCGCCTGCTGCGCAAATTGTCCCGCCAGCTGGACATTGACCGAAAGCTGCGCCATCCTCACATCCTGTTTCGCATCCTCTTCATCTCCCCCTACTGGCGGCACGCCTCTCGATGCGCAAAAGATCATGACATCGCAGTCAAAGAGCACAGAAAGCGGGATGATGTCCACGGCGGGCAACAGTCCATGCCTCACGGGATATTCGATCTGGTTGACTTCTCCTTCAAATCGCTGTGCGGCCTTTTCGTCCAAATCGCAGATGCCGATGGAATCCACCACATCGCCCCCCAGCAGCCGCAGGCCGATGAGCAACATGCTCCCCACGTCTCCCAGGGCCAGCACATGCACCCGCTTTTTCCCCGTGAGGCAAAATGGGTTCTGTTCCTCCGGTTTGATGTAAAAGGAATCCTCCTTTTTGTTCATCGCCTCAGGCGCTTCAAAGAGTTCGCTCAAGTGTCTCATAGGATGATGCTCTCCAATCGAATCAGCCGTTCAATGCCGTTGATGACATATCCGGAGGGCGCCAGGTTCATGTCGTAATTCATGTAGCTGCCCAAATCCGGTACTCTGGGTGAAATCACGGCCTCCGACAATCGCTGCAGCGTCAATTTCCTCTCGAACGTATTCTGGTACACCTGCTCCAAATCCAGGAATATTCGATAAGCGTTCTCCAGGCACACCTTGGAAAAGCGATAAAGGGCTTTCTTGGAAACGTCCGTCAGGAACCCTGGCGCAACATAAGGCAAAATCAGGTTCACCGACTTTTGCAGGCTGGACTGGGAGTCCCCTTCCCGTTTGATGCCATCGCCGCCGATGAAAGGGTAAAGGCTGGATTCCACGAACCAGTTTTTCAGGTTTGGAATAAAGTAGGCGCTGTCCACCTCCCTGCCCTGGATGGTCATCAAATCCTTTCCCCGGCCGGACAAAAGCCCCACCACCAGCTTCGCCACTTCCACGTTGTTTTCCTTCAAGACCGGATCCAACTCCCTCATGCGGTAGCCCTTGTGGAGCAAATCGTCCACAAGGATCACCTTTCTGTTGAAGGATTTGATGGTTTTCACCTGGTTTGGAATTGAAGAATAATACGGATATTCCTCGATGCGAAAATCTTTGATGTCCGGCTGGAATTTCTTTTCCGTATGGATGGCTTTCGTCACCGTGTTGGGAACTGCCATGCCCCGAAGGATTTTCCCAAAGGGAACGCACATGTACGGTCCCAGCTTGCGGGCTTTCAGCGGCTCGTTTGGAACCCCGTTGATTTCCGTCACCATATTGACGATCTTGTGGTGCATGACACCGGAATTGAAGGACAGCACCAGATTTCCCGGATACATGTCCGTGAGTGCCGTCTGCAAATCCCTGTGGGCCTGATCCATGGTTTCCAGGATTTGCTCGCTCTTGTTGAACGGCTCCTTCAAAACCGTGTCCATGTTCTGGAAAACGCTAACTGGGCTTTTCATGTCCACTTCATAAATGCCAGTCTGTCGCCCTTTGAGGACGATTTCCCGGAATCCCTGCCGCTGCAGCACGCCGAGGATCTCCTTGTTCCTGTCCTCTCCCACGACCGGATGGTAAATGGCATAGGTTATGTCCTCCTGCAGCGCATGGGAAAGGGTTTCCGTGACAATGAGCTGCACGATGTTGCGGATTTCCGTGTCATGGGCAAAGTAAATGCCGCCGATGATCAGAATCCTGCCCGTGGCTTTTTCCCGCAGATAAGCCGCCAGTTCCGCATCCCGAAATTCCTCATACAAATCAGATGTGGTGGTCTCGCGCACCGCCGTGAGGGCGCATACCTTGTCGCTCCTTCCCCCATCCCGAACAGCGACCGTCTGCACCTCCGGCCGTTCCAGATAATGCTTCAACCGATAAAAATTGTGACCCCTGCTGCGGATTTCGCCCGCCAGGTCTTTGATGACCATGCTGCCCCTGTGAGCCAAAGGGTCAAACTGCAGCAGCTTCGCCTGCATGATGCCCTTGTACTGCGGCTCCCGCAGATAAAGGCCGTTGTTGTAAATGTAATTCTGAACGATGGGATCGACCAAATTGGAGATGTCCCGGTTGTCATCGATGTTTTCCCGGATCCTGGTGGAGCTGATGTCCTCCAGTTGTACCGGCAATGTCAATTCCACCACTTTCCCGGCAATGTTCTTGTAAGCCGCAGACAAATCGTTGCCCTGCTCGTCCCCCTCTACGGCGCTTTCCCTGCGGAACACCACATGGTTGAAGGCATGAATCGAATGTTCAGAGGGCGGAGCCTTGTAAGACGAAGCGTTCATGATGACATCGCTTCCTACCACCATGTACACTTCTTTTCCCGGCAGCAGTTCCTGCAGCTTTTTCATGTCCTGAGGATTGGCGATGTTGATGGGCACGTCATCCGGGAAAATGTAGACCCTGCCCAGGTCTGCCACGGACATGGTAATGATTTTTTTCCGAATCATCCGGGGCTGGGTCTTCTTTGACCAGGAAAATTCATCCAGTGCCAGGTACACGTCAAATCCCATGTCCCGAATGGCGGTGACGATGCCCTTGTGGCTCAGGGAAAAGGGGTCGAAGGTTCCCGGGAAAAAGGCGATCTTCTCCCGCTGTGGCAGATCAAAAGCCCCTTTTTCCAGGATGTATTCCGAAATGAAACGGTAAATGTGGTTCAAAGCGGCTGCGTTGGTAAAAAATGTTAATTCATCTTCCTTTTGATCCGCAATGAGCGTCAGCATCTTTTTGTAGATCCTTTTGAAAATGCTGTGCTTTCTCTCCAAAGTCAACAGCGGGCTGCCGAAGATGTGCTGTCCCATCACTCTGACCGCCTCCTGGTTCACCGCCGTATTGTAATTGGCGATGCCTCGAAGCAGCATGCCCAGCATGGCCATCTTGCGCCGATCGTATTCCTCCTCCGTTTGCGGGAAACGCTCCTGGTACTCTGGAAACCGCTTGATGATTTCGCCCACCGTATCCAGGGTAACGGAAACCACTTTTTCATTGGTGTTCTCCAGTAGCTTTTGGAAATTCCCCAGCAGCTCGTCCAGTTCATTGGGGTGCAGGTACAAAGCCAATGCCCCCAGGTACCTGGGGATGTATTTAGAAAACTGGTATTCTCCGATTTCCAAACCACGGGTCAGTTCGATGACCAACTCGTTCCTCTGATCCAGCGGCAGCAGCGGCACCACTGCCAGCAATCCGTTCCCTGCGATATGGCGCACCGTGACGCGCTCGCTGACCTTGATTAAGTTGGAAAGGTGGGTCGCTACATGCAGGACTTCTGTCATCCTGCCCCGTTTGACCTGATCCAGCAGGAATTCGATGTTCACCGCTTTGATAACCCAGGGCGTGTCCACTTTCAGGTTTTCCAGGAAAATGTCGGAGGTCAGCTTTCCTTCCTTCTCCAGAAATTCCCGGTATGTGTCCTGCGTTTCATCGGAAAGCTGGAGGTTTTCCCTGATTTTGTACTGCAAAAAGGCAAAGGCCAGCGCATAATCGTCGCAGGCTGCGCTGCGAACCACGGCCATGCAAAAGTCCCTCTCCCAGCCCTGGCAGCCCGACTCCGTCAGATATTTCACAAATCGGAGCGCTCCGATTTTGATTTCCACCACATCCCGGAAGGAAACCTGGTGGGCAAAGGTCAGCAGCATTTCTTTCTCTGTCCTGTCGCACATGTCCAGCGGGATGTCCAGCATGGCATCCAGCAGCACGAAAACGGCGGAATCGTCCACATGGGCATTGTGGTAAAAGGCCAGGAACGCATCCAGATATTGCTGCCTGTCCTCCTCTGTGCTGTTTTCCAATGCAGAACGCAGGATCACTTTCAGCGTGTATCCGATCCATCGTTTGTGCTGATCCGTGACTTTGTGGTCTGGAAAAATGATCTTCTCCAACGTTTGTTCCCACAATTGCAGGCTTCCATGGTCTTCCATGGTTACCCCTTCCGGCAGTTCCTTTCGATATTTTTCATCATAATGGATGATGATGTCGCCCATCAGAGCCGCCGCCTGCCTCCGAATGTCTCCTTCCCTGTGGCTCAGGAGATCGTAGAGGAAATGGAGCGTCATGACTTTCTGCTTTTGGGTCATGTGGGTCGAATATTCGTCCAATATGTTGATGTACACCCGGACGTTTTTCCATTGCTTGTCGCTCCGCGCGGCCTCGATCAGGTTGCCAAAGGCAGCCTCATTGTTGAATTTGTTCATCAGGCTGATGTTATGTTCCACCGCCAGGTATTTGTACCGCTCCATGACTTCGGGGGGCGAAAGGAGCGCCGTGTCTTTTTCCTGTGGCTGCGAAAGCTGGCTGCTGCCCAGATCCGTGCTGACCCCCCTGCTCACCATGTAATCCTCAAAGTCCTTGAGCTTGGCATAGACACGCTTGTAACGGATGGTTTTGGCCTCGTCCACATTGTCCAGCTTGTCCAAAATCACGTCAAAGGCCTCTGCCAGCGTATAGAAATGCACGATTTCTTCCCCATCCTCCCTGCGGCTGCTCTTGACCCTGAAATCTGCGTAAATCAAAATCAGGGATTCAACGGAAAGATTTTCCAGTTCCAGGTCCCAAGTGGAATGGTTGCTGGCAATATGGGCGATCAGGGGCCAATTCTCCCGCTTTAGGAACAAGTCCGTGTAATAGTAATGCAAATAAGGGATCCGCTTTGCTTCTTCGCCTTTACAGCCGTATTTTCCAATATCGTGCCCTGCTGCGGATCCGGAAACCAGCGCCAGATCCACCGGCGCTCCCGTAGCAGCCAGCTGTCTCGCCACATGCAACGCCACATAGTGGACGCCGCAGATATGGCCCACCGTATTGAATGGCGTGATTTCCTTTCCCAGGCGCATGAACTCCACGAGGTAATGCTGGTTCCAATAGGATTTGAAACTCAGGTACTCTTCTCTGGTGGGGCAATCCGCCAATTCCTCCTCGCTCAGATCCTCCACGTCAAGCAAAGGGGAAAATCCATCCCGTTCCCTTTCGTAATGAAAAAACGTCCGAAGGATTTCCATGAACAGGAGCCTTCCCTGTTTCCATTCCAGCGATTCCTGCGGGAAATCCTCCTCTGGAAATAACTCCTGTATCGTCCTGTCATACGCATGTTGGAGCCATCCCGCAGGAGGTTCTGGAGAAATTTGCGCCAGCGTTTCCTTCGCTGCATCGAATACCCCTCTGCAAGTGATCTCTTCGCCCTGTATGAGCTGCTGTGTCTTTTCTTTCCAATCGTTTTCCGTCAAAAGCCGCAGCATCACCTTCTTTGATACTTTCATGCGCCTGAGGAAATGTTTGTCCGTCAGGTTTTGCACCAGCTGCTTGTACAGTTGGTTCACCGCTTTTTCTATCACCTTCGTCACCTCCTGCTCTCGGAACCGTCCAGGCACGCATGGATCCTGTGCCATGCTTTGCATTGTTTGCAACGTTCCTTCCGAACGGTTCTTTCCTTTCCATTATGCTATTTTTGCGGCTATTTTACAAGGTTTTCTTTGATGTCTCATTTTTAATATTTTATTCTTGTTTTTGGGCATTTTCACTCGTTTTTCAGAAGATTAAAACTTTCAAAGGAAATCTGGAATGGTATTGACTATAATTTGGCAAAGTGCTATATTCTAAAGTGTCAACAACTTTTTATTGTATTGCGAAGATATGAATGAAGAGGAGAAAATCAAATGTCAAATTACATCGAAACAGTAATTGAAAATTGCAAAGCGAACAACCCTGGAGAAATCGAATTTCACCAGACGGTGGAAGAAGTTCTTCGCTCCCTGGCACCGGTGATCGAAAAGCATCCCGAATATGAAAAGGCCGCAATCCTCGAAAGATTGGTGGAGCCTGAAAGGGGAATCACCTTTAAGGTTACCTGGGTTGACGATGCTGGCAAAGTACAGGTCAACAAAGGCTACAGATACCAGTTTAACAGCGCAATCGGTCCTTACAAAGGCGGGCTGAGATTTGCGCCGAACGTATATCCTGGAATCATCAAGTTCCTGGGCTTTGAGCAGATTTTCAAAAACAGCCTGACCGGCCTTCCCATCGGCGGAGGCAAGGGCGGAGCCAACTTCGATCCCAACGGCAAATCCGATGGCGAAATCATGCGTTTCTGCCAGGCATTCATCA
>CAZVBL010000075.1:0-9632 GCA_964625475.1 uncultured Zhenpiania sp. | reverse complement strand
GGAACGAGAAAATTTGTCAATCACCTGGCGGAAAAAAATGAAACGCTGCGGTCGCAATGGGCGGCAGCCATGCCCCATTTCTCTTGTCCGACCTCCATTGCGACCCATGCCATTTCGTCTTGCATTTCGATGTGCAATTGCTTTCTTTACCTATCCGCCAAGCCAAAATTGTGCTAAAATAGGACAAGGGCGGCTTAGCCGATCCTATTGCAGCGATAGATTTTCCGATGTTTCCCAACGATCGCCGCCAATGTTTCCTGCATCCGAACAAAGCGAGCCGCATCGGTTCTGCCCCGGTGACAGGCTTTGTTGGAATTTGGGAATTGTCACAAGCGATGTTCCCTGCATTAAATTTAGAAAACGAAGGAAAGGATTTTGCGAACATGCGCATGATTGGAATTGGAGACAATGTAGTAGATCGATATATCAACAAGGGAATCATGTTCCCCGGTGGCAATGCGGTAAATTTTGCCGTGTATGCCAGGCAATGCGGCGCAGATGCGGCGTACCTGGGTCTGATTGCCGATGACAAAGAAGGCCGTTTGATACACGATTCCCTCTCCCGACTGGGAATCGACCTGGAAAAGTCGCCCCTGCGAAGGGGGCTTGCAACGGAACGCTGCGATGTGATTTTGGAGGCCGGAGAGCGAGTGTTCCACGCATGCAGCTATGGAGAGGGCGAACACGAAACCCTGGCATTGGACGAGGCCAGCGTAAAATACCTGGGGAATTTCGACGCAATCCACTGCGGCTGCTATGCGGACATGGAAGATGAAATACGAAAGCTGGAGCACCTGTCCGCAGTAAAAACCTATGATTTTTCCTCAGAAGCGGAGTACCGCACAGAAGCCTACCTGGAAAAGGTGTGCCCCTATATCGACATCGCCCTCTTTTCCGCTGCGGAGCTAAACGAAGATGACATGACCGCCCTGCGCGAAACAACCGCATCCCTGGGAACGGATTTGATCCTCATCACAGACGGAACCAAGGGACAAACGCTATGGGACGGCAAGCGACTCTATTTTGGCGCAGCCAAGCTGGTGGAGCCAGTAGACACCATGGGTGCGGGGGATTCCTTCTTTACAGCCTTTGTGGTGGCTATGATGCAAGCCGGGTATCAAAGAGGCATGCCCTTGACCGAAGAACTGGTGCAAAAAGCTTTTTCAAAGGCTGCGGACTTTTCCGCAAAAACCTGCCTGGTGGAGGGGGCTTTTGGATTTGGAACGCAATACTGACAGCCAAATGAGAAAGAAAAAAATCCTGACCCTGGACATCCTTCTTTCCAAGGAGTTGGAATACATGATCCAAACCCAGGGCTTCCAGGAAGGGATGCGCCTGCCCTCGGAACGGGAACTGGCTCTTCGTTTTGGCGTGCAGCGAGGTACCGTGCGCCGCGCACTGCAGATTTTGCTGGACAAGGGTACCATTCTATCAAAGGAACGCTCCGGTTACTTCGTGGCTCCCAGACGAGTGGAGTTTAACCTGAACGCCTACGATTCCCGCAAAGCGGCCATCGAACAGGTGGGGAAATCTTCCTACGTGAAGCTGCTCACCTTTGAAAAAATCTATGTGTCGGAAAAAATGGCCAGGAAAACCACCCTCCAAGAGGACAGCCAGGTATACCGCATCATGCGCCTGCGCTTTGCCAATGGACAGCCCATGGCATTGGAAAGAACCCATATCCAATGCGATCTGGTGCCGGGGCTGACCGAAGAGGACGTCCACAACAACTCTATCTATGCGACCCTTCGGAAAAGACACCACATCCACATTGTGCGCTCTGAGGAAAAAGTGACGGCAGTCTACGCAAATGGCCTGGAGTCCGAGCTTCTCAACATGCGCAGATCCAGGCCGCTCATGCGATACGAGGGCCTGGTGTTCGACAACAAGGACCGTCTGATTGAATACTTTGATGATATCCTGCTCAAGGAAAAAGTCCAGTTCATCAGCGATGAAGTACACGGTTCTGTGGGAAAGAAGCACAGAAAAAGGTGAAACATGAAACCAAAACAGCAAAAGGAGCGCGAGACAGCTTCCCAGCATCTGCAAAAGGTCATCATCAAAATGATCGAGAACGGCGAATATCTCCCGGGCGAAAAGCTATACAGCGAAAGAACCATGTCCCGCAAATTTGGCGTTTCCAGAATGACGGTTCAATATGCGTTCAATGCGCTGGTCACAAAAGGATATTTGTATCGAGTGCCGGGCAGCGGCACTTTCGTGCAAAAAAATGTGGTTGACAAAATGAATCTCAACTACCTCTCGGAACGTGGAAACGCAGGAATCACAGCCACGGCAAAGAACCACGGTGCAAAGGTGTCCAACAAGGTTTTGACAAAGGGCATCATATCCGGCAATTTCTTTTCTTACAAGCTGGGACTGGCACAGGACGCTCCCGTCTATGTACTCCACCGAATCCGTTATGGAAACGATGAGCCCATCGCTGTGGAATATACTTATGTCCCTGCCCGATTGTTTCCGGAAATCGACACCATCAATTTTGAAAACGTGTCCCTCTATGACTATATGGATTCCAAACAGCACATGCCCAGGAAATTCATACAACAGCTCCGCATCATCGAAGTAACGGAAAAAGAACGGGCTTACCTGGAACTAGGAAAAAAAGACCCTGTCTATTACTTTGAGTTCATCGGTTACGATGAGCAGGGATCCATCGTGGAATACACGGAGAGTTACAATCGCTGCGACAAGTTTGAATATAAATTTGATGCAAAGGCATAATTTTTTTCAATTTGGTATAGTCTGAAGATTTCTTTTAATTCTAACGTTTTCAAACTCTTTTATCTTTATTGGTATCTGTCTGGTATAACAAATTGCTTCAATTGGCTCCCTCATTCTTCGGCTGAAACTCTTGTTTTTTACACAAAATTTGCTATTCTTATTAGTATACAAGAACGATCGTCTGCGATGATTCGATGGATTCGGAGCAACGAGAAACCTACCAACTGAACCAAATTCAGCAAAGCAGGACTTGATTTGTCGAAGTTTTAAAAAGTTTCTGTAATTTCAAAGTTTTTATGAAGGAGGATAGCATGTTATGCGCAATTTTGATGTAAAAAAATATATGGAAGAAGGGAAGACGGCCTACGGCAAGAGAGCCGATATCGAAAAGATGGCGGATCAGCTAACGGAGCGAGGCTATCACAACATCATCGTGATCGGTATCGGCGGAACCTGGGCCGAATGGCATCCAGTGGTACACGTCATGAGACACTACACGGATTTGCCCATCTATCTGGAAAACGCCGCAGAGTTTTGCGTCAAGACGGACAAACGGTACCTGACGAAAGATTCTCTGGTTGTCACTGCCTCCGCCTCTGGGGACACAAAGGAAATCCTGGAAGCTGTAAAGATGTGCAAGGAAATGGGCATTGAGGTGGCTGGTTTTTCCAAAGATATGGAAACGCCCCTTGCGAAGGAACTGGACTACATCGTTGCCAATCCGTGCGGCGACTGCGAACACTCCTATATGATGTTCTTCATGCTGGGGCTGCGGCTCCTGTACAAGAGAGGCGAATTTCCCGCCTATGAAAAATTTGCCGATCAGATGGCAAACCTGCATGATAATTTGTTGCGAATCAGAGAGGAATTTGAACCCAGGGCTTCTGGAATCGCAAGGGATTACGCTAAGGAACCATACAATGTTTTCGTTGGCTCCGGCACGCTGTGGGGGGAAACTTACTTGTTCTCCATGTGCATCCTGGAGGAAATGCAGTGGGTGCGCACCAAATCCGTAACATCCGCTGACTTTTTCCATGGGACGTTGGAATTGATTGAAAAAGACGTTCCCGTGTTCCTCTTCAAAGGCGAAGACGAATATCGACCGCTGGATGAACGGGTAGAACGGTTCTGCGAAAAGCTGACGGACAAACTGGTAGTGATCGACACGAAGGATTATGCCCTGGAGGGCATCGATGATGAATTTCGGGTCATCTGCTCACCGATGATCCTTACGTCCCTGGTGACGGAGCGCCTTGCTGCCCATTACGAATTAAATACCGGACATAGCTTGGATTTTCGCAGATACTACCGTCAGTTTGAATATTGAAACAAGGAGTGATTGGAATGGCTGAACACATTGTCACGTTAAAGAACGTAGACAAGTACTTCGGTGATAATTACGTCATCAAGAAGTTAGATCTGGACATCGAAGAGGGCGAATTTCTCACCCTCCTGGGACCTTCCGGCTGCGGAAAGACAACGATCCTACGCATGATCGCCGGGTTTGAAGATGCGACCAGCGGCACCATCGAAGTACAAGGGGAACGGGTAGAGGACAAAGAGGCCTATGAGCGGGACGTCAACACCGTATTCCAAAGCTATGCGCTATTCCCTCATATGACAGTGTTTGACAACATCGCTTACGGGCTGACCGTGAAAAAGGTTCCCAAGGATGAAATCAAAAAGCGCGTCAAAGAAATGCTGGAATTGGTCCAGCTCATGGGGTTTGAGGGGAGAAAGCCGGACATGATGTCAGGCGGGCAGAAACAGAGAGTGGCCATCGCCAGAGCCCTGATCAACAATCCGAAGGTATTGCTGTTGGACGAGCCCTTGGGCGCACTGGACTTGCAGCTGAGGAAGCAAATGCAGATCGAATTGAAGCGGCTGCAAAAGCTCCTGAACATTACGTTCGTCTATGTCACCCATGACCAGGAAGAAGCCATGACCATGAGCGACAGGATCGCTGTCATGAAAGCAGGGGTCATCGAACACCTGGCTACGCCAGCGGAGATCTACAAGCATCCAAAAACACGGTTCGTTGCCAACTTTATTGGAGAGTCCAACATTTTCTCAGGTGCTGTAAGCGAAATCAAGGCTGGCATGGCTGCCATTAAAGCAAAAGAAGGAACAGTTGCCGTCCCGGCAGGCGATTTGACGCAGGGCGAGGAAGTTGACCTCTGCATTCGCCCAGAGGTGATGCAGTATTCGAGGGAGCCAGTGAAAGGATTCACCCTGAAAGGCCAGGTTAAAAACGTCATTTTCGTTGGTGCCCAATATCGAACCCTGGTAACTATGGCAGACGGCTATGATGTAAAAATTAACCGGGTCAAAGAGGATTCGTTGTTCAAGGAAGGGGACACACTGTACCTGCACTGGGCGCCGGAAGACGTTACCGTGATTCGCGGACGGGAGGTGCGTTAAATGAGTACAAATTCACAGGCCGTTCCCACGCTGGGAACACGTATGAAGAAAAGCCTGCCTGCTGCCGTCACTGCAGGGCCAGTTTCCATTTGGATGATTATTTTTGTCATGCTGCCGCTGATTTACGTTTTGGTCATCAGTTTCATGAGCAGAGACGTATACGGCGGCATCGAAGCCAACTTTACCTTCGACAATTACAAGGAAATGTTCCAGCCCCTTTATTTGAAGGTCATTTGGAAATCTTTGAAGCTGGCGTTCCTGACTACGGTCATCTGCCTGATAGCGGGGTACCCCTTGGCTTACTGGATCGCCAGCAAGCCGTCCAAAACAGCGGCAAAGCTACTGATGCTGGTTATGATTCCATATTGGACCAGTTCCCTGGTTCGGCTTTACAGCATCAATCTGCTGGCAATGCCCAACGGATTTTTGAATCTGGCACTCATGAAACTGCATATCATTTCGGAACCACTTGACATTTTGTACAGCGATGGCATTGTCATCCTCGGCCTTTTGGTTGCGATGCTGCCATTTTCCGTGTTGCCGCTGTATTCGTCCATTGAAAAGCTGGATCGGTCATTGATTGAAGCCTCCAAGGATTTGGGGGCAAATTCGATCACCACCTTCCGGAAAGTGACGATTCCGCAAACCATGCCCGGCATCGTAGGCTGCATCCTTTTAGTCTTCATCCCATCCCTGGGCATGTACTATGTGCCGGAAATGCTGGGTGGCGGCAAGGTCATGCTGATAGGCACCCTGGTCAAAAATCAGTTCCTCATGACAAAAAACTGGCCTTTTGGCGCATCACTGGCCATCCTGCTGATTTTAATCACGCTGGCCATGATGTGGATTTATACCAGAGTGGGCAAGCTGGACGATCTGGAGGTGTGTTAAATGGCTGAAAAAAGAGAATTGAGCAAGCGGCTAAAGCGGAAAAGGCTAGGGCGGCGGTTCAGCAATGCATACGCCTTTATCGTATACGCATTTATCTACATCCCCATTGCCATCATGATCGTCTTTTCCTTTAACGACCAGAACAATAACTATTATTGGAACGGCTTTACTTGGCGTTGGTACGAAAAACTGTTTACTAATTCCGATTTGATAGAATACTTGATCAACACCCTGATCGTGGCGGTGGCGGCGGTCATCATTTCCGTTGTCATCGGCACGATCGGAGCCATGGGACTGATGCGGTTCGAATTCAAACTGAAACAGGCCATCAACAGTTCCCTGTACATTCCAATCGTCATCCCAGAGGTTGTCCTGGGCATTTCTCTGCTGATGCTCTACGAGATGGCAAATTTCCCGCTGGGACTTCCCGCAATGGTGCTGGCCCATGCCACGTTCTGCATCCCATTCGTGGTCATCATCATGCGCGGCAGAATGTCGGGGATGGACATGTCCATCGAAGAAGCATCCCAGGATTTAGGGGCAAACAGATTGACGACCTTTTTCCGTGTCACGCTCCCATTGCTGGTGCCTGGGATCATGTCCAGCATGTTCATGTCCCTTACCCTGTCCGTCGATGACGTTATCATCAGCAACTTCGTGTCGGGGCCGTACTCCACCACATTGCCGGTGAAAATCCTGTCGATGGTAAAGGTGGGTTTGAAGCCGGAAGTCAATGCGCTGACTTCTCTGATGGTACTGGTATTGGTGATCGGGCTGCTCCTCAACAATGTTGTTCAGGCACTCATTAAGAAGAGGGCTTCGACAAAAATAAAAACTTATTTCTAAGGAACTGGGGAACCTGCCTTGCGCAAGGCACTGTACGACAGTTTCTAACTTGAATGGAGGAAAAAAATGAAGAGATTGAAAAAAATCATCGCAATCGCCGCAGCAATGGCAATGGTGCTTTCCTTCACCGCATGCGGCGGCGGTGACAGCGAAGAGGAAACCGCTGGTGAAGTAAACATTTACATGTGGTCCGACTACATGTCGCAGGATGTCGTAGACAAATTCACCGAGGAGACGGGAATCAAGGTGAACTTCTCTTACATGAGCACATCGGAAGAAGCGACAGCGAAGATTACCAGCGGCGGCGGCGATGAATACGACCTGGTAATGCCCTGTGACGCAGACATGACCGGACTCATTGAGGGCGGATACCTGGAAGAAATCAATCTGGAAAACGTTCCAAATTGGGAAAACCTGGGTGATGCTTACAAGGGAAGGGAGTTCGACCCTGACAACAAGTACGCCATGCCTTATCTGATGAATTACGTCTATGTTGTTTACAACCCGGAAACTTGCCCCATTGAAATCACAAAATACGAAGACTTGCTGGATCCGCAGCTGAAGGGGAAAATCGCTTCCGTTACAGGACCGAGGAACCTGTTCCCAATCGCCCTGGTTTCCCTGGGCTATGACCCCAACAGCCAGAACGATAAAGAAATCAAAGAAGCATATCAGTGGCTCCAGAAGTACGTTCCAAACGTAACGGGATTTGATTCTGACAGCGCAGAAACCATGCTGATCAACGGGGCTTCCGTTGCGGGATTGGTTTTCGATGGGCAGGCATCCAAAGCATTCACCGCCATGGGCAACGATGCTCTGGTCGTGGCTGAATTGAAAGACGCGGTACAGTTGGGAGTTGACGAACTGGTAATCCCCAAGGGCGCCAAGAACAAAGAAAATGCGGAAGCGTTCCTCAACTTCATTTTGGATGCGGATAATATGTCCGAAAACCTAACCAACATGATGGAGCAAGACGGACAGGGCTATGCCTGCCCGAACGATGCCGCAGTCGCTTTGATGAGCGATGAATACAAAACCTCCCCTGCCCTGGACATTCCGAAGTCCGTAAAGGAAAACTACTTCCTACAGCTGGACATCGGCGATGCGGCAAAGACTTACGACAAATACTGGACCATGCTCATGTCCGAAGAGCAGTAAGGCGGGAACCGATCAGGCAAGCAAGCGGTTTTATGTGGCGCAGCCGTAGCCATGAACCCGTTCCATAAAGAACCGGCGCAGCGATTTTCAAAAAACCATTGGCTATCCGAAACCAAAGTTGATGCAAAAGGAGGCATGTCCCAGAGGATGCGCCTCCTTTATTGGTTATTGGCACTTTTTTGCTGTCTTTTGGCCACAATGCTGCCAAGGCCTTGCGAACCGCTCTGCCATCCGATAAAATGACAGCGTTCAATATCCACGAACGGCGCAAAGCCTGTGAACCATCGGGAGCTTTCTATGAAATTGACCTTAAAAACAAAAATGTTATATGGCCTGGCGGGCGTGGGGGATTCGGCATCCTACAATCTGGCAGGGACGTTCCTTCTCTTCTTTTTAAGCACGGTGGTGGGCATCAAGCCGGGAATCGCAGGAACCATCGCAGCCATCGGCTCCGTATGGGAAACCGTCTGCGGCGCCATCGTTGGCTACGTCTCTGACAACACCAAAACCCGTTTTGGCAAGAGAAAGCCTTATCTGCTCATCGCTTCTTTTCCCCTGGCAGTGTTTACGAGCCTGCTTTTCACGGTAATCGATGCCAGCGAAACGGTGCGCATCTTCTATTATGTATGCGCAGTCTTACTCTTCTGGACATCCTTTTCCACATTTTTTATCCCCTATCTGGCCTGGGGTGCGGAGTTGACCCAGGATTACGATGAACGGACGGTGCTGCGAGGCTACACCTACTTTTTTAACACGCTGGGTTCGGCCATCGGCATGATTTTGCCCAACATCATCGTGGACTTTCTCATGAGCATGGGGAAAAGCACCGGCCAAAGCTGGCATTTGATGGCGGTTTTCTGCGGCGTTTGCACTGGACTGACGATCTTTGTCGCAGCCATGGGGATTCGCGACCGTTACCAGAGGGACTACGAAGAGAAGCGAGCCAAGGGCCAGATTCCGCAAAAGAAGGCAAAATCGGAAATGGAAGGGAACGGCAAAAAACAGGGCAGGGGGAAACGCGCCCTCCTGGCCGTTTTGGATATGCTGAAAAATTATGGGCAAATCCTCAATCTCCGTCCTGCCCGCCTGATCGTAGCGGCCAGCGTGCTGTATTTAATCGCCTATGCGATTTTCTGTGCGGACAGGATGTATTTTTTTACCTACAACATGGGGCTTTCCGCTGGAGAAACCACCTTTGCCATGACGATCATGACCTTTGGAGCCACGGCCTTTGTTCCTGTGGTTTTAAAGGTCAATCGTTACCTGGACAAACGTTCCCTGTTCCTGGCAGGGATGGGATCCTGCGCCGCACTCCTAACCCTTTTTGGCATCACAGGCATCTCTTCCATGCTCTTTCTCTTCCTCTTTTCCCTCGCCTACTGCATGGGGAACATCTGTTACTGGCAGATGATTCCCGCCATGATTTACGATGTATGTGAGGTGGACCAATTGGTGAACGGCAAAGAACGGGCGGGGCTTGTGATCTCCCTCCAATCCCTCTCCGAATCCCTGGCTAATGCGGCGGGGCTGCAAATCCTGGGATTGATTTTGGATTTTGCCGGATTTGCGGGAGA
>CAZVBL010000074.1:1345-9799 GCA_964625475.1 uncultured Zhenpiania sp. | reverse complement strand
AAAGCTTTTGATCGGACAATGGGTGAAAGGGCTTATGGCATGTTGCCATGACAAACCATCCCAGGGAGAGGGTCCGCCCAGGTGCGGCGGCTCGTTGGATTTGTCAGCGACGGAGGAGATTTCCATGAAACGTTCCATCGAAAACAGGAAAAAAACTCCCTG
Source organism: uncultured Zhenpiania sp. (assembly GCA_964625475.1). Lineage (GTDB taxonomy): Bacteria > Bacillota > Clostridia > Peptostreptococcales > Anaerovoracaceae > Hominibacterium. Next base: position 9,637 of record CAZVBL010000074.1, on the reverse strand, counting down.
GGGTGTGTCCTGCTGGCGGGCGTGCTGTTCCGCATCCTGGGCGGCAGGCTCCGCAAGGACGGCATGTGAAAAGCATAAGACCCACCTCACGAATAAACGATAAAACAGTATTGACAAACGAAACCTGGCATAGTATTCTAATGTAAGAAACGCTAACAGTTGGCACACGATTCGTGCCATGACAATTTTATACTTTTAAGCGAAGGCAATTTTGGAAGCCGGTGAAAATCCGGCACTGTGTCTCAGCAACCGTGATATCTGAGAAGGGATTGACGCTTTGAGCGTAAGCCACTGGAGCAAAGGAGGACATGTTTGAAATGCATCCTAAACTCTGGGAAGGCATCCCAATGAGCAGATACAGAGAGCAGCCCTGCAAAGAGCATAGTTCTGTCATCTGGCGGATTTAGTCGGGAGACCTGTTTTCGTTTAAAACGAAAGTCTTCTGGGATGGGACTGCGTTTTATGGTCGAAATTACCATGGATGGCAATTGAGCAGATGCAATGAGTCTGCCTGTTTGCTGTGAAAAAGATGGTGGTTCAACAATGAACGAAGCAACGCACCCAGTAAAAAGGCTGGGTGTTTTTCATTGGGTGCAATTCCAATCATGAGGCAGGGATGGGAGTGCGACCGGCTTTAAAATCGGAACCGGCAATTCACAAACCATAGCAAAGGAGAAAAAGCGATGAAAAGAAGCGACAGGGAAAAAACGAGGAATAATCGAAGAAAGCTTGTTACGATTCTGTGGATTACGTTGATGATCATCGCATTGGCAGCAGGCATGGCTGGATGTTCATCCGGCGAATCAGAGCAGGCTGCAGACGAAACCACTGCTGCGGCTACCACGGAGCAGGTCGCAGAAAGCGCAGAAAATCAGGAGAATGCAGACGCAGCCAAGACGGAAACGAAAGCGGCGAGCGATGCAGAGGCGACAAAAGCTGCCACCCAAGCTGTAGACCAGACAGAAAAGAAATCTACTGAGGCAAAGAAATCCGAAGTCTCCAAGAAGCAGACCAAGGCTGAGGAGACAAAAGCCACAAAGAACAAAAAGAAATCCAGCAAAACGAAAAAAAATTCTGCTAAAGGGACTACCAAAGCCACCCAGGCGAATGTTTGCCATATCACAGTGGAAGGATATTGCAGCAGCAAGACTGTTTCCCTTCGGGGCGGAGATACGGCCTACTCCGTTTTGAAGAGAAGCGGCGCAAACGTCAGCGCTGAAAATTCGTCGTACGGCGTTTACGTCAAAGGCATCAATGGACGTTTTGAGTTTGATGAAGGCCCTTCCAGCGGGTGGATGTTTTCCATCAATGGAACGCCGCCAAACAAAGCCGCCGACAAATGCAGCGTGGGCAAGGGCGACACGGTCAAATGGTATTATGTGAAATAGCAGGATTGTCAGGGAAAGACGAAAGGAACTGTGGTTCAGGCTTAGAATTTCATAGAAAAACCTACACTGATATAATGAGGAGGAGCGCAGGATGAAAAAACGAATTTTTTCATGGATGATCGCATCCATCGTGGCAGTAGCGATGACGCTTGGGGGCGGCATGGCGGCTTTTGCAGGAGAAGCCAGCGGGGAATCGCCTGGCGATCGGATGGCTGCGACCGGTTTCGGAGCAGCCGCGACCAGTCCCCAGGCAGATTCAGCGGACGGCAAAGATGTGGGAGGATTGATGTGGTCCTTCTCCCCTTCGAGCAGTGCGACAGGCGTAGTGCCAGGCAAATATGTTTCGCCTCCGACCCTTTCCGGCGATTACGTCTATGTGTCATCGGAAAAGACCTTGTACCAAATAGACAAAGCGACCGGGCGATTGAACAAATCTGTGGACTTGAAAGCAAGCAGCGCCTATTCGCTTCATGCGCCTGTTGTCGGGGATGGAAAAATCTTCATAACGGAGGATGGCGCGAATGTAGCGATTGTGGATGAAGCGACGATGAAACTCGTTGCCACTGTCAATTACGCATCGGGAGAAACGAATCACCAGGGGGTTGCGCCGATCGTTTATGACGAAGCGAGCAACAGCATTTTTACAGGCTCCTGGACTGGAAAAACGGGCGTTGGCGGAACGTATGCAAGGATTGAGCTGGACAAGATTGATGATGCGGATCAAGGCGTGACCGTCCTGGCAACAGAAGCGAGCAACAACGGTTTTTATTGGGCAGGCGCATGCGTCAACGGAAGTAAAGTGGTTTTCGGTTCCGATGCGGCAGCGGATGGAAAGTCAAAGCTGTTTGTGTACGACATGCAGGCAGCAGACGGCAGCGATCCGCTCAAGACGCTGGACTTCGATGCTTCCATCCGTTCAACCGTCCTTTATGACCAGACAACGCAAGCATACTATGTCACCACCTATGACGGGAAACTGCACAAGGTGATGCTGGACGCAAATGGAAACCCGACTGTGGAGAAATCCATCGACTTGCCGGGAGGCAAGAGCATCTGCACCCCGGTTGCTTATGGAGGACAGCTCTATGTGGGCAGCAATGGGAGCATTTCCGTCATTGACCCGAACAGCATGACGATCAGTAAGTCCATGGCGGTTCCAGGCAATGTGCCCAGCATTACCATCGGCGATGAAACCCATGTTTATTGCACTTACAACGATGCGGTTGGGGGAATTTTCAATGCGGCGGCAGGAACGGATTATTTCATTCCCGATCCGGCCATGCAGCAATACAGCATTTCCAGCATTGTCAAGGATGGAGACATCCTATATTACAAAAATGACAGTGGAAACCTGATGGCCGTGAAACCGGCATACTCCATAGAAGGGGCTGACATTACATGGAACAGTCAGCAGTTTACCTACAATGGCAAGGCACAAAGGCCGACAGGCATCCAAGTGACGTGGAACGGCCAAAAGCTGGTTTCCGGGACGGACTACCGCATCCGCTATGAAGACAACGTGGACGCAGGAACGGGCAAAGTGGTGGTGACGGGAATCGGGGAATATGCCAGGACGGTCAGCAAGGCTTTTGCCATCGAGCCGGCCAGCATAGCCAAAGCAAGTGTGAAGCTTTCCAAATCCTCCTACGTCTACAATGGGAAAGCGAGAAAACCGTCCATTGTTGTGAAATTGGCAGGAAAAAAGCTGTCTGCCAGGGCTTATCGGGTCACTTATTCGGGCGGCAGCAAGAATGTGGGGGCGCATAAAGTGACGGTAAAGGGCATTGGCAATTACAAAGGAACCGCATCGAAGCATCCGAAATTCACAATCCTCCCACAGGCCACGACCATTTCCGGGCTGACAGCGGGCGAGAAATCCCTGACCGTCAAATGGAAGAAAAAAACGAAACAGACCAAAGGCTATCAGATTCGATATGGCACAAAGAAAAACCTGAAAGGTGGAACGAACGTCACGGTTCGCAAGAACAAAACCACATCCAGAACCATTGCCAAATTGCAGGAAAAGAAGAAATACTATGTGAGGGTTCGCACCTATCAGAAAACAGGCGGAAAGCGATGCTATTCTGCCTGGTCCAAAACCAGATCCGTTAAAACAAAATAAATAGATCAAACAGAGTTGTGAAAGGAGAAACAAAGAAATGAAAAAAAGATTGTTATCACTGGTGACTACGGCAGTCGTGGCGGCGACTATGCTCTTTGGCGGCAGTGCGGCGGCCTTTGCCGGGGAAACGCCTGTCCAGAGCAAAGCGACAGGAACGACAGCAAAAGTAGAGGCGTCCATGCAAAAGGGGTACGAATTCATCGTGTGCCATGAAACGCTTACGGTCGATTCTACGATATCGGATGAATATGGATTTCCGGACGATGCAATAGACGAGGCAACAACTGGCAAAGTGACAGCTTTCGATGTGCTCCTGGCAATGCACGAGGCGTATTATGGCGACAAATTCACGAAGGATACCGTAGGGGACTATATTACTGCAGAACTTAGTAGTTACGGCGGCGGATACTATGTGGCGAAAGCCTTTGGGATTGAGAATGGCATAGGGGTCTATGTTGATGATGCCTATATCATGGGTTCAGGTGCGGCTGTAGCGAATGGATCCAAGTGCGATTGGTTCATGTATCAGGACACGACAAATTACACAGACGCATTCTCCTATTTTTCCAAAGGCGGGAAGTCAAATGCGACCTATGAAGGCAAAGCGGCCGGACCCATTGCTGTGGAATTGTATGGTGTGACGGGCTTTGATGCCAATTATATGCCAATTATGGGTGCGCTTCCAAATGCGGAGATTTACGTTGCCGATCAGAAGACTGGAAAAAGACAGGACAGCGCCATCGCCAAGACCGATGCCAACGGAAAGGCGAGCGTGACTTTCACAAAAGCGGGGACGTACTATTTGACTGCGATCAGAGACGAAGCGGCTGGATACATCACAATGCCATGGTGCAAAGTGACGGTGACGAAAAAAGCAGCGACTGCAAAGCCAAAGAAAGTAACGGGCGTCAAAGTGAAAGGAAAGAAAAAAGCCATTGCCGTTTCCTGGAAGAAGGTTAGCAACGCCAACGGCTACCAGATCCTCTGCGCAAAGGATGCCAAGTTCAAAAAGGGCAAGAAAACTGTCACGGTGAAAACAAAAAAGACCACGAAAAAGACAGTAAAGAAGCTAAAATCAGGCAAGAAGTACTATGTGAAGGTACGGGCTTACAAGAAAGTGAGCGGCGACAAAGTTTACGGCGCTTACAGCAAAGTAAAGAAGGTAAAGACGAAATAAAAAACAAATCATAAGCGGGTGAATTTCATTGAGAAGCGTGTTTTCAACTTGTCACCCTGCGGTCAATTTTGGTTGGTTCTGCGCGGTCATCGGCATCGGGATTTTTCTGATGCATCCCATGTTTCTGGCCGTTGCAGTGCTGGCCTCCAGTTGTTATGCGATCCTGCTAGGTGGCAAAGGGACGATAAAATTCATTGTGTGTTTCCTGGCACCCATGGTGGCAGTCTTCATGGTGGTGAATGCGCTGGTGAATCCCAGGGGAAATACGGTGCTATATGATACGGAGTACAGCCAGGTTACGATGGAGGCGGCGATTTACGGCTTGACGATGGGCCTGATGCTGGCCACCATCCTGCTGTGGTTTTCCTGTTACAATAAAGTGATGACCAGCGACAAATTCATCTATCTGTTCGGAAAGGCCATTCCGGCTGTTTCCCTGATTTTTTCCATGGTCATGCGGTTTGTCCCCAATTTTAAGATGCAGATTAAAAAAATTTCAGAAGCGCAGCGGTGCATTGGCCGGGACGTATCCAATGGGAAGCTGTGGGAAAAAATCCACCATGGCATCCTGATCGTGTCCATCATGTTTACCTGGGCCTTGGAAAATGCCATTGATTCCGCAGATTCCATGCGCTCGCGCGGGTACGGATTGAAAAACAGGAGCACATTTTCCATTTATCGGTTCGACGGCAGGGATTTGGGCGTGGCGGTTTTGTTGGCAGTTGTGACCGGCATCGTTTTGGCTGGGATGGCGCTTGGAAAATGCTCGATTGAATTTTATCCCGAAATTGTGATGGCGGATTTCAGCCGGGACAGCTTGGCCGTTTACATCGCTTACGGGATTTTGTGCTTTTTTCCACCATTGATGGAACTGAAAGAGGTGATTGTGTGGAAGCGTTTACAGTCAAAAATTTGACCTTCACCTATCCGAGAGCAGCCAGGCCAGCCTTGATGGATGTAAGCCTTTCCGTTTTTCCGGGGGAAATGGTGGTCGTCTGCGGACAGTCCGGATCGGGGAAAAGCACGCTTTTGCGCAACTTGAAGCCGATTTTGGCGCCTCATGGCAGCAAGGTGGGCGAGATTTTATTTGGCGGCGTGCCCATCGACCAGCTGAGCCAGGAGCAGCAGGCGGCGAAAATCGGTTATGTGCTGCAAAATCCTGACAATCAGATCGTGACCGACAAGGTCTGGCATGAGCTGGCCTTTGGGTTGGAAAGCCTGGGCATGGATACCAGGACCATTCGCCTGCGCGTTGCGGAAATGGCCAGCTTTTTTGGAATCCAGACTTGGTTTCACAAGGAAGTCAACCATCTTTCCGGCGGGCAGAAACAGCTTTTGAATCTGGCCTCTGTGATGGCGATGCAGCCGGAAGTGCTGATTCTGGACGAGCCGACCTCGCAGCTGGATCCCATTGCGGCCGGCGATTTTCTGAAAACCATTGAAAAAATCAACAGAGAGCTTGGCACCACTGTGATTATTACTGAACATCGCCTGGAAGAGGTGCTGACCATGGCAGGGCGAGCTGTCGTCCTCGACCAGGGATGCGTGATCGCAGATGATGTTCCAGCAAATGTAGGTACGATTTTGGCCAAAAAAAACCATCAGATGTTCATGGCCATGCCTACGCCGCTGCAGGCATATTCCATTCTCTACCAGGATGGAATCGGAACGTCCCTGCCGTGTCCCATCGATGTGCGAGACGGGAGGAATTGGCTAAACAAATTGTTTGCGGACAGGAAACCCCAGGTGCGAGCGCTTCCCACCGAGCCGGAGACAAAGCGCAGCGATGAGCCGATCATAGAAATGAATGAAGTCTGGTTCCGATATGGCAAACAGGAGCCGGATGTCGTCAAGGATTTGAACATGCAGGTGTATCCGGGCGAGTTTTTTTGCCTCGTAGGAGGAAACGGAACGGGGAAAACCACGACCCTCACGTTGGCAGGGGGCATCCACAAGCCATACAGAGGCAGCGTCAAAATAAAAGGAAAAAAGTTGAACGCCTATAAGGGGCAGGAACTGTTTCAGGGCATCCTGGGCATTCTGCCGCAAAACCCCCAGAGCATTTTCGTGAAAAAAACCGTGAGGGAAGATCTGCTGGAAATGTTCGAGGGCAGCGGCCTGCCAAAAGACCAGCAGCTGCGGCGCATTCAGGACGTGGTAGAGCTAGTGGAAATTGCCCATCTTCAGGACATGCACCCCTATGACCTTTCCGGGGGCGAGCAGCAGAGAACCGCCATGGCAAAGATTTTGCTGCTGAATCCGGAAATCTTATTGTTGGATGAACCGACGAAGGGTCTGGACAGCGGTTTCAAATGCAAATTGGCAAGCATCCTGAAACGATTGCAGCAACGAGGAACCACAATTTTGATGGTATCCCATGACATCGAATTTTGCGGGCGGTACGGGGATCGTTGCGCCATGTTTTTCGATGGGAAGATCATTGCGACCAATACGCCCAGGCTGTTTTTTTCCGGCAACAGCTTTTATACTACGGCGGCAAATCGCATGTCCCGCCATCTCTTTGAAAATGCGGTCAATGTGGATGACATCGTGGCATTGGTTCGGGAGAATTTCGGAAAGGGGACAAAGGAACCGGAACCGTTGTCGAAACCGCTTAGGAATCCCGAGCCGCCGGAGGGCAAATCTTCGGGGGAGGAAGCGCCGCAGGATGTTGCGTTTTTGGGTGCGGAAACCACAGGGAAAAAAACGAAGCAGGATTCATCCGATCATCCGCCTCGCCATTTATGGAAGTTGGATGTGGCAATGTTGCTCCTTGCCTTTGCGACCGCCCTTGGCGGATATTATCTGCTGGGAGACAGAAAGGGCCTTGTGATTTCCCTCTTGTTGGTGTTGTACGCAATGGTTCCCTTTTTTGCAGGGTTTGAGCAAAAAAAACCGAAGGCCAGGGAAATCGTGATCCTGGCAGTATTGATTGCAACTGCGGTGGTAGGGCGGGCGGCTTTTTTCATGGTGCCCAATTTCAAGCCAATCGTTGCCATTGTCATTGTTTCAGGTGCTGGACTGGGAAAAGAATCTGGCTTTCTGGTCGGAGCTATGTCAGCCTTTGTTTCCAATTTCCTCTTTGGGCAGGGTCCTTGGACGCCGTATCAGATGATTGCCATGGCGCTCATCGGATATTTGGCAGGGCTGATTTTCCATCGCTTTCAGGGGCAGGTCAAGCTGGCGCCCTTGGTGGCGTTCGGCGCTTTGGCAACCTTTTTCTTGTATGGGGCAATCGTGGATTTGTGGTCGATTTTGTCCATGACGCAGGAACCCAGCCTCGCGGTTGCCATGGGCATTTATGCGGCAGGCGTGCCCTTTAACTTGGTTCATGCTGCGGCGACGACAATTTTCCTGCTGCTTCTCGCAAAGCCCATGCTGGGGAAACTGGATCGAGTCAGGGTCAAGTATGGGATGGAGGCTTAATTTCTATGCACTGTCAAAATCAAAATATTGAAATCAAATAAAATTTTTATTTCCTGCCCTTCTGTGACAACTACTGGTGAAAAATCACGAATCCAACAAAACCGTTCTCCTAAAAAACATTTTTTTCCAAAAATCGACACTACCAAAGGGTGGAAAAGTCATGGGAACCATGGTATAAT
>CAZVBL010000074.1:0-1245 GCA_964625475.1 uncultured Zhenpiania sp. | reverse complement strand
TTCCAAAAATCGACACTACCAAAGGGTGGAAAAGTCATGGGAACCATGGTATAATGAACGCATTGATTGGAACGGCGGGAACGGCGTTGCCGCAAGGTAGCGTTCATTGAATCATGAACTTGATTGTATTTTCAGAGGAGGTTCATGGTATAATGAACTTCGATTGTATTTTCAGCGAAAGCCCCTGGCAACCATGAACGCAAAAAATTCGCATTACGGAAAATTTATGAAAAATACAGGTTTAATTACGATAAAATATGTAAATACTGTAATTAAGGAACGACCGAAGGACATACATAAAGGTGACTGCGGTAAAGTTCTTGTAATTGCAGGCTCTGTCGGCATGGCGGGCGCAGCCATGCTTTGCGCGCGGGGGGCGCTGCGGGCGGGTGCGGGACTTGTGCGAATTTCCGCTCCCAAAGAACTTTACCCCATTCTGCAGGTGGGGGTGCCGGAAGCCACATGTGTCCCGAGGGAGCTTTCCTTACCGGAGATAGAGGCCTGCGACGCGGCGGCTATCGGTCCGGGGTTAGGAGATGATGCACAGAGCATCCGATTGATTCGCACCATATTGGAGCGCTACAGGAAAACCATCGTATTGGATGCCGATGGAATCAATGCGATCAGCAGGGCGGATCTGGGACAAGCCTTGAGAGAGACGAGTGCCCAGGTCATCATGACGCCCCATCCGGGAGAAGCAGCCAGGTTTCTTCGCTACAGGCAAGCAGGAGACGTTTCCGGCATGGACAGGCTGCGGGTGGCGGAGCTTTTGGCGGAGAATGCCAGGGCGACCTGCGTGCTGAAAGGCAGCAGAACCCTGGTGACAACGACCAGCGGCGATTCATATACTAATACTACGGGAAATCCGGGCATGGCCACAGGCGGCAGCGGAGATGTCCTCACGGGAATCATCGCCGCACTGGCCGGACAGGGGCTTGCGCCGGAGGACTGTGCGAAAGCGGGGGTATTCATCCACGGCATGGCAGGGGATTTGTGTGCCGGGAAATGGGGAGAAACGGGCATGACAGCCATGGACCTGGCCAACATGACAGCCCTGGCTTTCAAAAAAATCATAGGGAAATAACGGATTATAGATAAGGAGTGAAGGACTTGATGGTAAAGAAAGGCGATCTTTATTTTGCAGATTTAAGTCCGGTAATCGGCTCCGAACAGGGCGGCGTAAGACCTGTCCTGGTGGTTCAAAACAACGTAGGGAACAAATACAGCCCGACCATCATCGTGGCT
>CAZVBL010000073.1:0-9959 GCA_964625475.1 uncultured Zhenpiania sp. | reverse complement strand
TGTCCTTTGCATAGTATTCATTGATTACATCCCGGAACGGAAGGAAATCATCATCTAGTGCTGTTAATTCGTGACTCATAGTCAATTCCCTCCTTTCCGCCATTATCGCATAAATGCTATGCTGTGGCTTTTTTGTGTTTATTTTGATTAAGGAAGTCTTTTACAGTTTATAACTCCTGGATCAGAAGAAGCCATTTTATATGCCGCATGCCCTGAAAACAGCAAAAATGAAGCTGCCGCTTCACGATTTTTATCATGAAAGCGACAACTCCCTTTACAATCAATATCTTATTGGTCAAATTCCGGGTTGATGGCGTAGAAGTTCTTGCAGTCCAAATGATCCTGAACGACTCTCAGCGCTTCGCCGAACCGCTGGAAATGCACGACTTCCCGCTCCCTCAGGTATCGAATCGGATCGATGACATCGGGATCGTCCACCATTCTCAGGATGTTGTCGTAAGTGGTGCGTGCCTTTTGCTCTGCTGCTGCGCATAAAAACGACTATGGCATGCCACGGCATTCGACTTGTTTGACGGCTGGATGCGGATTGGATGAACGGGACTGGACGAATGCTGACATGAACCGCTGCGACTGCAACCACAGCCACGATCCATTCCGCCGCCTTGCCTGTGCCGATTCATCCTGCTCCCTTGCTCCCTGTGCGCAGGTTCTTTTCCGGCAACGCCTCAAAAATTCCAATGGATTTCAATGAGCCTTTCTTTGGTTTCAGGGTCTTTCCTGCCCACCAGGATATAATCGATGAAGGTTTCAACAGCTCTCCTGTCCAAGTGTTCCAGATTCGCATACTGCTCGATCACCTGGCGGCGATCCCCATCGTCCAACCTGTTTTTTTCAATGGCGGCAATTTGAGCCTTCGTATTTTTTATCAGATGCCCAAGCCTCTCTTTTTCCGCCTGGAAGTCCTTGCTCATGTCCAGGTACTGGCTCTCCGGCAAAGCGCCTTTGACCTTGTCCAGATACAAGCTGCGGATTCCCGTTTCGTACTCCTTCACCTTCCTTTGGTATGCGGAAACGTTTGCTTCCAGCGTTTTCTTTCGCCCTTTCAAATCGGAGCCAAAGACCACATTTCCTTCAAGCGCATCTTTGTCAAGATATGCTGCGGATAGCTTGTTCAATTCTGCAATCACCGCTTCTTCCAATTTTGCAACAGGGATGAAACATCCAGCGCAGGCGTCTTTCGCCACATGCCTGGTCGCGCACCGCAAATAATGCTTGTTGTGGCTTTTGGATGAACGCATGACATGGCCGCAATCCATGCAGTGCGCTTTGCATGCGAACAGGCCGATTTTTCCTGTCTTGAATGCCCTTGCCTTTTGTGCTGCCATGGCTTGCACCCTATTCCACAACGCCATGTCGATGATCGGTTCGTGGGTTCCCACTACCCGATACCACTGCTCTTTTGGCCTGGGTTTATTTTTCTTTGTCTTGTAGGAAACGCTTCCATATTTGCCCTGCACCATGTTTCCGATGTAAATCTCATTCACCAACATGTCCGCTATGGCATGATAGGTCCATAACGTGCCGGTTCTGGCCCCAGAGGGCGCATGGGACAGGCCGCGGAGCCTTTTGTATTCCGTAGGGTTGGGGATTCCCCTGTCATTCAGCATGCGGGCAATGGCTACTTTGCCGTGTCCCTGGGCAAACAGAGCAAAGACTTCCCTGACGATTGCCGCCGCCTCCTCGTCAACGAGCAAATGGCCCCTTTGGTTGGGGTCTTTCCGATAACCGTACACGGCAAATGAGCCGATGTGGTAGCCGTTTTTCCTGCGGTCAGTGAGGACGCTCCTGATGTTTTCCGACATGTCCTCCAAATACCACTCGTTCACCAAGCCGTTGATCTGCCGGGATTTCTTGTTGCCCTTGTTGTCGGTGTCAGCATTGTCAACGATGCTGACGAAACGGATCCCCCACAAGGGAAATAGGCCGTGGATGTACTTTTCCACCAATTCCAGCTCCCTGGTAAACCTGGACTGGGTTTTGCACAACACAATATCAAACTTGCGTTTTTCCGCATCCGCAAGCAGGCGGTTAAACTCCGGCCTGCCCCTATCCGATCCAGCATAGTCGTCATCGCTGTAAATGTCATGGACTATCCACCCCTGCTCCAAAGCATGCTGAACCAGCATGGACTTTTGGTTTTTGATGCTGTTGCTGTCATCCGTTTCGCATCGCTTGTTTCTATCCTCTTCCGACAAGCGGCAATAGATGGCAACCTTTTGCGCACCCATCTTATTTCGCAGGAACGGGCAGTTCTTTGTCCCGTTCAGATTGACCGATGAATGCTGCCCATTTCCCATTGAACGCCTTTGCGAACGCCGCTTTGTCTTTGTTTTTGAATACGTTTTTGCAAACGATCTTTACGTTATTTGCCATGTCAAACCACCTCGCCACAATCTCGTTACAAGGTATGCGGAAGGGGTTGTCCTTTATGAATTGCCCTTTGAAAGAATCACGTTTTTCTGTTCCCCCTTCATCCAAGCTGCCAGATTGTCAAAAACGATCTGTGCCCGCAGCGACATGGACTCGCGGCTGGCAAATGCCACATGAGGGGTAAGAATGGTGTTTTTTGCGCCGAGCAAGGGTTCGCCGCTGCCCAAAGGCGGCTCCTGCTCAAACACATCGATGCCCGCCCCTGCAATCAGGCCGCCATTCAAAGCGTCAGCCAAGTCAGCAGTGTCCACCACCGGGCCGCGAGCCAGGTTAATCAAATAGGCCGTTGGCTTCATTTTGGCCAGAGTTTCCCGATTGATGAGATTCCGGGTAGAGTCGTTCAAGGGGCAATGGAGCTGCACGATATCGGATTTCTTTAGCAAAACCTCCAGGCTCACCTGTTCTATGTAGTCAGGCCAATCCGTATGGTGGGTACGGCTATTGGCCAGAATTTTGCACCCGAAAGCATGGTACAGTTCCGCAGTCCGCTTTCCAATCCTGCCCAAGCCTACGATTCCTACCGTCTTGCCCTTGAGTTCTGTCCCCACCAGGCCATCCCTGGTGCCGCCCTGACGACAACGTTCCTCTACTTTGGATACGTTGCGGAGAAGGCTCAGAGCCATGCAGATTCCCAACTCGGCCACTGCCTCGTTGGAGTAACCAGAGGCGTTCGATACGGCCACTTCCTTCGCTTTGGCAGCATCCAAACCCACATGATCTACGCCGGTAAAGGCCACGTCTATGAATTTCAGCTTTTCACAGGCGGAAATGACTTCGCCGGGCATGGGCATATTGGCGATGATGACCGCATCTGCATCGGCAGCCTGTTTCACCATGCTGGCCTTGTCTGAAGTGCGGGGGTATTCCGCAAATGTATGTCCCTGCTTCTCAAAGTTTTTTTTCAGTGCGTCCAGTTCCGCCTGGGGTATCCCCAGGTCTTCCATAATCACGATTTTCATTTTGTTTTCGCTCCTCTCTTTGTTTTTCGCTCCTCTCTCAATATTTGAAATTTGCCAGTCCATCTTTTGCTTTCTGCGTCAATTGGTTTCATGCTTTCACGAATCCCATGATGTCCCCAAAAATGGCGCGGTAACCCGATTCATTGATGTGCAGCCCCTCGATGGTATATTCGGATTTGAGCCTGCCCTGGTCGTCTTTCAGGTTGTCATTGAGATCGATGTATCGCTGGTTATGTCGCCTGGCCAGTTTTTTGACCGCCTCGTTTGCGGCGATGATTCTCTCATTGGTTCGGATTTCAAGACGCTCTTTCGTCTCTTCCGTCGCAGCCTCGTCATTGACAGGATAATATGCCATGAGATAAATTTTCACATTGGGAACCGCCTGTTCAATCGCCGCAATGATTTCATCGTAAACATCGATGAGTTGGCTGATGGAAATGTCCGGGCAACTCAAATCATTGGTTCCGATATTGATGAACACCTTGGATGGCTCCAGGTCAATGGCGCATACATCGATCGCCGCAAGAAGCTCCCTCGAAGTGAATCCACATACGCCCCGATTATGGATGATGGTTTTGTCCCCTGCTTCTTCCAGGAACTTGTTGATGGGAAACATTTCCATGAGCGATGAGCCTGTAAAGACAACCTGCCCACGCTCTGCGGTTTTGTTTTCCGCCTTGTATTGTTCAATTTTGATTTCCTGCTGATCATCTGTAATCCTGTTGTCCAAATTTTCCATGTGTTCCTGTAGCTCCTTTGTCTGCTCATTATCTGCTCATTCAAATTCTTGCGGGAGGGAAAAGCATTTCCATCCACCCATGCAGGGTCGGTTCTCCTGCGGTTCGTGATTTTGCACACGCATGCCATGTGCATCATAGCGCAGGGCATGCGCCTCCAGGCCGGTCGCACATGCCACGGTTCATCCATTATATAAAAGGATTCTGGCATTTGCAATGCCATTCGCTTAAAAACCGCCGGACGACCTGTTTCATTCCTGCATTCCTGCATTTCCGCATTTTCCCGTATTTCCCACACCTGCTTGTCCTGTTTTAACGAACTGCCTTCCAACGTTTTCTTCCATATCGTCCTACATGCGTGCGGCTTCCCGAAAAGGCAAGCATCGCACATGAGCATGAAAGGGTTCAATTCCAACATTTTTTATTCATTGTCGCCTTTGCATGCGCGCATCATCTGCTGCCATGTCTTCCACCAAATCTGTAATGGCATCCCCTTTGGACGCAAAACAGAGGGCATCAAATGGAAATCCGGCAGCAGCCTGCGGATATACGCCTGCCGTATGGTCTACGAAATACGTTTCAAAGCCGGCTTCTTTGATCTGTTCGATGGTCATGTCGCGGGTCAGCTGATGGACGATTGCGCTGACCATTTCCAGATGAGCCAGTTCCTCCGTGCCGATATCCGTCAACGTTGCAATCGGCTCATTGAAGGGCATGGAATAACGCTGCGTCAAATATCTCTGGGATGCGCCCAATTCACCGTCCGGACCGCCAGCCTGCGTGATGATGAACTTGGCGAGGGCAGGGTTCGGATTTTTGATATTGATCGGATATTCTAATTTTTTCTCATAGGTCCACATAACTTAATCCTCCACTTCCCATGGCCACGGGCTCTGCACCCAGGACCATCCATCTCGCTCGATATGAATGCCTTCATGGCACAAAGGACCGTAGGCATCCTCATACTCCTTCTTTGCCTGCCGATACAGTTCCTGGTACTTGGCGTACAAAGCCAGGGCAGCGGGGCTGTCAGGCTGATTGTTCAGGTAAAGGCCTGTATCGATCATGACAAAATTCAACTGCTGCACTTTTTTCAGCATTTCCGTCCTGTCGTTCATCGTCTCATACCTCCTAAAAACGGAAGATCCAACCCTGGAAAAATCGTTCCGGCCTGCAGGGCTTCTTTTGCGCTATAAGGTTTCTCCCAGGGCTGCATCGGCACATAGGCCATGGATAGCGGCCAGTTTTCAAAATCGCGCCCGACCATGCAAGGCGGACGCTTCCTGTTTTCATTGGAGTCGCCATGAACCGCATCGCCGCAGCCACAGTCACAATCATCCAAATCTATCGGCATTCCTATATAAAACTCATTGCTATTGTTCAAAATGAAAAACCCCTTTCTTTGTAGTATGCTTTATACTATGAAAGGGAATTTATTTTGTTCATTTCACATGTTTGCTCATTTCGCATGAAAGATTAGGAGCTTGTCATGAGCCATCGTTTTTCGCATCCCAGCTCCATGTCTCAGGTTTTGGAATTGCAGATTTTTATCCTTGTCCAACGATTTCCATTTCTCCGTAGCCCAGCTTTTCCCAGGAATCGGAAATGCAGCCACCTCGCAAATTGTTACGGATGGCTCGCAATGCGCCGCTATGGGACACCAACACAATGTCCGAACGGCCGTCATGCTTCAAAATCCGCATCAGGGTTTTGACCACCCGATATTGCAAATCAAAAAAATTCTCGCTGCCGTGTCCCTGTTTCCAAACCATCAGATGTTGTCCGCGCATTTCATATTCCTTGGGAAAATCCCGTTTGATTTGGCTGATGAATTTGCCATCCCAGGAGCCCAGGCTCATTTCCCGAAGACCCGGTTCGAGGATCAGCTTCTGCAAACCCGATGGCACGCGGATGATTTCCGCCGTCTCCCTGGCACGGGACAAATCGCTGGCGTAAATTCGATCCGTGTCCAACTCCCATTGCGCCAGCATGCGGGCAGCTTGCTCAGCCTGCTTTCTCCCCGCTTCGCTCAAAGGCACATCCGTCTGTCCTAAAAAAATCTTTTCCCGATGCTGCCGAATCTGTCCGTGGCGTATAAGGAAAAACCGTCTCCCTGCTGCCAATTGCCCCAGATTTTCCGATTTACAGCCTCGATCCCAATAGGCTTTGATTTCTTCATAAGCCGCTGGCGTGTCCATGTCCATGACGACGCCTTCAAACCCGGTTTCCACCCGCTTCATTTTATCGAAATCCCGATCCGTAATGGCTTTCAGCCCGCCTGTCCCATCGTGGGACAAAATTGCGTCTCGGTATGCGCCTGGAACCAGCAAGGGGTGTCCCTTCTTGCCGCAATAGCAAGGGACTGTAAATGTTTCCGGTTCACTCTCCTTCATCAACAGACGCAACACCGTTTCCGTCACCAACGGACAATCCACCGGCATGATGAAAAATCCATCCAAATCCGAAGAAAGGGCTGCCACGCCTCGCTGTATGGAGGTGAACATGCCCTTTTCAAAATTTGGATTAAAAGCTTCTATCGCCTTTTTGCGATGAACAATGGGCGAAATCGCATCCCTGTTATATCCGGTAACCACCGTGATTTGTCCGATTCCGGCGGCTTTTGACACATCGATCGCCCGCTCTATGACGGACTTGTCGCCGATTGGCAACAGCGGTTTGAAACGACCCATTCTTGATGAAAAACCCGCAGCCAGAATGCAGATTCCGAAATTTCCCCTTCCCGCATTTGCGGTTTTGGTTTTCCCTTCTTTAGTCATGGTTGGCTCTGACCTGAATCATTTCAGCCGCAATGCTGACTGCGATTTCCTCTGGCGTTTCCGCCTGGATGGAAAGGCCGATGGGCGCATGAACCCTCGAAATCTCTCCTTCCGAATATCCCTCTTTCCGCAGCATGTCAAAAAGCAACTTGTTCTTCTTTTTGCTGCCGATCATCCCTACATAAGCACTGGGCTGTCTCAATGCGTCTTTCAGCACATCGTAGTCGCCCATGTGTCCTCTGGTGACAATGACAATGTAACTGTTTTCGTCCATTTCCAATCCATCGAAGGAATGTTTGAAATCGGAAATCACCCGCACTTCCGAAGCTTCTGGGAAACGTTCCCTGCTGGCATATTCGGCTCGGTCATCGATCGCCACGGTCCTGAAATTGACGTGCCGCAGCACCGGTTCCAACGCCAGTCCCACATGACCTGCGCCAAAGATGTACGCCGTGGTTTCCAAACGAAATTCTTCTTTGAAAGTTTCCGGGCTTGCGGCATCGATGTACTCAATCAGCACATCTGCGTCCCCGCCGCATCCCATGTCCAGTGCATCTCGTTCTTCCGTGTTCAGCTTAAAATGGTATAGCTTGCTCTTTTCCTTCGTTTGAAAAGTTTCCCTGCACAGCTTTTCCGTTTCCGCCTCCAGCCTTCCGCCGCCAACGGTCCCCGCTGTGGTTCCGTCTTTTTCCATCAACATCCAGGCGCCTTTTTTCCTCGGCGTAGAACCGCTGGTATCCACCACTTTTGCGATAACGAAATCTTCTCCCTGCTCCAGCAGGTCTCTTGCGAAATAGATGATTTTATTTGACATTCTCTCTACTCTCTTTTTTCATGAGCGATGACTGCAAAGAGCCATGCCTCCAAAGGGATCAAAGCTCCCCAATGGCCGAAACGGTAATTTCGTACTGCTCTTTTACCTGCTGCATCAACGCTTCGACTTGTGCGTTTTTTTCGTCAGAAATCTGCGTTCCTTCCAAACCTCTCAACGCTTCCGTCAGCGCGGCAGTCGGCTCGTGCAAGCCCATAAAATCCAGGTTCTGGCAGACCCCTTTCAACGTATGTGCGGCGCGGAACGCCTCTGCATAATTTCCTGCGGCCAGGTTTTCCTGCAGCTGCTGCCAGCTGGTGTCCTTTAAGAACATCTTTGCGAATTTCGCGACTCGCTCTTCTGTCATCAAACGGGCAATGATCGCATCATAATTGCCATTTAACTTTTCATAACATTCCTTTACCGTCAAGCTATCGCCTCCCCCTGTCTTCCGGCACAAGGAACTACCAATACAACAATTCCTGAACCGTATTCCTCACATCCTGCTGATCAAACAAGTGGGTGGAAACATCATCCCCCAAACCTTGTTTCAACTGTTCCTGCATTTCTGTCAGGCATTCCAGCAAGAGTGGGTTAAAAGTCCCACACTCGCCATTGCAGATCATGTCTATCGCTTTTTCGTGAGAAAACGCTTTTTTGTATACCCGCTCGCTGGTAAGCGCATCGTAGACATCGGCCAGCGATACGACCTGGGCTGAAATCGGGATTTTCTCTCCCTGCAATCCGTCCGGGTATCCTCTGCCATCATATCGCTCGTGGTGCCAGCGGCAGATTTCATATGCCACCTTGATCAGCGGCTCTTCATAGTGTTCCAGCAAGCCTTCCAGCATGGAAGCTCCGATGGCCGCATGGGTTTTCATGATTTGAAATTCCTCTTCCGTCAGCCTGCCCGGCTTGTTGAGAATTTCCTCTGGAATGCTGATTTTCCCAATGTCGTGGAGCGCAGAAGCGGTGCTGATCATTTGTATTTCGGAAAGCCCCAATTTGTAATCATCCGTTTTTTGTATCAGGCATTTCAAGAACAGTTCAGTCAGTATGCGAATATGGAGCACATGCAGTCCGCTCTCTCCATTGCGAAATTCCACAATATGGCTCAATACGGTCACCATAGTGCCGCTGAACTTTTCCCTGTCGTGAATCTGTTCCACCACCATATCGATGAGCCTGTTTTGCTTTTCGTAAAGCGTCATGGCGTTCACCACGCGGTGGCGAACGACGCGGGAATCGAAAGGGCGACTGATGTAGTCCGTCACTCCCAGGTCATAAGCCCTTGCCACTAAGGTTGGATCGTCCTCCGCCGAAATCATGATCACCGGTATGTCCTTGATCCACGCTCGCCGATTCATGACATTGAGCACCTCAAATCCATCCATGACAGGCATCACGATATCCAGCAGCATCATATCGATTTTATCGCCATGTTCTTTGAGCATCGCAATACCTTCTTCTCCATTGGTGCTTTCCAGGATTTCATAGTCCTCCAGGATATCGGCCAGGATAGAACGATTCATATTGGAATCATCCACGATCAAAATAGTCTGCTTGTGCTCTTCTTTATTCACAATAGGTTGCCCCCCCCCAGCCAATGCGATTGTTGTTATGATTGCTGGTTTGTATATTTCAGTTGCGTTCATTTGATGCGTTCATTATACCACGGCTTTCCGCTGGAAACTCAATCCTTGGCCGTGATTCAAGGAACGCTTCCCTGCGGCAACGCCGTTTCAATCGGCTGCGTTCATTATACTGCGAACCTCCGCTGGAACATGATCCCCAGTTCGCAATTCAATGAACGCTTCCCTGCGGCAACGCCGTTTCAATCGGCTGCGTTCATTATACCACGAATTTCCGCTGGAAACTCAATCGGGATTCGTGATTCAATGAACGCTTCCCCGCGGCAACGCCGCATCAATCGGTTGCGTTCATTATACCATATTAGCCCGCTGTTTCCAGCATTTTATGCAAATTCCTTTGAAAACTATTTTCCTGCAAAGGCGGCAAAGGGGCTGCAACCACTTTATTTTGATGCGGCAAGACGGATTGTTCCGCACTTTGGCACATTCTCATCTGTGCCATGCTGGAACATGATCGTTTTCGCCTTATCACTTGTCCCGCAAATAAAAGCCAAAGGTCAAATTTATGAAAATTAAAAATTTTATGCAGGTTGAAAAACAGGCATCAAAACAAGGCCACCACACTTGTGCCG
>CAZVBL010000072.1:0-11472 GCA_964625475.1 uncultured Zhenpiania sp. | reverse complement strand
ATTCAGTCGGCTGTTTTCGTGTAAGAGAGCAAATCCGTATTCATGATTTAAGCCTAAAATTCACCGTTTACGTTAAGCTCACGACAAAAGTGATTTTACTCATATTCTGCTTACTTCCCTGCCCTAAAATAGATATAAAGCGGAAAAAATGACAAACATTTGATAGGAAATCAGGATAAATACGATTAAATCGAGATGAAATTAGTTGCATAGGAATGGCGCAATGCGTGCATGTGGGTGGGCTTCAGGCCGTTTTCCTTGCAGGTTTTTTTCAGGTACTCCGGCAACCTTCCCGGGTACATGGGGCCGCCCCACACGTTTTTGACCAGGGCGGGGGAGTTTTGCCACTGCGTGCCAAGCGGCCAACCGCATTGTCCCACTGCGCTTCATGTCGTTTGCGGTGGGGCTTTTGTTTTTTTGGATTGGATTAGTTGTCCAACGCATATTCAACCAAATCGCAAAAAACATTTTCTGGAATGATTTGCAAATCTTGTCCTTTTAAGATTAATGATTCAGCCTTTTTTTGTTTTGCGCTCTTGCCATCTTTGATGGAGGAGCAGTAATCATTGTTGCCCAATATTAAAAATTAGTCTTTTTGGTAACGCTGTTGGCATTTATGCCGCCCAAATTGGCAACGATTTGCATGGCCTCCCTCCTGGGCATGCGCTCCAAGGTGCCTGTAAAGGCGCATACCTTTCCATATAATGGATGAGATTCGTCAAAAATACTATTTTCGGCTTTTATGCTATCCACATCTATGGAGTAAGATTTTGGTTTACAAGCCATGCGGAATGACTTAATATCACCATACTTCTTCAGAGCCTCTTTTTTTAATTCGTTATATAACAAAATGGTTTTATCGCAATCATTTAAGGAGCGATGCAAACCACGAGATTTTATTTGGTAATAATCAATCAAATCGTCAAGCCTATGATGCGGCAAATCAGGCAATAACCTCCTGGCTATTCGGAGCGTGTCTATGTAATCATTATCAAGAAAGGAGACGAAAAGCAGATGAAGAGGAACGATAAAAAAGATGAGAAGACACTGGCAAACGTGCTTCTCATCACTGCAGTTATCGACCTGCTCATAAAGCTAATCGATTTTATCGAAAAGCTGATCGAGTAGGAAAGATAGGGGAGAAATCCCCTATCCAATAGGATAATTGATTTCTCGGAATCTGTCAACATAAATCTGCGAACAAAGGGGGGGTGGCAACATGATCGGCATGGCGTTGGACATCATAGACATTGGAATTTCAATAATTGCGATCGCATTGCTTTTGCAATTAAGGAAACGGCTGTAAGCGGGGTGGCTGTCCTATCGGCCAGACGGGGGGAGAACATGCCAGAAAGGAGTGCGGATGTTGGAAGCTATACAGATAAGCTTGGCGGCGGATAGGGTTAACGCCGGACTGACGCAACAAGACGTTGCAAGGGAAATGAGGGTTTCCAAGCAAACTGTGATAAATTGGGAAAAGGGCAGGGTTGTGCCGGGCATTGCTAGCATGGCGATGCTTTCAAAAATTTACAATCTTCCACCGGACAATATTTCTTTGCCCTGTTACTACTACTTAAAGTAGGGTGTTAATGCCGCAAAAATTGATGCATTATTGGACAGGAGGTGAAAACGCAAATGAGAATGTATCTAAAAGAGGCGCGCGAGGAAATGGGCTACACGCAGGGGCAATTGGCCGAACTTTTGGGAATATCTGCGAATTATTACTGCGACATCGAAAACGGGATGAGACAAAAAGACATGAGGGTGTCGTTGTTCGCCAAGCTTTCCAAAATTTCGGGAATCCCGGCAAGCAACATGTTGAGGTTTGAAGGGGAAGAAGGGAAGCTGTAGGGGAGTTTGAGAGTAGTGTAATCTCGCTCGGATGCCATATAATCCTTTCCATCGCATGAATTTTACATGGAATCCTGGACGATCCGATCCAGGATGCTGCGTGCGGCTTTCGGCTTGTCGGTGATGATGCCGGCGGCCCCCAGTTTGAGGCACGTTTCCATGGATTGCTCCTGGTTGACGGTCCACACATAGACAGGAAGCCAGGCTCGGTTGCATTCTGCGATGAAACTTTTCGTTGCCATGCTTTCTTCGATAATGAGAAAATCCACGTTCAATGCTTGCAGGGAACTCAGATTGGCAGTGCCCAGGTTTCCATAGACGCAGTATCCGGCAGCGTATTGGGGGTACTCGCTTTTTAGCGTTGCGATCAAATCGTGCTCCTGGGACATGAACTGACAATTTTTTTGGAAATGGTTTTTCTCCACGACTTGAACCACCGCCTTTACAAGATCTTCTTTTTCATGGCCGTGGATCTTTAACTCGATGAGCAAGTCAATCTTCCCGCGAGAATCGCGGATGGCCTGATCCAAGGTAGGGATCTTTCCGGTTTTGCCGTTTTGGGATACTGTGAGCTTCGAAAGTTCGTTGGCGGTCAGGTCGTAGACATTGAGGTTTTTTCCCGTCAGCCGTTTTAAATTGTCGTCATGGATGACCATGGGAACGCCGTCCTTAGAGAGCAGGATGTCGATTTCCGCATAATCCGCCCCAGCTGTTGCTGCGCCCTCGATAGCCTGCAGCGTATTTTCTACGCCAGCCTGGCTGCCCCTGTGTCCCACCACGACCTGCTGCTGGGAATTGGGCTGGTTATAAAGGAGGCCGAAAACGCTTAAAAACAGCAGGACGATTACGACTGCCCAGATGGGCTTTTTATGGTTTTGATAAAAGGGGCGTCCTTGAATCCAATGTGCGATTCCATGTCCCATGCGGCTGAAGAAACCATAGACCTTGGAAACGATGCGATGGGTTTTTTTCAAACGGCGGTCAATCGCGGGCATGGCCTGTTCGTTCAAGCTGACCTTGCCGCTGCAGACCACATACAGGGCAACGAGGAAGGTAAACAGCAAAATGGACAGGCAAATTTGCAGTCCCTCCGTCAGCAACAGACGCAAGATGCTTTTCCAGGAAAAGAAAAAGGTTCCCAGGATTTCGGCCACAGTTGCATCGGAAATCCCAGCATAATAAGTAGGGAGGATCCCTGGATACAGGAAGAGCACGCACCACAGGACAAACATGAGAGCCAGAGGCAAAGCGTTCCTCAGCTTCATGGAAAGCAACAAGGCCAGACTGAATCGGCACGAACGCCCGAATTTACGGCGGCGCAGGATCATGATCGGGAGCACGAAAATCATGCAAAAAAACAGGAGATACAAAATCACATAAAACGCGACCATCAGCATCGTTCCGAATCCGCTTTTATAAAGCTCTCCGCTGATGAAGTTGGGAATCTGGCTTTCCGGCCTGATGGAAGGAGCAAAACCCAGGTTGAGCAGAGGCAGCAGCCCGAGCGCATAAATGGCAAAGCCGATGAAACCAAGGCTTTTCAGGCTTTTGAATGTGGTCAGCGCCATTTTCATGGAATGAACCAGAGAAATGTGGGAGCCTGTGTAGCGGTAATAAGCCATGAGGATGATGACAGAAAACTCAAAATATGCCAGCAGCGCAGCCAGGATCCCTAAAATGACGGTTCCGATGATGCCGGGCGCATTTGTGAAGAAGCTGGCGATATCTCCGTTGAAAACTACGTCATATCCGCTGATTTGCAGGGCTTTCTGCATGATGAAGGAAAGCACCGGGTCAAAAACAGCGGCACACAAAGCCTTGTAAATGATTTCAAAGATCAAAAGCGCAGGAAGGATTTTAAAAAAAGTCGAAAATCCATTCCCGATCATAGTGAGCAAAGGTGATTGGATAGGTTTCATAAAAAACTCCCCGTTGGGTTCCGTAAATTGTGAATGCGGTTCCTTTCCATTATAGGCTTTCTATATGTCAAATTCAAGTAGATAACTGGGGCGGTTGCCTGAAAACTGCAATGCTGAGCAGGCATGACCGCAAAATGCCGCATCGCAAACAACAGGTAGCGACATGATGGGATTGAATGCGATTGAAAAAGATGTGATTGAAAAGCCGCAAAGGGCATTTTGAGATCATCCGGAGCAGGCGAAAAATATCCGCACCCGTAAATGGGTATGAGAAATGCGCTGTCGGTGCATACTGAAAAAAGGCGGAAACATCCGCTGCCAGGGAACGTGCGGAGGTTCACTTTGCTTTCTGCTACCGGGGGGGGTATTGACGGTCGCTGCCAGGGAACGTGCGGAGGTTCGCAGCGCAAATGAATGTGATCCAAAGAGGAGGACAACTCCGATGTAGGAATCGTGTGGTCATGGGGTTCCTTGCCGCATTTTCTGCAGTTTCTTTTGGGCGGCTCCGATGTGGGGTCATGTGGATCCATATGAGGTCGAGCGGGGCATGTGGGTCATGTGGGCCATGTGGATGTGGCTCATAGGGGGCGGAGACGGTTTCGCCATAGCTCCCCGGAAAGCCTGAATCCGGGAGAAAGGGGAAGACCAATTGCCATGTGAGCCAATTGGAAGATGCGTGGGCTGGTGAGACGATGGATCAAAAAGAGGGTTGTCAGGAGGAAAAGCGTTCTCTTCCTTGCGGTGTTTTTACTGCTATTTTGCGCTGCCCTTTTCCAGCCCTTTGTCCATGCATTTTCAACACAAAGGCAGGATCAAGCCAGGCAACCCATCGAGGCGGTTTTGGCAAAGGAGCATCTAAATGAAGCGGATTACAGGCTTTTGCTGGAGCAGACGGGATTAGGAAAACCTGGAATCGATGGCATCCGCGAAAAGGTGGACGATACGGCGGCGGTTGTTTTGTTGTTCCAGGATTGGTTTTTAAGCGATGTGGAAACGGAGTGCTGCCGTTCCAGCCTGTTTACCAGACAGGATCGAGCCGTTTTAGGTGAAGACAAACGGATACCCATGGCAGAACTGCAAGACGGGGACATTTTGCTTTCTTTTTCCTCTCATAGCCTGGGCTGGCAGCATGGACATGCGGCCCTTGTGGTAGATGGGGAAAACATGCTCGCTTTGGAGGCGGTCATGCTTGGGAAACCATCGAAAATCGACAGCTGCAAGCGCTGGAACACCTATTCCAATTTTCTGGTATTGCGGCTGAAAGGCGCCAGTGAAGAAGCGCGTGCGGCCATTGCCGCCTTTGCCAGGAAAAATCTCACAGGCGTACCCTACAGCCTGACCAGCGGCCTTTTCGGAGAACGAGAAACGGCAGATCCGCAGGAAATGACAGCTCAGTGCGCCTATTTGATCTGGTACGCTTTCATGCGTTTTGGCTATGATTTGGATTCCGATGGGGGAAGGCTGGTGACGGTGGCGGATTTGCAGGCATCTCCTTTACTGGAAATCGTGCAGGTTTTCGGCATGGAACCGGAGGGCGTTTGAGCATGGACGAATCGAAGAAATTATGATTGAAATTGGGATAAAACGATTGACTTTGCGTGAAGCTGTGATATGATTCTTTTGATAAAACGCTTCATGCAAACCGATGGGCTGGTACATCGCCTGCTAAATAGTTTGACTTTCTTTTTTGGCTTTTGGCGCAATGCTTGAAAACATGGGATGGATGAAGTCGAGCCAATTCAAAAACGCTGTACTGGACATGGAGAGTGATGGATGTTGCCGATGTTACGGAAATATCGCAGCGATGTTTCCTGCATACATAAACATTTCATTCAAAGGAGGAAACGTATCATGATGAAAGTTGCAATCAATGGGTTTGGTAGAATTGGAAGGCTGGCGTTCAGGAAGATATTCGATGACAGCAACTACGAAGTGGTAGCCATCAACGATTTGACAAAACCGGAAATGCTGGCGTACCTTTTGAAGTATGACAGCGTTCAGGGCGCTTACAGGGCGCATCCCGTAGAATACGGAGAGGATTTCATTTCCATAGGCGGCAAGACGATCAAGATATATAAAGAGGCGGATCCGGCGAAACTGCCGTGGGGCGAACTGGGCGTGGACATCGTGCTGGAATGCACCGGGTTCTTCGCATCCAAGGCAAAATCCCAGGCTCATTTGGACGCTGGCGCAAAGAAGGTTCTGATTTCCGCACCTGCAGGAAACGACCTGCCCACCATCGTTTATGGCGTAAACCATGGAACGTTGACGAAGGACGACCACATTGTTTCCGGTGCGTCCTGCACCACGAACTGCCTGGCTCCAATGGCAAAGGCTCTCAACGATTACCGGGAACTGCGAACCGGATTCATGACAACGATCCATGCTTATACGGGCGACCAGATGATTCTGGACGGACCGCACAGAAAGGGAGACTTCCGGCGCGCCAGGGCGGGAGCCGTCAACATCGTGCCAAACAGCACCGGCGCAGCGAAAGCCATCGGACTGGTGATCCCGGAACTTGCGGGAAAGCTTATCGGATCGGCGCAGCGAGTCCCCGTTCCATCCGGCTCCATCACGATTTTGGATGCGACCTTGAAGGACGACACCGAGAGCGTCAGCGTGGAAGGCCTCAACGAAGCCATGAAAAAGGAGGCCAATGAATCCTTCGGTTACTCTGAGGAAGAACTGGTATCCAGCGATGTCATCGGCATGAGCTACGGCTCCCTGTTCGATGCCACGCAGACCCTGGCCCAGAGATGCGGGACGAAAATCTATGAAGTGCGCGTCGTCGCATGGTACGACAATGAAATGAGTTACGTTTCCCAGCTGGTTCGGACGCTGGGACATATGGCAACGTTGATTTAAATCAGCATGGGAAAATGAACAAGAGGCGCGGCGATGCAAATGCCTGCGCCTTTTCATCCTATTAGGAACAAGGCGATTGCCGGAAAGGAAGATTTGCGATGTATATAAAAGGGGCAATTATGGTGCCGCATCCGCCGATGATTATCCCCGACATTGGGCGGGGGCAGGAAGAAACGATGATTGGGGAGACCACCTGCGCATACAAAGAAGCCGCAGGGAAAGCGGCGGAGTGGAAGCCGGAAACCATTGTCTTGATTTCCCCGCATGTGACCATGTATGCAGATTATTTCCATATTCCATCCGGGCAAAAAGGGAGAGGCGATTTTCGCCAGTTTGGCGCCCCGCAGGTCGCCTTTGAGGTGGATTACGATACGGAGCTGATAAAAACCCTCTCGAACCTGTGCCAGGAGCAGCACCTGATGGCAGGCACGCTGGGCGCACGGGATCCCAGCCTGGATCATGGCACGATGGTGCCGCTGTATTTCATCAACCAAAACTATCGGGATTACAAGCTGGTTCGCATCGGGTTGTCCGGTCTTTCCCTTGCGGAACACTACAGGCTGGGGCAGATGGTAAAAGCTACAGTGGAGAAATTGCGGCGCAGGACGATGATCGTGGCAAGCGGGGATTTGTCCCACTGTCTCAAAGCGGACGGCCCCTATGGATACAAGCAAGAAGGTCCGGTTTACGATGCGGATATCATGGAAACCATGGGATCCGGCGATTTCCTGCGCCTCTTTGATTTTTCGGAGGACTTTCGCAGGAAAGCCAGCGAGTGCGGCCACGGCTCTTTTACCATCATGGCGGGCATGCTGGACAAAACGGCAGTCAGGGCAAGGAAACTGTCGCACCAGGATGTGACAGGCGTAGGCTACGGCATCTGCGTCTATGACGTGACAGGGGAAGATGGGAGCCGGGATTTTGGAGAGCAGCGTCAGCGGAAGGAAAGCGCCAGGCTGGAGAAACGAAAGGCGGAAGAGGACGCATATGTCAAGTTGGCGAGAGCTTCCCTGGAGCATTATGTGCGGAAGGGCGCGAAGCTGGAAATGCCGGAGAACCTTCCTGCGGAGCTGACAGAACGCAGGGCAGGCGCATTTGTTTCCCTGAAAAAGGGCGGAACCTTGCGGGGCTGCATCGGCACCATCGGACCGGTGCGAGAGTCCATAGCTGCGGAAATCCTGGAAAACGCCATCAGTGCGGGAACGGGGGATCCCAGGTTCAGCCCGGTGACGCAAAACGAGTTGGAGAAATTGGAATACAGCGTAGACGTGCTTGGAAAGCCGGAGCCTGTGAAGTCAGAAGCGGATTTGGATGCGGAAAAGTACGGTGTCATCGTCACAAACGGGAATCGAAGGGGTCTGCTCCTTCCAAATTTGGAAGGGGTAGATACGCCCGGAGAGCAGATTGCCATCGCTCGCCAGAAAGCGGGTATCCGCCCGGAGGAGCCGGTGAGCCTGGAGCGGTTTGAGGTGGTGAGGCATCGATGAAGCGGCGATGCGGCGCATGCGTCCATCGGTGCGCTTTGGAGCCAGGACAGAAAGGAAAGTGCGGCGCAAGGAGCAACCGAGATGGCCGCATTGTCAGCGACAACTATGGGAAGGTGACGGCGATCGCCCTGGATCCTATAGAAAAGAAGCCCTTGCGCATGTTCCATCCGGGCAGCATGATTTTGTCCGTGGGAAGCTATGGCTGCAATTTGCATTGCCCCTTTTGCCAGAACTACGAAATTGCGGCCTGCAGGGATGATAGGCGGGCTGCGGCGGTCACGCCAGCCCAACTGACAGAAAAAGCGCTGGAGTTAAAGGCTGTGGGAAACATCGGGCTGGCATTTACTTATAACGAACCGCTCATCGGCTATGAATTTGTGCGGGACACCGCCCAGGCGGCCCATGCCCGGGATCTGAAAACCGTGGCAGTCACCAATGGAACCGTCACGGAGGAAATCGCAGAGCAAGTCCTGCCCCATTTGGATGCCCTGAACATTGATCTGAAAGGCTTCACCGAAGAATACTATCAAATGCTGGGCGGTGACCTGGAAACCGTAAAAGCTTTTATCGAGAACGCCGTGGGGCGGGGCTGCCATGTGGAACTTACCACGCTCATCGTGCCGGGGCAAAACGATTCTGAAGAGGAAATGAGGGGGCTTTCCAGTTGGATCGCTGACCTCAATCCTGAAATCCCGCTCCATGTGACCCGGTTCTTTCCCACCTGGAAGATGCAGGATGCCCAGCCCACGCCCGTGGAGCAGGTATATTCGCTGGCGGACGTGGCGAGGGAACGGCTGGTGAACGTGTTTACAGGCAATTGCTAGGGGATGCCTGTTTTTGCTACCTGATGTCTTTAAAGTGGAACTGGCGGGTGCCATCGGCGTAGTCGGCCACAATCTGTCCGTTTCCAAAGAGCTTGTATTTGTAGGTCACCAGCCCGTCAAGGCCAACGGGTCCTCTGGCATGGAGTTTCCCCGTGCTGATGCCAACCTCTGCGCCAAAGCCGTAACGAAACCCATCTGCAAAGCGGGTGGAACAGTTCTGATAAACGCCGGCAGAATCCACGTTGGACATGAAAGCCGCCGCTGCGCTTTCGTTCTCAGTGACGATGCAATCCGTATGGTGGGAGCCGTGGCGATTGATATGTTCGATGGCTTCCTCCAACGTATCTACGATTTTGATAGAAAGAATGCAGTCCAGGTATTCTGTCTCAAAATCGGCATCGGTCACAGGGTTGCAGCCCATCATGGCGCATGCGTCCTCATCGCCTCGAAACTCGATGGAAGTGCCGGAAGCCGCTGCGAGCTTTGGCAGGAACGCTGCGGCGATGCTTCGATTCACCAGGAGCGTTTCCGCAGCATTGCAGGCCGCTGCATATTGGGTTTTGGAGTCGATTACGATGGGAACGGCTTTTTCCACATCCGCTGCGGCATCCACATACACATGGCAAATTCCGTCCGCATGGCCCATGACTGGGATTTTGGAGTGGGACATGATGTGCTGGACGAATTGGTTGGAGCCTCTTGGAATGATCAAGTCGATGGAATCATGGCATTTCAACAGTTCATCGATGCCGGCGCGATCCTCGATGAGGGTTGCGAAGCCCACTGGCATGCCAGCCTCAACGCCAGCCCGGTGCATCACATCGAAGAGCATCCGGTTGGTGTGGGCGGCTTCACTGCCGCCCTTCAATATGGCGCAGTTGCCGCTTTTGACGCACAGGGACGAAATCTGCACCAGGGCATCGGGGCGGGATTCAAAAATCACGCCAATGACCCCAATGGGGCAAGTGGTTTTTACCAGGGTCAGGCCATCGTCCAACTCCCGCTTCAACAGTTGCCGGAACAGCGGATCGTCCATGGTGCGCAGATCCTGCATGCCCTTGATGCAGTCAGCCAGCTTGTGTTCATCGAATTTCAGCCGATTTTGGATGGGGGCAGGAAGGGAGTCCGCCGCTGCCCGTTCCAAATCCCTGGCATTGGCTGCAAAAATTTCCTCCCGATGGGCAGACAGGCCGTCCATCATGGCTTGGAGCGCATCGTCCCGCACCTGGCGGGAAAGGGAGGCTGTCTGAAAGCTGTCGACTTTTGCTTGCGATGCTATCTTTTGGTAATCCATTGGTTCAACATCCTTTCTAAAAATAGTTTGATAAAGTGGTTGGTGGGCAAATACTGTTTTTCCCCTCGTTCCTCCAAAACCAGGAACCCTTCCTGGCAGCATGGATATTTTTCAAAGGGGGCAACGTCCATGTCCAGGCTTTGCAAATCCACCAGCGTAATGCCTGACTGCCGGATGAGGGGGATGGAAACGGCAAAGGTCTTTTTCTCTTTGTCAAAATGGGCAGAGCAAGGAACGCCGTTCCATTCAAAGCAATGATAGCTGATCGCCGGGGGACGCTGCTTTCCGCGGATCCAAAGCTGGTTTTCCGAAATGGAAATCTGCTCGATGACCAGCCGAATGCCGCTATGGGAGCGGACAGGGAAGCCCATTTTGGACATGGCTTTGTGGAAATCGGACTTCCCCAAAACCTTCAGCAGCCCATAAAGCTGCACGATGTCGTCATGGTTATGAAGGAGTATGGTTTCCCGAACGGCGGGATCATGGCTGGACAAATAGCTGTAATACAACTCCACGCTCTCTTTTCCGGAGATTTCATCCTTGCGATGTTCCCAAAGGCCCATGAAGTTTTCCACGGTTTTCTGCTTGAGGTTTGGGAGAAAGGCTCGAATGGGCGAGTGATGTTTCACCAGCAAGTACAGATCCAGGTTAAAGGGCAAATCCACCGGGCTTTTGGCGCGCCCTTCGATAAACGGGATGTCAAAACGCTTCCCATTGTAGGTCAGAACCAGATCCTTTTCGCTGACAGCGTCCATGTAGGCTTGCAACGTTTCCTGCTCCTCTTTTAAGCTCTCCGCAAAGAACTGGTCGGCTTTCAAGACGCCATCGCCGGGGGTCAGCAGGCCGCCCAGGACGAATTTGCTCCGCTGGGGGCTGAGTCCTGTCGTCTCAATGTCCAGGACGCCGAGTTCCATGCCAGAAAAATACAAATCGAAAGCTTTGGAATGGTAGCTTGGGTATGGGATTGTGTCGGTTATGTATTTCATGCGGTTGCTTGTTCCATTCTATGCAGGGGATGTCCTTGCGTCATTGATGCTCATCAACAAAGCCAGTCGCTGTAATAAAATGCGCAAAGCTGACTTTGCGTCATTGCGTCACCAAAAGTATACCATAAACTGCGCCATAATCCCACACTGTTGCAAAAAACAAAACAGACTGCAGGGGAGCAGTCTGTTTTGTTCAAAAGGGGTATTGGGATTAGAGATTAATGAGGTTATCAGGGGGATAAC
>CAZVBL010000071.1:0-11692 GCA_964625475.1 uncultured Zhenpiania sp. | reverse complement strand
TTGAATATGAGCAGGAAATCAAAGAATGCGCTGCTTATGGGAAGCAGACGATTAAACAGCGTTCAAAGGAATTGACACAGGAATTTGCAAGGGCTCTTCGCACTCAAATTTGCAGAATATGCTCATCTTAGGCGGCATGCTCACGCTTCTGTAGCGCAACTAGATGTGACCCAAAAAGGAGAGCTGCTCCAATGCGAAGTCATACGGGCATGAGCGACATCATCTACTCCGAGAAGCGTTTCCGGTGGAATTTGTCCTTGAAAACGCCCATGCGCAGATCCGCATCCCCGACCGCAAATAGGGTCATGCGTTTTTGCCCAAGGTCAGGCACCCCCGCCCCGAATTTCACATATAGTAAAGAATCATAGAGGGGGTTACAGGAATGAGCGTTTCCTTTCCACAGCCATTGTCTGCAAAAGAGGAGGAACACTATATATCTCTTTACGAGTCAGGAGATGAGGACGCAAAGGACATTTTAATCGAACGCAATCTGCGGCTCGTGGCCCATATTGCAAAAAAATATACAGGAACCGGCTACCAGACGGAGGACTTGATTTCCATCGGCACGATTGGACTCATAAAAGCGGTAAGCACATACAGCAGCAAGAAAGCGACCCGCCTTGCCACTTATGCGGCAAAATGCATTGAAAACGAAATCCTCATGAGCATTCGCTCATCGAAGAAAAACAGGGCGGAGGTATCCCTGTCCGTTCCAATCGGCACGGACCGCGATGGAAACGAAATCAGCTTCAACGACATCCTGGGAACCGACCCGGATGCAGTGCTGGATGACATCAGCCTGAAAATCCAGGTTTCAAAGCTCATCGCAGCCATCGATGCCAGCCTCACGCCAAGGGAAAAGACCGTGATTCTCAGCAGGTACGGAGTTTTGGGGTGCGAACCCAAAACCCAGCGGGAGGTCGCCGCTGATTTGGGCATCAGCCGTTCTTACGTTTCGCGCATCGAAAAGAAAGCCTTGCTGAAGCTGAGAGAAGAATTGAAATACGAGAGAACCGCTTGTCCATGACAGGCGGTTTTAAAATCCCACCGCCTTTTCAAAGCTTTTGGAATCGCTGAGATATTGCGCCACCTGGGCAAAGAGCGGCCCTGCGGACTGGCTGCCCGTCCCGCCTGCCTCCACAAAGACCGTGATGGTATACTCCGGATTCTCCGCAGGCGCAAAGCCCGTCATCCAGCCGTGGACCGCTTCCTCGCCTCCCAGCTGGCTTTCCGCAGAACCGGTCTTTCCCGCCATTTCCACATCGGCCTTTAACGCCTTTCCTGAGCCTGAAACCATAGTTTCCCGCATCATGTCCTGCAGAGCCTGTGCCGTGTCAAGGCTGATCACCTGGCTGTCCTCCGATTCTTCCACGTCCTCTGTTTCCAGCAAAATGTGAACGCCTGTGTCTTTTCCGCCCGCTGCAACGATGTTGGTCATTTTCCCGACTTGAAGAGGGGTCATGAGGGTTTCCCCCTGGCCGATGGCCAGATTGGAGATTGCCGCGCCGCCCGCCTGCTGCTCCGTCATCAGGTTGCCTGTCTTTTCTCCGGGGTACCCATCGAGAACCTCTTTCCCCAGCCCCATCCTTTCCGCCATGTCCAAAATGGCCGATGCGCCGATTTTCTGCCCGATTTGGACAAAAGCGGAATTGCAGGATTGGGCGAAAGCATCGCGAAACGAAATGATGCCGTGTCCCGTTTCCCCACCTGTCTTGCAGTTGACCTTCTGTCCGTTGATGGTCACATGGCCATCGCATGTGAAGGTCTGGCCTGGGTCGATCCCCTGCTCCAAAGCAGCGGCGGCTACTACGATTTTAAAAACCGAACCGGGAGGATATTCCCCCTGGGTGACTTTGTTGACCAGCTCGTCCCGATCGCTTTCCATGTACTC
The DNA here is from genome assembly GCA_964625475.1 of uncultured Zhenpiania sp. GTDB lineage: Bacteria > Bacillota > Clostridia > Peptostreptococcales > Anaerovoracaceae > Hominibacterium. Next base: position 9,801 of record CAZVBL010000071.1, on the reverse strand, counting down.
GCTGATTCTGGTAGGGTCAAATGTGGGCGTGCTGGCAGAAGCCATGATTTCCCCCGTGTCGCTTTTCAGCACCAGAATCGCCGCATTTCGTTCCTCATTGCTCAAGATCTCCTCCACCGCTTCCTGCAAGCCCGATTCCAGGGTGGTAGTCACTCCGCTTTTCACATAGGAATCCTGTTCCATATCCGTGGAAACCACCAGGCCCCTTCCAGGAAGGATGTTGCCCTTCACATCGGCCGTGGCAAACACCCGCTTGTTGAGCAGGGACAGTTCTTCATCGCACATCAGCTCGATTCCGCTGGCTCCGCTGGCATCCTGGGGATTCACATAGCCCAAAATATGTGCAGCTTTCTGTTCCTGGCCGTAACGCCTGCCTACTTCCATGATGTAGGCGCCCGCATTGCGGATGAGCCGCTCTCCCAGCTCCTTATCATATGACCTGGACGCATAGACCTTGTAGCCGTTGTCCTCATTTTTGATCTCCCTGGCATCCATAGCATCCAATGCCTGCATCGCTTCCCCATCAAAACATTCCTGTCGAATGATGAAGATGTATTCCCGGTAATTGCCCACGAGGGGCGTGTTGTTGCGGTCGTAGATGAACCCCCTGGTGTTGGCGCCCTCCAACGCAATGAGCTGCTGCGCCTTTGCGGTCTGGGACAAATCATCGTGGCCGATGAACTGGATGTAGATCAGCCTCCCTATGAGCGCAGCCAGCAGGATCCCCAGCGCACATGTTGTAGCCAGCAGCCGTTTCTTCATAAAAAACACTCCTTACAAAGGTAGGTTTCCCCTTGCAAGGAGCGTTTATTCCACAGTTAGCGAAAAACAGAAAAATGAACTGCTGCCTAATGGCTACAGCTGGTGCAAGAACAGGCCGCTGCCCAGCTTTGGCTCAAACCAAGTGGATTTGGGCGGCATTACCATGTCGTTGTCGGAAACGGCCAAAAGGTCGGCAATCTCCACCGGATAGACGGCAAAGGCGATTTTCATGTCCGTTTCGCACCGCCGCCGCAGTTCCTCCAGCCCCCGGATTCCGCCGACAAAGTCAATGCGCTTGTCTGTCCGGGGATCCTGGATTCCCAAAATCGGCTCCAGAACCTGGTTTTGGAGGATCGCCACGTCCAGGGAATCGATCGCATGATCCGGTATGATTTCCGGCTTTGCCGTGAGACGATACCACTTTCCTTCCAGGAACATGGAGAAGCAGTGCTTCGCTTCCGGGCGATAAATGTCTTCCCCAGTTTCCCCCATCTTGTCGATTTTGAAACCGGCTTCCCGGATTTTGCCCATCAGGCTCTCCACGCTGTTGCCGTTCAGGTCTTTGACAACCCGATTGTAGTCAAAGATGTGCAGATCGGCATCAGGGAATATGGCAGCCATGAAAAAGTTAAATTCCTCTTTTCCCGTGTAGTCGGGATGCGCCTCGCGCCTTTTCAACCCCACTTTGCAGGCAGAAGCGCTCCTGTGGTGTCCGTCCGCAATGTACAGGGAAGGAATTTCGCAAAAGAGGTCCACAAGGGTTTCCACGGTTTTCGGGTCATCTACCACCCAGAGCGCATGCCCGATGGCATCTCCTGTGGCAAAATCGTAAACCGGCTTGTTTTCGGAAACCCAGGCCTCCATGACATCCCGGATCCGCCGGTCGTCCCGGTAAGTGAGGAACACCGGCTCCGTGTTGGCGTTGCACGTATCAAAATGGTTGATGCGATCCAGCTCCTTTTCTACCCTGGTGAACTCGTGCTTTTTGATGGTGTTGTTTTGGTATTCGTCCACAGCCACGGTTCCTACGACTCCCGTCTGCGTTCTCCCATCCATGGTCTGCCTGTAAATGTACAGGGCAGGCTCTTCTTCCTGCTGGAAAATGCCCTTGCCCAGGAAATCTGCAAGGTTGTCCCTCGCCTTTTCATAGACGCTCCTGTGGTAAGGATCCTTCTGGCGCGGCAAATCGATTTCCGATCTGCATATGTGGAGGAAACTGTAGGGATTTCCTTCCGCCATTTTGGCCGCTTCCTGCCGGTTCATCACGTCATACGGCAGGGAAACCACTTTTTCTGCATATTTCTGCGCAGGCCGAATGGCTCTAAATGGTCTGATGGTTGCCATTATTTTCTTATCTCCTTTAATATCAAATCCGTAACTTCTTCAATTCCCAGTTCCGTGGTGTCCACTTCCAGGGCATCGGGCGCTTTGCGCAGCGGGTTTAGTTTTCTGGTCATGTCATTGTGATCCCGCTGCTCGATGTCGGACAGAACCTGCCCGTAATTCACATCCTGGCCCCTTGCCGACAGTTCCTCATACCTGCGCCGGGCGCGAGCCTGTGGGGAGGCTGTCATGAAAAATTTGTGTTCTGCGTCAGGCAGGACGTTGTTTCCAATGTCCCTGCCGTCCATGATCACGCTTTTCTTCTGTCCCATCCGCCTTTGGAGCTGCACCAGCTTTTCCCTGACCGCAGGCAGAGCGGAACATTGGGACGCCCTCTTTGCAACGGCATCCGTCCGTATTTCCCCATTGATGGCCGCCCCGTCCAAAATGATGTTCCCCTGGGAAAAATCGATTTCCGTTTCATCCAGCATGGCCTGCATGGCCACCCCGTCCTGTGGATCGATGTCGTTGGAAATGGTCTTGTACGCCACCGCACGATACATGGCTCCCGTGTCAATATAGTCGATGTTCAACGCTTTTGCCACGGCCTTGGCAATGGTGCTCTTTCCCGCTCCGCTGGGGCCATCGATTGCTACTCGAATCATTTCGCTCATTTGTGTCAACGTTCCTTTACTCTTTATTTTTCTTCGTCAGCAGCTTTTCAATTTCAGATATGAAGGTACGAATGTCCGTAAACTGCCTGTATACGGAGGCGAAGCGCACATAGGCCACCTCGTCCAATTTTTGCAGCCGTTCCATGATGAGTTCCCCGATGAAAGAGCTCTCGACTTCCTTCTCCATCATGTTGTTCAGGCCCCGTTCGATTTCGTCCACCAAGCTTTCAATTTCAACCATCGGCACCGGTCGCTTTTCACAGGCTTTTATGATGCCATTGGTGATCTTGTTCCGATCGAACGCCTCCCTGCTGCCATCTTTTTTGATGACCATCAGGATCATTTCTTCGATTTTTTCATAGGTGGTAAACCGTTTGCCGCATGCATCGCACTCACGCCTTCTGCGGATGGCATGTCCATCTTCCGTGTGCCTGGAATCGATGACCTTGGTATCCTCATTTTCACAAAACGGGCATTTCATTTCATGTCCTCCCCAACTGCAACTGCTGTAATCCGACATACTGATTTTACTACATATTGTGTTTTTTGCCAAGCAATTTAGTCAATTGCCTCCAAAGAAGCGGGGACGTCCACCAGAATCACATCGTCTCCCACGGTTTTCACATTTTTCCATTTGATTACATAATCCTCGGTTTCTCGCCCGAACAGGTTGAAAAAACCCCGCTGCCCCGGCAGGACGATGCCTTCGATCTTCCCCTCCTTCAGGTTGATTTCAATGTCGTAGACAAAGCCCAGGCTTTTTCCATCGTAAATGTTGATGACCTCTTTGTTCTTGATGTTCTCTGTGTTTAGCATCCCTTTTCCCCCTTTGATGTTTGTCCTTCCAAAGCCTATCCCAAAGTGCCGTAAATCCGCCCACAAGCTGTGATAGCGAACTTTAGGAGTTCTCTTACTATCATATGAAAAAACAGCAGCGGCCAGAACGGTTTTTTCATCCTCGCACTGCCATTTTTCACGATCCGGTTTGCGCCCAGGCAGTTTGCCCCCCCTCATGGATGAAAGGGGGCGGCTGATCCTTTTCGCAAGCCGGTTTGCGAAAAGGAACGATGTCAAAGCTTCATCGAACGCACTTAAGAACGAGCCGCAACATGGATCTGGCGGCCTTGTCCCATATATGATGCTTCCTTATTCCAGCGATTTTCATTCCAGGCGGTTTTCGGCGAGGCGTTTGAAATAGCCTCTGGTTTCCGCCACAATGACCCCGTTGAGCGTCAGCAGCGCAATCAAGTTAGGGATCGCCATTAGGCCATTGAAGATATCCGCAATGGTCCACACCGCTTTGACTGTGATGAACGGCCCTGCCAAAACAGCCAGGATGTAGAGCCATCTGTATACGGAAAGAATGCCTTTGCTGCCGCCGGAAAGGTATTCCAGACAGCGTTCGCTGTAATAGTCCCATCCTAAAATCGTGGTGAAAGCAAAAAACGCCAAACACATCATAAGCACAAAAGAGCCGACCTGCGCTGACCATGGAAGGCCTTCGCCAAAGGCTACCGCAGTGACCTGCGCACCCTCCAGCCCATTTGCCAGCGCCGCATCGTAAGCACCCGTTACCATGATGGTCAGTCCGGTCATGGTACAGATGACGATGGTATCGATGAATGTACCGGTCATGGAAATCAATCCCTGTCTCACCGGCTCCTTCGTCTGCGCCGCCGCTGCGGCAATGGGTGCGCTCCCCAAGCCGGCTTCGTTAGAAAAGATGCCTCTTGCCACGCCCTTTTGCATGGCGAGCATCAAGGCCCCCAAAGCACCACCCGCCGCAGCTCTCAGACCAAAGGCGCTGCTTACGACTGTAGCGACCGCACTGGGAATCTCCCTGATGTTCACGACCAAAATGGCCACACAGATTGCCACATAAGCGATGGCCATGAAAGGCACCACAACGGTGGTGACGCTTGCGATCCGCTTGATCCCCCCGATGACAACCAGCGCAGTGACGCCTGCTACGACGATGGCTGTCACAACGGTGGAAATGGAATAATCCATGCCAAAGAGGGATAGGGCGTTTTCCTTGTCTGGATCAAAGAAGGACTGCGCTGCGGATGCGATCCCGTTGACCTGGGTGATGGTGCCGATTCCCAGCAGTCCTGCGCCGATGCCGAATATGGCAAAAAGGCATGCCAGCCACTTCCATCGCTTGCCCATTCCTCGCTCGATGTAATGGAACGGCCCGCCCAAGGCATGTCCATCGTCTTTGATGATCCTGTATTTGATGGACAAAACGCCTTCCGAATATTTGGTGGCCATTCCAAAGCAAGCGGCGATCACCATCCAGAACAGTGCGCCCGGGCCTCCTGCCACCACCGCAGTAGCGACGCCCACGATGTTCCCTGTTCCGATGGTGGCTGCCATGGCCGTGCAAAGCGCACCGAAGCTGGTAACTTCCCCCTCTCCGTTGGCCTCGTTTTTTACCATGTAGCGAAGCGCCAGCCCCAGCTTGCGAAACTGGAGGATTCCCAGCCTGGCGGTCAGGAAAATGCCCGTGCCCATGATGAGCAGGATCATAGGCACGCCCCAGACCACATCATCGACGTCAACTAAAAAATTTGTGAATTGTTCCATATTGCCTATCCTCTCCAGTTTTCAGAAACCGTCTGCCAACGCTGCCGCATCCTGCGGTTACTTTGCTTCTTAAATGTTTCAACTCCTGCAAAAATACTGTCCAGGCCTCAAATGGCCTGTTCCAATGCTTGCCCATGTCTTCCCCGGCATCCGGTTTCATCCCGGCAAAACCAGGGGCAGATCAGGCGTCCGCACCGCCCTCTTCATCGTTGGATGTGGCATCATCCGCACCATCGTCCTCATTCTGCGACATGTCCGCATCCGGGTCTGGCTCCGATGCTTCATCGGAGGACGCCTCTGCCTCATCCTTGGTTGTCTTTTTCTCAACGATCTTTGCGTTGTCAAAGATAAAGTCTCCTACCTTCTGGAAGGTGAGAGCCGCTACGATGTAATCATCAATTCCCTGTCCAAAACTCTGTTTGAACGTCTCGTCCGTGTATCCGGCCTCATCGATGTTTTCTCGCAGTTCATCCGCCTCATCCTCGGAATAGCTCAGCCCTTCCTTGTCCGCGATCCAATACATGACCATCTGCTCTTTCACATAGGATTCGGCAGCATCCTTGTTCTGCGCATCATAGTCCTCCTGGGAATCGATGCCATATTGCTCCCACAAGTCTTTCAATTCTACGCCGGAGCTTTCAGCTGCGGCTTCGTACTGTGCTTCAATTTCTTCCACATAACTGTTGACTTCCTCTTCCGGATATTTGAGGACTTCCGAATTTTCCATGACTTCCGCCCACAGTTCGCTGATTTTGTTGTTCTTGGCCGTTTCTTCCTTCTCATCCTGCAGCTGCTGCCTGACGTACTCGTTGTATTCCTCCACGGTCTTTACATCATCTGATTTGCTGTTTTTTTCTACCCAGGCATCGTCATAAGTCGGAACGGTTTCTTTTTTCACCGAATTGATGGTCACCGTGAACACCACATCTTTTCCTGCCAGCTGTTCCCCGTCTTCATCGCCCTGATCGTAGTCCTCAGGGAATGTCAGGTTCAGCTTCACGGTGCTGCCGATTTTTTTGCCAATGAGCCCGTCTTCAAAGCCTGAAATGAAGCTTCCGGAACCAATGGTAAGGTCATATCCTTCGGCGCTTCCGCCATCGAAGGTTTTTCCATTGATCTTTCCTTCATAATCGATGTTGGCAATGTCACCATCCTCGACCTTTCCCTCTTTGAGCGTCTTTGAAGTTTTCGTATCCTCCACGTTTTGCTCGACCTGGGCTTCTACCTCTTCATCGGAAACGGATACCTGGATGGCCTCCATCTCCAAACCTTTGTATTGGCCCACCTTGACATATTCGGATAAATCGTACTTGCTGTAGGGGTTGTCGTCTCCGCATCCCGTCAGCCCCATGGCAGCCAGGAGACAAACGGTCAATATGGCTGTGATTCGTCTTTTTCGCATGTGTTTCCCTTCCCTTTCCTGGGAACTGTTTCCAGTTCCATGTTTCTTTTAGTTGTTTCCATATCATGATAGCATTTTTCCAGCGGCAAGTAAAGCATCAACCGCAGCCCACTTCCCATTATCCGCCGCTATTTTTTCCTGATTTCCTTTTGACAAAGATAGTCCCGATAAACCTTCCTGCCAGCCCGAAAGCAGTCGCGCCCCAACGTCACGCTGTCCCCGTTTTCAAATAGGATCGTCTGTTCTGCCATTTGCTTAATTTTATCCATATTGAACAGATAGCTCCTGTGGCAGTCCAGAAAACGGTTGTCCGCATAGGCCCTGATATAGTTCATGGCGCAATACAAGGTGATCTTCCCGTTTTCCGTCACTAAAATGGTTTTTCGCAGATTCTTTTCCACATATAGGATTTCATCCAGATAAACCCTGCCTGTCAATTTCTTCGTTTCAATAGGCACGTATTTTTCTGCCATTGTTGTTTCCCTCCTCTTGTTTTGACGGTATTGGACGTTCTTGTGCGATTTACGGCAAACGCCATTGTTTTTGGCTTATGCTTTGCCAAAATCGCTGATTTCCAATTGAACCAAGTCGGTTAAGTACAAATAGCAAATTCGCTTCCTATCAATTATGACATAAAGAGGGGCATATTTTATATGCAATTCGTTTCATTTTGTATCTGTTCTTTGTCAAACCAAAAGGTTTCTCATGCGCAAAACGCAAGGATGGTTTGCCCTAAAATGACAAATCCCGGCGAAAACATTCGCCGGGCACGCTTCGAGCAGTCACATATCCGCTCCTCTGTCTTTGATTCCAGGTACTATTCGCTTTCCTGGTATTCGTCCCTCTTGTAAGTGATCAAATCCTCTGCGATTTCGTTGGCCGCAATGGATATGGGTTTGTCAACTTCTACCTCCGTCAGTTTTGGCTTTCCCTCGATGATGTCCCTCGCTCTCTTGGCCGCCAGGATCACCAACGTATATCGACTGTCCGCCTTTTTTCTCACCTCATTAATGGATGGGTACAACATGTCATATCTCCTCCTTATACCTTTCTATGATTACGCCCACATCCTCGGAAACCCGGGAATGTTCGGCCATGATGACGGCCTTTACCCGCTGCACCGCTGCTTGCAGCTCGCCGTTGACGATGCAGTAATCGTATTGATTGACATGGGAAATCTCCTTCATGGCCTCGCCCAGCCGCCTTTTCAGGGAGTCCTCCGTTTCCGAACCTCTGCCTGTAATCCGTTTGCGCAGTTCTGTCATGGACGGCGGCAAGATAAAAATAAAAATCGCTTCCGGATAGACCTCTTTGATCTGGAGCGCACCTTGGGTATCGATTTCCAGGATCACATCGATGCCCGCCTTCATCAAATCCATGACCTCCATCTTCGGCGTTCCGTAAAAATTGCCGTATACCTGCGCATATTCCAAGAAGCCCCGTTCTTCAATGATTTTCTGGAATTCATCCTGGCTGACGAACAAATAATCCCTTCCATGCACTTCCCCCTGCCTGGGCTGTCTCGTGGTCATGGAAACGGAGATTTTCATGCGTCCATCTTCCAGCAGCTCCTTGCAAATCGTGCCCTTGCCTGTGCCGGAAGGCCCGGAAATCACAAATAATTTTCCTGCGTTCATCTGCTTCTCCTTCGCCTGTGCGAATACTTATTATATCATGGGGGCTTTCGGCATTCAACATGATTTTTTCCAAAACCTGCAAGGTTCAATCAAATTTGTCGATTCTTTCGCAACTGTGCCCCCTACATGCCCCTTCGCCAATTTCCCATATTGGATGGGGCAGGTGCTTTCTCATTTACTCGATGTTCTGCACTTGTTCGCGGATTTTTTCAATCTCGCTTTTGATCTCCAGCATCAAATTGGTAATGTCGATGTCATTGGCTTTGGATCCGATAGTATTCGTCTCCCGATTCATCTCCTGCACCAGGAAATCCAACTTTTTCCCAGCGGGCTGGCTGCTCTTTCCGATGATCTCCTTTAGCTGGATCATATGGCTGTCTAGCCTGACCAGCTCCTCCGTGACGTTGCATTTGTCCGCAAAGATGGCGGCCTCCAGTGCGATGCGATCCTCCGGCACAGTCACATGGTTTCCCAAAAGCTCCTTGATGCGCTCCCGCAGCTTTTCCGCATATATCTGGGAAACCCGGGGCGCCCGCTCTTCGATTTGTTTCACAAAGCCCCGAATCAATTCTCCCCGCATCAGCAGATCCTCCGAAAGCTTTTTGCCTTCCTTCATTCGCATGTCATCCAGGTTTTTCACAGCCTGCTCCAGGGGGATCCGCATAGCCTCCCAGATTTCGTCCTCGTCTTCCACGTCCGGCGCCGCCTTCATCACATCGGGCAGGGTGGACAGGAACTGCAGCGTCACGTCCCCCTGCAAATCAAAGGCCTGGCGCAGCTCGTTCAAGTTCTCTATGTACTGTTTTGCCACCATGGCATTGAGCTTCACCGTCACATCGTCTTCTGTCAAATTCTCCACAATGATGGAAACGTCCACCTTGCCCCTGCGCACCGTCTCTTTGATGGTGCTCCTGATTTTCTCCTCTGCGAAGGAATACCGCCTGGGCATTTTTATGCTGATTTCGCCGTAGCGGTGGTTCACGGATTTGATTTCCACGAGGGTGTTGCGCTTCCCATCCGAATATTCGCTCCTGCCAAAACCTGTCATGCTTTTTATCATCTAATTTTTCTCCTCAACTGCGATTTTTTATGGTAATATAGACTGTACCATGAATTCCCTTTGAAAATCCGATCGGGATTCATGATTCAATGAACGCACCCTTGCGGCAACGCCGTTTCAATCAATTGCGTTTATTATACCATGAATCACCTTTAGAAACAGAATTGATATTCATGATTCAATGAACGCTTCCCCGCGGCAACGCCGTACCGATCAATTGCGTTCATTATACCACGAATTTCCTTTGAACCCACAATCGAGATTCGTGATTCAATGAACGCTTCCTTGCGGCAACGCCGTTTCGATCAATTGCGTTCATTATACCACGAATTTCCTTTGAACCCACAATCGAGATTC
>CAZVBL010000070.1:0-11897 GCA_964625475.1 uncultured Zhenpiania sp. | reverse complement strand
ACGGCGTTGCCGCAGGGGTGCGTTCATTGAATATCAGCTTTGTGCATGAACCAGATAGACGAACATAGGAGGACAACATGAAAATACCAGAACTCTTTGCACAAAAGAAACCGGTCTTTTCCCTGGAAATTTTTCCACCGAAACGGCGATCAAACCTGGATAAAATCTACGATACCATTGGGAAGCTGACCGCATGCAGACCGGATTTCATCAGCGTGACCTATGGCGCAGGGGGCAGCATGACCGACAATTCCACCTGCGAGATCGCATCCAACATCAAAGAGAAGTTCGGCATTGAGCCGCTGGCGCACCTCACATGCGTCAATTCCACCAAGGAAGACGTGACGGAAATGATCCGCCGGTTTTCCGAGGCGAAAATTGAAAACGTGCTGGCTTTGCGGGGCGACATCGTTCCGGGGGAAAAGGTGGAAAAAGATTTTTCCCATGCCAACGAGCTTGCCATCGAAGTCCAGCGAAACAGCGGATTGCAGATTTTGGGAGCCTGCTACCCGGAAGGCCATTACGAGAGCAAGAACCTGCGGGAGGACATTTCCAACCTCAAGTATAAAATCGGCGCAGGGGTGAAGGTTCTCATTACTCAGCTTTTTTTCGACAACCAGCGGTTCTACGATTTCCTGGCGCAGGCGCGCAACGCAGGCATTCAAGTGCCCATTTCCGCAGGCATCATGCCCATCGTCAACAAAAAGCAGATTGAAAAGACCGTTGCCCTCAGCGGAGCCAGCCTGCCCCACGAGTTCACCAGGATGATCGGCCTGTACGAAAATGAGCCGGAGGAATTGTATCGGCACGGTATCCAGTATGCGGTGGATCAGATTCGGGATTTGCTGGAACACGGCGTGGACGGAATCCACCTGTACATCATGAACAATGCGGACGTTTCTGCGGCCGTTTACGAAAAGATCAGGGATCTGCTGTAGCATGAAACTGGAAAAGCCGTTGCAAATCGACGCCAAACAGTGGCTTGGCAGGCTTGGCACAAAGGGACAGGCGGATGAACGCCTTCAAGCCTCCATGGAGGCCTGCGAAAAAAAACTGCTCCAGGCTGCGAGGATCCAGGGCATTTACCGGGTTTTGAGCCTGGACGCTTTGGCATTGGAAGGAAACGCCATCCGAAAGCACCTTGCGGGTTGCCGGGAGATGGCCGTCATGGCCGTCACCCTGGGTGCGGAGGTGGATCGCACGATTCGCACGGCGCAGGTGCGGGACATGGCGGAGGCTCTGATTTTGGACTGCGGGGCTTCCGTGCTGGTGGAGCAGGCCTGCGATTCCCTGGAAGCGCAGATGGGCAGGGAACTGGGCGGCTTTCTCACAGGGCGATACAGCCCCGGCTACGGCGATTTACCCATAGAAACCCAGGGCGAGCTGCTGGGCGCGCTGGATGCGGGCAGGAAAATCGGCCTGACGGTGAACAAAAGCCACATCATGATACCGAGAAAATCCGTGACCGCTGTCCTGGGGATGGCAGACCATCCGGTCAAGGGATATCTGGCCACTTGTGCGGAATGCGCATTGCGGGACACATGCATCTTGAGAAAGGAAGGAAAAAGCTGTGGGGAACGTTAGCAAAAGGCTGTGGTTTTTAGATGGGGGCATGGGGACGACGCTGCAGCAGAGCGGTTTAGAGCCGGGTGCGTCTCCCGACCTGCTGAGCCTGACCGATCCTGCGCTCATCACGTCCATCCACAGACGATACATCGAGGCTGGCTCCGACATCGTTTATGCCAACACCTTCGGAGCCAATCGCTTCAAGCTGGAGGGCTGCGGCCATTCGGTGGAGGCGGTGGTGGACAGTGCCGTAAAAGCGGCAAAGGCCGCCTGCGGGTCGGAGCATTTCGTTGCCCTGGACGTGGGCCCCCTGGGGGAGTTGCTGGAACCCATGGGAACCCTGCCGTTTGAAACGGCCTACGATGCCTTTTCCCAGGTCATGGTTCAGGGGGCGGCTTCGGGGGCCGATTTGGTCGTCATCGAAACCATGACGGATTTGTACGAAGTCAAGGCGGCAGTGCTGGCGGCAAGGGAAAAGACGACGCTTCCCATCCTCGTTTCCATGACGTTTGAGGAGAACGGACGAACCTTTACGGGAACGAGCATCCCCTGCATGGCGGCAGTGCTGGAAGGGCTGGGCGTGCAGGCCATTGGCATCAACTGCTCCCTGGGGCCTGTGGAGATTTTTCCCCTGGCGGAGGAGATGTGCAGCGTCACGAACCTGCCCGTGTTCGTCAAACCCAATGCGGGGCTTCCGGATCCCAGGACGGGGGAATACAGCATCGCACCCGGGGAATTTGCCCAGGCCATGGCAAAATACTTGGATTTGGGCATCGCCCTGGCAGGTGGCTGTTGCGGCACTACGCCGGAATACATTGCGGAGATGAAAGCGGCATTTGCCGCCAGCCGAAGAAAAGAGAGAAAGCCCGTTGGGGAAGAAAGCCTGGTCTGCAGCGGCACGAAAGCGGTGGCCATCCATCCGGTGACCGTTGTCGGAGAGCGCATCAATCCCACGGGGAAAAAGCGGATGAAACAGGCGCTCATGGAGCGGGATTACGACTACATCCTGTCCCAGGCGGTTCAGCAGATCGATGCCGGGGCGCAGATACTGGACGTGAACGTGGGAATCCCGGACATCGATGAGGCGGAGCTGCTGCCAAAGGTGGTAAAGGAGCTGCAGGCCATCACGGACCTGCCTTTGCAGATCGACTCTTCCGACCCTGCGGCCATCGAGGCCGCCTTGCGCATATACAATGGAAAGGCCATCGTCAATTCGGTCAACGGGGAAGAAGCATCCTTGCGGCGGATTCTGCCGATCATCAAAAAATATGGGGCAGCCGTAGTAGGCCTGACCCTGGATGAAGCGGGGATCCCGTCAAAAGCCGCAGATCGGTTCGCCATTGCAGAGCGCATCCTGGGGCGGGCCAGGGATCTGGGGATTCCTGACAAGGACGTGTTCATCGACTGCCTGACCCTCACCGCCTCTGCGCAGCAGGCGGAAGTCCAGGAGACGCTGAAAGCCGTGAGGATGGTGAAAGAGCAGCTGGGGCTGCACACGGTTTTGGGCGTTTCCAACATCAGCTTTGGCCTCCCATGCAGGCCGCTGATCAATCGGGTGTTCCTGGCACTCGCCATGGAAAACGGCCTGGATTTGCCCATCATCAACCCCAACGACCGGGATATGATGGGGACGGTACACGCCTTTGAAATGCTCCACAACCGGGACAAAAATGCGGAACGGTTCATCCAGCAGTACAGCGATGTTTCCCTGGGAACCATGACAAAGGGGGGATCGTCCGGGGAAACCGGGGGAGCGGGAGCGACCCAGGAGGAAGGAACATCTTCCCAGCCGTCCCTGTTCCATGCGCTGGAAAAGGGCATGAAAGCCGATACCGTCCATGCGGTGGAACAGCTGCTGCAAACGGAGGATGAAATGACAGTCGTCAACGACTATCTCATACCGGCTCTGGACAAGGTTGGACAGGGGTTCGAGAAAGGCACGATTTTCCTGCCACAGATGATGCAAGCGGCAACGGCGGCTCAGTGCGGCTTTGCGCTCATCAAAGAACGCCTTGCGGACAGCGGCGGGGAGCAGGTGTCCAAGGGCAGGGTCGTCATCGCCACGGTAAAAGGCGACATCCACGATATCGGGAAGAACATCGTCAAGGTCATCATGGAAAATTACGGATTTGAAATGATCGACCTGGGGCGGGACGTGCCAGCGGAGGAAATCGTGAAAGTGGTGCTGGAAAAGGACATCAAGCTGGTAGGCTTGAGCGCACTGATGACCACCACGCTGAAAAGCATGGAAGAAACCATCGCAGCCGTGAGGAACGTTGCGCCAGCGTGCAAATTCCTGGTGGGAGGCGCAGTGCTGACACCCGATTATGCGGAAAAAATCGGAGCGGATTACTACTGCAAGGATGCCATGAAATCCGTGGAAGCGGCAAAGGAAGTATTTGGCGCATGATTCGCGGGACGCAAAAAGGACAGGAGGCAGTTGGCGCGGCACACAGGCGCAGGAGCTGCGGAAAGGAAACAGGACAACGACAACATGAAAAACGATAGAAAACCTGCATTTGAAACGAGATGCGTCCACGGCGCGTACAAAGCGGAGAGCGGCCAGCCACAGGTGCTGCCCATCGTCCAGAACACCACGTATCGGTACTACAATTCCCAGGACGTGGCGGAACTGTTCGACCTGGAAAGCCCCAACTTCATGTATACCCGGCTGGCAAGCCCCACGGTAAGGGCGCTGGAAGAGAAAATGGCTCTTTTGGAAGGGGGCAGCGCAGGGATCGCTACGTCCTCCGGCCAGGCGGCGACGCTGATTACCGTGCTGAACCTGTGCAGTGCAGGGGATCATGTGATTTCCGCTTCCAACATCTACGGCGGCACCCACAACCTGATGGGGGTTTCGCTGAAAAAGCTGGCCATCGATGTGGATTTCGTGGATCAGGATCTACCGCTGGAAGAACTTTTGAAGTTCGCAAAACCCAGAACAAAGGCCGTGTTCGCCGAATCCCTTGGCAACCCGGCGCTCAGCGTTTTGGACTTTAGCAAATTTTCCAGGCTGGCAAAGGAAATCGGCGTTCCCCTGGTGGTGGACAACACCCTGGCAACGCCAGCCCTCTGCAGGCCGCTGGAACTGGGGGCGGATATCGTCATCCAGTCCACCACCAAGTATGCGGACGGCCATGCCAGCTGCGTGGGCGGCGCCATCGTGGAAAGCGGGAAATTCGACTGGGCGGCTTCCGGCAAGTTTCCCGGCCTGACGGAGCCGGACGAAAGCTACCATGGGTTGAAGTTTTATGAAAAGTTTGGACCCACGGCCTTTTGCACCCGGCTTACGGCGGTAATGGTACGCGACCTGGGATGCCCCATGGCTCCCATGAACGCCTATTTGACCCATCAGGGGTTGCAGACGCTCCATCTGCGGATGGAACGCCACTGCGAAAACGCCATGAAGCTGGCGGAGCATCTCAAGGATCATCCCATGGTGGAATGGGTGAAATATCCGGGCCTGAAAGGCGACCAATACTACGATTTGGCGCAGAAATACCTGCCAAGGGGACAGAGCGGCGTGCTGTGTTTCGGCGTGAAAGGCGGAAAGGCGGCGGGAGAAAAATTCCTGGAAAACCTGGAGCTGACCAGCATCGTCGTTCATGTGGGCGACATTCGCACCTCCGTGCTGCACCCGGCCAGCACTACCCACAGGCAGCTTTCCGAGGAAGAACAGATTGCGGCAGGCATCAGCCCGTCCCTGATCCGGGCATCGGTAGGGCTGGAGGCCATCGATGACATCATCTATGACTTTGACCAGGCATTGGAGAAGGTGACAAAGTGAAAAAGCCGGCTTCGCCGTTCCGTTTTAGACAGCAGAGTTTGTCCGAATCCAGGCAGGATCGGATCATCGATGTTGCCCAGATTCATCAAGACAGGAGAAAAGGGGGGATAACGTAACATGCCATTAATCATACCGAATGCGCTGCCAGCGGCAGAAGCATTGCAGAACGAAAACATTTTTACCATGAACAGGGCAAGGGCCATGAAGCAGGACATCCGTCCGCTGCAGATCATCATCGTGAACCTGATGCCCACCAAAATTGCTACGGAAACCCAGCTCGCCAGGGTGCTGGCCAACAGCCCCCTGCAGGTGGAGATGACTTTGGTGCAGATGGACTCCCACAGCTCCACCCATATTTCCCAGGAGCACATGGACGCATTTTACAAGACTCTGGAGGAAATCAAACACCAATATTACGATGGCATGATCCTCACAGGCGCGCCGGTGGAGCAGATGCCCTATGAGGACGTGGATTACTGGAAAGAGCTGTGCGAGATTTTCGAGTTTTGCAAGACAAACGTTTACAGCAACATGTTCCTCTGTTGGGGGGCGCAGGCAGCCCTGTACTATTTTCATGGCATCGACAAGCACCTGCTGGATGAAAAGGTGTTCGGCGTGTTCGAGCATCAAGTCACAAGGCCTCACAACCCCCTGGTGCGGGGATTCGATTCCGTTTTTTACGCACCCCATTCCAGGCATACGGAGGTAAGAAGGGAAGATGTCCTGCAATGCCCGGAACTGCGCATTTTAGCTGAATCCGAAGAAGTGGGACCCCACATCATATCGACGGAAAACGGTCGCCAGATTTTCGTCATGGGACATCAGGAATACGACAAAGACACGCTGGCCGGGGAATACTTTCGGGACGTGAAAAAAGGGCTGGACATCCGGGTTCCGGCCAACTATTTCCGAAACGACGACCCGGAGCAGGAGATCCTGTTCCGCTGGCGCGCCCATGCCAATTTGCTCTTTTCCAATTGGCTCAATTACTACGTTTATCAGAACACGCCTTACGACATTAAGGCCGTGGGCGGGGAATAGACATGTCCCAAACGGGCCACGGGAGGGATCGCAGCGAAAGAGGGCGCGCGTTTTCCAAATCGATACAAGGAGCCAGTGGATTGCTCAGGCTTGCGGGAGGCGAAAGAGGGTGCGCGTTTTCCAAGTCGATGGGGACATTGCGCCGCAGAAAACCGCACGGCAAAGGAAATGAGAAGGGGGCATAGAGCCATGAGACGAAAGGCCAACGTTACCGGCGCATGCGCTCCGCTCCACTTTCGGGCATCCCTTCTGCGTCCGGGCGGATTTCGCCCTTGACTTTACGCCTCCAAACAGATAGAATATCAACATATTTTGAAAAGGAACCGAAACCATGTTTAAACATTTATCAGACAAACCCATTGCTCAGCAGCAGATGGAGCAGGCGGCAAATTGGGAAAAGGAAGATCTTTTGCGCAAATGCGTCACCACCAGGGAAGGACAGGAATCCTTCATCTTTTACGAAGGCCCTCCGACCGCCAACGGGAGGCCGGGGATCCACCATGTGATCGCCAGGACGCTGAAGGACTCGGTCTGCCGCTACAAGACCATGCAGGGCTTTGCGGTCAGGCGAAAAGCCGGATGGGACACCCACGGGCTGCCAGTGGAAATCGAAGTGGAAAAGCAGCTGAACATGAACGGCAAGCAGGACATCGAGAAATACGGCATCAAAGAATTTAATGAAAAATGCCGGGAATCCGTGTTCGCCTACGAGAGCATGTGGCGTGACATGACGAAAAGGATGGGGTACCTCATCGACCTGGACAACCCCTACATCACCCTGGACAACGATTTCATTGAAACGGAGTGGTGGATCCTCAAGGAATTTTTCAAAGAAGGCCTGATTTACGAGGGCCACAAGATCCTGCCTTACTGCCCGCGCTGCGGAACGGGGCTGGCCTCCCACGAAGTGGCTCAAGGGTACAGGGAAGTGAAGGTCAACACCATCACAGCCAAATTCAAGCGAAAAGGCGCGGACGAATATTTCCTGGCGTGGACCACGACGCCATGGACGCTGGCTGCCAACGTTTCCCTGACTGTGGGGCCGGACGTGGATTATGTAAAGGTGAAAATGGTGAAAGGCGACGAGACGGGGAGCGTCTTTTACGTTGCCAGGGCATTGGTCGATAAAGTTTTGGGTGCGGAAAACTACGAAATCCTGGAAGAGATGAAGGGAAAGGCGTTGGAATACCTGGAATACGAACAATTGATGCCCTTCGTCAAACCGGACAAAAAAGCCTTTTTCGTAACCTGCGCAGACTACGTTACCATTGAGGACGGCACGGGAATCGTCCATACTGCCCCTGCTTTTGGCGAGGACGACTACCAGACTGGCCGCCGCTACAACCTGCCGGTGCTGAATCCGGTGGATGAAGAGGGAAAATACACGGACACCCCATGGGTGGGCCGCTTTGTCATGGAAGACGGGCTGGACGTTGACATCATCAAATGGCTGGCAGGGGAAAACAAGATTTTCGCCAGGGAAAAGATCGTACACAACTACCCTCACTGCTGGCGCTGCGGAACGCCGCTGGTTTACTATGCCAAGCCCAGCTGGTACATTGAAATGAGCAAGTTGAAAGACCAACTGGTCGCCAACAACGATACGGTCAACTGGTTCCCCGACTTCGTAGGGGAAAAGCGTTTTGGAAACTGGCTGGAAGAAGTCAAGGACTGGGCCATTTCCAGGAACCGTTACTGGGGCACGCCCATTCCCATCTGGCGCTGCGAATGCGGGCATCTGGAATGCATCGGCAGCCGCAAAGAGCTGGTGGAAAAGGCACAGGAATCCATCGATGAAAGCATCGAACTCCACCGACCGTATGTGGATGACGTGCATCTGACCTGCCCGGAATGCGGAAAGACCATGAACCGCATCCCGGAGGTGATCGACTGCTGGTTTGACAGCGGCTCCATGCCCTTTGCCCAGTACCACTACCCCTTTGAAAACAAGGAACGCTTTGACGATGAGCGATTCCCGGCGGATTTCATCTGTGAAGGAATCGACCAGACGAGGGGCTGGTTTTACTCCCTCATGGCCATTTCCACCTTCATCAAGGGCAAATCGCCTTACAAAAATGTGCTGGTAAACGACTTGATCCTGGACAAAGACGGCAAAAAAATGAGTAAGTCCAGAGGCAACACGGTGGATCCCTTTGAGCTGTTCGACAAGTATGGCGCAGATGCCACGAGATGGTATTTGATGCACGTCTCTCCGGCATGGTCGCCCACGAGATTCGATGAAGACGGGCTGGCGGAAATCGTTGGCAAGTTTTTCGGGACGCTGAAAAACGTCTATCATTTCTTCGTGCTTTACGCCAACCAGGATGGCATCGACCCGTCCAAATTCAGCGTAGACTACGGCAGGCGGCCAGAGCTGGATCGCTGGATCCTGTCCAAGTACCACAAGCTGATTCGGGAAGTGACGAACGACATGGATCATTATGACCACATGAAGTCCGTGCGCAAAATCCAGGAATTTGTTGTGGAGGATTTATCCAACTGGTACATCCGCAGGGCAAGGCGGCGCTTCTGGGGCGAAGCGTTGAACGATGACAAAAAATCCGTTTACGCCACCACCTACGAAGTGCTGGTGGGAATCGCAAGGATGATTGCGCCTTTTGCGCCCTTTATTTCCGATGAAATCTATGTGAACCTGACTGGCGATGAGTCGGTTCACATCGCCTACTTCCCCAAGGCCGATGAAGCCCTCATCGATGCCAGGACGGAAGCGCGCATGGATTTGGTGCGGGATCTGGCGGGCTTGGGACGAGGCGCCCGGGAAAAGGAAAAAATCAAAGTGCGGCAGCCGCTTTCCGAGATTCTGGTGGACGGAAAGTACGAGGAACTCATCGGCGACCTGGCGCCCCTCATCATGGAAGAGCTGAACGTGAAGCAAGTCGTCTTTGAAAAGGAACTGGACAAATACATGGACTACAGCCTGAAGCCAAACTTCAAGGTGGCGGGTCCCGTGCTGGGCAAGAACATCAAAGCCTTTGGCAGCGCGCTGGCGAAAGCGGACGCCGCCCAAGTGGTGGCGCAGCTGGAGAGGGACGGCAAAATGACCCTGGATTTGAACGGCGAGGACGTGGAAATCACCGGGGAAATGGTGGACACCCGCATCAGCGCCAAGGAAGGGTTTGCCGTTGCCATGGAAAACAACGTCTTCACCATCCTCGAAACTACCCTGACCAGGGAACTGGTGGACGAGGGCCTGGCGAGGGAATTGATCTCCAAGGTGCAGCAGCTGCGAAAGCAACAGGACTTTGAGATGATGGACAACATCAAAATCATGATGGATGCGGACGATGAAGTGGCAGCAGCCGTGGAAACCTACAGGGACTACATCATGAAGGAAACCCTGGCTCTGGAAATCGTCCCGGCCAGCGATCTGAAGACGTATGACCTGAACGGCCACAAGACGGGGATCGGCGTGGAAAAGAAGTGAGAAAAAAAGAAGCGTAACAGCGGCCTCACAGGGAGCGAAAAGCCTGTGGGGTCGAATGAGGAAAAAAGGAACGCACCTCTTTTTTAAGAAGTACGTTCCTTTTTCATAGTTTGTATTGTTTGCCGTCATCGTGGCCAATACCGCTCCAGGTATTTTTCCGCCATGTCGCCATCCAGCTCCAACCCGATTTTCTTCAGGATTTTGGGCTTCGCTTCATCCCGTGGGACTCCCAATTCCCTATAGGTGTCGATCAATGATTGGATTCCCCATTTCAGCCCTTCCTCGTGCCCTTCCTTGCGGCCTTCTTCCAAGCCCTCGTTCCTGATGGCTCGCGTCTGGACGACCTGATCCAGCTCCCACATTTTCCTGGCCCATTCCTCTTGCTTCAGGATTTCCTCCTGGCTCGCTTTCCGCAACACTGCGTCCGTCAAAGCAATCGCCTCCTCTCCCATGCGCACCAAAGCATCGATTTCCCGCTGCCGGTTCTCCTTGCCCGAATGGGCGATGTAATAACCGAACCGTTCCAGCGGCGACATTTCCTCCAGCGGCACCTTCGGCAGCCTGTCCAGCTTCAAATAGTGAAGCTCCACCAAGTCGGACAGCTCCGTATTGTCCGACACCTCCCGGTAGCGGTAGACCCCATGGTACTTGTCACTACCGGCGTCCATGTTTCCGCTGACGATGCTGATATGCACCGCTTTCTTGATTTTATCATATCCTTCTCCAGATTCCAAGCCCTCGGAGGAAAGTTGGTTTGCGTACAGGACGCTGCGGTTGGCGTAGAACCTCAGTTTCTCCACCTGCATCTCTATCCCCATAGTCTCGTTGGAGGAGGTGGACACCTTGATGTCCATGACTGTCCGTTTCCCAGCGATGTATGCGCTCAAATGGAAGGGGTTTTTGTACTCCAAGTCCACGATAGGGTCGCCCTTGCGATCGAGGATCAAATTCAGCACGGCGATCAAGGCTCTCTTGCACTCCGGTGCGTCCCGCCCCAACACGGTGCGGAACACCAGGTCGCTGGTCATGGGCAGCCTTCGTGGGTTCTGCCGCCCTTGCGGCGTTCGGTTCTGTTCGTTCGGGTTTTGTGTTTTTATGGTTTTCATGGGTACGTCCTTTCCTGCGTAGGCCGTCATGTCAATCGCTCGCATGGCGGCGGCTACGGAGAGCTGCACTAGGTTCGTTATGACAAACCGATGTAATTTCCTTATATTTACATTTTACCATGTTATTTTAAAAATGTAAATATATTACTTAGAATTTTTAACAAACAGCGAACATAATATGCGACCCCGGTGCTGCCCCAATCAGAGGCATGGCCGAAAAACATTGCCCAAGAAACAGCAAAGCATGGTTCCATGCATTTTATGAAATCATGCCCACAAAGGTCGTCCAATGGTTGGGAAAAATCAGAAATCCCATGCGATGGAAGAGTTCCTCTGCGCTCGCTTTCCGCAACACTGCGTCCGTCAAAGCAATCGTCTCCTTTCCCATGCGCACCAAATCCATGTTGACGAGATCCCCAGAGGAGGTGGACACCTTGATGTCCATGACTGTCCGTTTCCCAGCGATGTATGCGCTCAAATGGAAGGGGAAACGTCTGGCATCGTGATTTTTTGGGAATTTGGCCTACATCGCTTATATTCTGCGGAAATTCATCCGATATATATAATAAAGTGTTTTTTGCCGATCGCCGGGACTTTGGCGCATACTGGCGAAGAACGGCGAAATAGCAATCAGGGCAGCGATGTCCGTGTCCTGGCCGCATCTTGCCGCATGGGGACGCAATGCGGGGGCAAGATGGGAGAGAGTGGGGAATTTGGCTGAAAAACGTTGAATTTTGGCATGATTTGTGGTAACGTTATAACAGCGATGGCGATTGCAGAGCGACAACTCCATTGCGGGTGGCTTGCCCGGGGATGGAGATCCGATAAACGAAAAGCAGGGGTATGCAGGTGCAGGAGGGACGATGGCGATGTGGAACGATAAAACGAAGGACATGAGATTGTGGATAGTGGTCGTTGTGATGCTGGCGGTCACGTTTTTTGTGCCGTGGGA
>CAZVBL010000069.1:0-11985 GCA_964625475.1 uncultured Zhenpiania sp. | reverse complement strand
AAAACATGGCCGGGGATCAAGCCGTTTTGTCTGACATTGCCTTGAATGTCAGTGCTTTCTGGCAACGACGTGGTTGCTGAATTTGTAACCTACGCCTCTGATATTGTATATGTATTTTACGTTTCTACCCTTGGGTTCTATCTTTTTCCTGATATTGCTTATGTACACCATGATCGTCCTGCTGTCCCCGGAAAGGCTCTCTTCCTTCCATACCAGTTCAAATAGCTGATCCATGCTGAATACTCGCCTGGGAGATCGCATGAGGATGTTGAGGATGCCAAATTCCTTTGCGGTAAGGCTGACATGTCTTTCATCCAGAGAAACGGTTTTTTCTTCTTCGTCCAGTACAAGGCCATCGCATTCGTATGTCATGAATTTTTCCCTTTCATTGGCTTTGGCCCTGCGTTCCCTTCTCAGGTGCGCCTTTACTCTTGCAATCAACTCCCCTGAATCAAAGGGCTTTGTGATGTAATCATCACCTCCCACCGACAGGGCAATGATTTTGTCGAGTTCTTCCGATTTGCAGCTCATGAATACAATCGGGCTGGCAATTCGATTCCTGATTTCCAAGCACAAGTCAATGCCGCTCATGTCAGGAAGCATAATGTCCAGGATGATGAGATCTGGTGTCATGACATCGAGGAAATCCAAGGCCGAAGCTGCATCGTAGGCCGTAAAGGTTTGAAATTGTTCATTGTCGAGAAATGATTTTACCAGGAGGCACATTTCTTTTTCGTCATCTACGATTAATATTTTTTCATTGCTCATTGCGTTGCCTCAATTCCCATCTTTTTTCACTGGGTAGCCTTGGAAAAAACGTGTATTTCCACTGCCTTGCTTTTTTGTCATTTTACCACAAACGCCCTGGCTTCGCTATCCTAATTTATGAAATGTTCGCAACTATGCCCTTCACCCCCTCCCCTTGCGCTGCTGCATGCTTTTCTATTTCTATATTGTACATTGTGCCGCTTTTTTACGGAAACCCAGGATCGGAAAGCCGGGCGAAATGAAAATAATTCAGTGAAAGGCGGATTTTTCGCTGTTTCTGAATAGTAGGCTGACTGATTTTTTTCCTGTAAAACCCACAATATCTAGGGGGCAGACAAGATGTTTTTTTTGTGGTATAATGAACGCACCGATTGATACGGCGTTGCCGCGGGGATGCGTTCATTGAATCGCGGCCATGATCGCGTTTTCAGTGGTAGGCCGTGGTATAATGAACGCACCGATTGATACGGCGTTGCCGCGGGGATGCGTTCATTGAATCGCGGCCATGATCGCGTTTTCAGTGGTAGGCCGTGGTATAATGAACGCACCGATTGATACGGCGTTGCCGTATTAGAGCGTTCGTTTGCACCGATCGGGTGGATGGACGCTGTTAGAAACAGGAGAACTTTGCTGTTATGTGTACAAATGAAACGGAGCGATTGCTTTGCGAATGTTCGCCGATACCCTTTTGTATCGTCAATTCGCAGGGTAAGGTGTCCAGCGTCAGTGCGAAGATTGACGAAGTATTCATCTATGACGGCATTGAAGGAGCCGATATTTATGCGTTGACCGGGATCAAGCACTTGGAGATTGCCCTGGCTGCGGCGGAAGAGCGCACGCTGCTGCTTTCCCGCAACGACAAAACCTTCAAGCTGCTGCCCTTTGCCATGAAAGGCGATGAGGCGGAAGAAAGCATCGGCGTGTATTTTGTCGATGTGACAGATTACGAAGCCTTAAAGACCCGGTACACCCAGGAACGTACCTGCGTGGCCATCATCAACGTGGATAATTTTGACGAACTGATGTCCACGAACAGCGAGGACAACCAGGTTCAATTGTCAACGCAGATCGACAGAATGCTTCGCGCATGGGCAGCAAAAATGAACGCTGTGATCGTCTGTTACAAGGAGCATCTTTACTTGCTGGCTTTTGAACACCGGCATTATGTGAAGTTGACGGAGCAGAAATTCCCGATTTTGGATGAGGCTCGAAGCCTGGAAACCGAGTCGGATTTTCCAGTGACCCTGAGCATCGGTCTTGGCGCAGACGGGGAAACCTTGGCGGAAACGGAGCAATACGCTGCCGATGCGTTGGACATCGCCTTGGGAAGAGGCGGCGACCAGGCCGTTGTAAAAAATGTCAGGAACCTGGAATATTACGGTGGAATGACGCAGACCGTGGAAAAGCGCAACAAAGGGAAATCTCGGGTGATTGCCCATGCGCTGCGGCAACTGATCAACCAATCTTCCAGGGTGTTGATCATGGGACACAGCAATCCTGACATGGATTGTTTCGGTGCGTCCATCGGCATTTTCAGGATCGCTTCCAGCATCAAAAAAGAGGCGCACATCGTAATCGGCGAATACAACGAGGCTCTGGCATCCATTTACCAGGCGGCCAGGGAAAGCGAAGAATATAGCTTTGTCAGCCCGGAAAAGGCTATCGCCCTTTGCGATGAAAACGCCCTGGTAGTCGTCGTGGACACCCACAGACCCAGCCTCGTTGAATGTCGAGCGCTGTTGAATGTGGAAAAAGTCGTCGTGATCGACCACCATAGAAAAGCGGAGGAGTCCATACCGAACATGATCCTTGCCTATACGGAGCCTTATGCGTCTTCGGCATCGGAATTGGTGACGGAAATCGTACAGTATTCGGGCGAAAAAAAGACCTTGAAAAAAATGGACGCAGAAGCGCTCTTGGCTGGCATCACAGTGGATACCAACCGTTTCGCCGTAAAGACGGGGGTGCGGACCTTCGAGGCCGCTTCCTGGCTACGGAGATGCGGCGCAGACACCGCTGCGGTCAAACGATATTTTCAATCGGATCTGGACAGCTTCCAAATCCGGGCAAAATGCATTGCCAACGCCCGGTTCCTGGAAGGGGGCATCGCCATGTCCATCTGCCAGGGAGAAAATCCCAATGCGCAGATCGTCAATTCCCAGGTGGCTGATGAACTGCTGACCGTCAAAGGCATCAGAGCCACGTTCGTCGCCGGAAAAAACGACCATGGGAAGACGGTAGTCAGCGCCAGATCCCTGGGGGATTTGAACGTGCAGCTGGTCATGGAGCAATTGGGCGGCGGCGGCCATTTGAACACGGCGGGCGCCCAAGTGGAGACTAGCCCGGAAGAAACGTTGAAAGCTTTAAAGACCGTTTTGAAGGAATTTCTTTAACTCGTCACATTCGGAGGTTAGAATATAATGGTAGTGATACTGCAAGAAGATTTGAAAGGAACCGGCAAGGCGGGCGATGTAGTAAAAGTCAGCGATGGCTATGCCCGAAACATGCTGATTCCAAGGGGAATCGCAAAGGAAGCCACAAAAGGGAACATCAGGAGCCTTGAAAAGCAAAAGGCCATTGCAGAGGAAAAAAAGGCGCAGCAAAAAGCGGCTGCCCAGAAGACCGCGGAGAAAATCAACAGCCTGACGGTGACAATCCAGAGCAAAGGCGGAGAAGGTGGCAGGCTCTTTGGCTCCATCACGTCCCAGGACATCGCAGATGCGCTGTTGGATCAGCATGACATCAAAATCAACAAGAAAAAGATCGGTCTGGACGGACCCATCAAGCAGGCTGGCGACGTCACAGTACCCATCAAGCTGTATGCCCAGGTGGTCGCTAACTTAAAAGTGACCGTAGCGGTTTAGGGGGATCCTGCAAATGGAAGAAAGAATCCCTCCCCATAACGATGAGGCGGAACGCTCTGTTCTAGGTGCGGCTCTGCTGGACAAGGATGCGCTGTTCGATGCAGTCGAACTTTTGACGGCTGATGATTTCTACAATGAAATTCACAGGGAAATTTTCAATTCCATGGCGGACATTTACAGAAGGAGCGCACCGGTGGACGTGCTGACCGTTTCCGAGGAATTGAAAAGGAGAAATTCCCTGGAGATGGTAGGGGGCAGGGCGTATGTCGCAGGGCTTTCCGCAGAAGTGTTTTCCGCGACAAATGCGTCGGCATACGCAAAGATCGTTTCGGAAAAAGCGTCTTTGCGCCGTTTGATCAGCACGGCGGGCGATATCGTACAGAAGGGCTATGAAGAAAGCATGGATGCCAACCAGATTCTGGATTTTGCGGAAAAAGGCATCTTTGAAATTGCGCAAAAGGGCCAAAGGAGCGATTTTTCCCACATCAAAGACGTTCTTTTGGAAAACATCAACATCATCGATAAAGTGTCCCAAATGGAAGGAAACCTGACGGGCCTTACGACAGGGTTCCGCGATTTGGACAAGATCACGTCCGGTTTGCAGCGGTCAGACTTGATCATACTTGCGGCGAGGCCGGCCATGGGAAAGACGGCCTTTGCCCTGAGCATCGCGCAACAGGCTGCGATCAAGGGAAATGCCAGCGTGATGATTTTCAGCATGGAGATGTCGAAGGAGCAGCTGGGACAGCGATTGCTTTCCATGGAATCCCGCATCGACATGCAGAACTTGAAAACAGGAAGCCTGGAAAGAAAAGACTGGGACCAGATCAACATGGCCCTGGACGTGCTTTCCAAGGCGAATATTCATATTGATGACACGCCTGGCATCAGCACCATGGAAATGAAAAACAAGTGCCGGAGGCTCAAAGCGGAAAAGGGGCTGGATTTAATCGTGATCGACTATTTGCAGCTGATGAACGTGGAGGACAAAAAAATAGAGAGCAGGACCCAGGAAATCTCAACCCTTTCCAGGAACCTGAAGCTCCTTGCCAGGGAACTGGACTGTCCCGTTCTCGTGCTTTCCCAGCTGTCCCGCGCACCAGAGCAAAGACCGAACCATCGCCCCATGCTTGCGGATCTGAGGGAATCCGGCTCCATCGAGCAGGATGCGGACATCGTGATTTTTCTCTATCGGGACGAATACTACAACGAGGACACGGACAAACCGGGGGAATGCGAGGTGAATGTTGCCAAACACAGGAGCGGACCTACGGGAACGGTGGACGTGACCTGGCTGGGCAAATACACGAGGTTTGCCGACAAGAGCGGCGTTGGGAGATAAAGCCCGGAGGATGCCGCAGAGGCTACGCCATCGATTTGAATGCGCTGTTGGAGGACTTGGACAAAGCGAATGAACTTTAAGCGACAGCAAAAGGCGGATTACTATCTGTTTGACACAGATGTTGAAAATATTTTTATCAACGAGTACATGACTTCCGCACCGGGGGAGTTTGTGAAGGTTTACCTGTTTGCCCTGATGTATGCCGGACTGGATGAAGAAATGAACAATGAAATCATCGCAAGGCAGCTGGGCTTGAGCGAAGAGGACGTCCTAAAGGCCTGGTCCTATTGGGAAAAACAGGGAATCATCCGCAAGATCAGGAAAAGACCGGAAGACAAGTTCACTTACCAGGTAGAATTTATCAATCTGAAAGAACTGCTGTACGGCAAGGGAACCGAAAAAAGCGAATCACAGGCGGACGAAAAGGCTAGGCTTGCCATGTCCGACAAGGCCATCCAGGGCATGTATCGGTCCATCGAGCAAATCGCAGGCCGACCCATCAGCAGCACGGAAATGATGAAGATTTTGTCCTGGGTCAATGAATTTCACGCTTCCCCTGAAATCATCGTATACGCTTACTCCTACTGCAAGAGCAAGGAGAAGCAGGACATCCGATACATCGCAGCGGTTGTGAAAAGCTGGGTGTCCGAAGGTCTGAAGGATGTGCCGGCGGTGGAAGAATACCTTCAAAACACGAACCAGCGGCACTATTTGTACAAGAGGGTATGCAGGGCGTTGGGGTTCGCCCGAAACGCCACGGAAGAAGAAAAGAAAATCATGGATCGATGGTTCGATGACATGAACTATACCATCGACAAGGTTCTGGAGGCCTGTGGGAAAACCAGCGGCATCTCCAATCCCAACATGAATTACGTCAATAAAATTTTGACCAATTGGTATCAGGAAAAATCAGGAGCCAGTGGGAGCGGTGGTCAACGGAAGTCCCTATCGGCAAGTGTGATTCAAAAGTATTATAGCTATCTAAGGAACAACGCAGAGAAGGAAGCGGAAAAGCGAAGGAAAGAAGTCTACGACAAAGTCCCTGCCATCAAAGGGGTGGAGGAGCAAATGAACGTCTGCAGAATGGAAATATCAAAGGTGATCATTTCCGACAGACGGGACAAAGAACAGGAAGTCAAAAGGCTGCAGGATGAAATCAACGATTTGCTGAGGGAAAAAGCGGTGCTTTTGACGGATCACGACTTTGAATTGGATTACATGGACACGCATTATCGGTGCCAGCTATGCAAGGACACAGGAACGAATGATGATGGCGGACGCTGTGAATGTTACAACCTGCGGACGAAAGAGGCTGAATTATGGCAAAAGGAAAACGTGACGAAATCGTAATCAACGTGGCAGAGCAATTGAATCTTAGCAGCAATGAAAATCAGCGGGAGTCGAAGAACCAGGATTCCGGGGAAAAGCAGCCACAGCGGCGAGAAACGAAACGACGATCCCGATTCTTTGGAAAATTCCAGCAGCTGCGGCATTTTGCCCAGGAATACCGAATCCTGCTTGTGACAACTTTTTCTGTGTTCCTGGTGGTCGTGGTAGGGATGATCGGAATTTTTAACCACTATGTGGCCTACGAATATTCCTACAACGGAAAGGTGCTGGGCATTGTGAAGGACAAAGACGATGTCCTGAAAATCACGGACATGGTGCAGACCGCTTTGACGGAAGAAGAGGATGTGGAGGTTGTCATCGATGAAAAAGACGATATCACCTTCAAGCGCGTATCTACAATCGGCAGCAACGTCCAGATCGACACTTCGGAGGATGTCCTGGAAAGGATGACCTATGTGGACGACATCAATGTGAAAGCCTACAGTATCACGGTGGATGGGAAGAGCGTTGCCGTGGTGAACAGCAAAAAGTCGGCGAAGGAAGTCCTGAAATCCGTCAAAAACGATTACATCAGCGAAAATGAAAACGTTGTGGTGGAAGACGCCAAGTTTGCAGAGAACATCGAAGTCAAACAGGTCAATACGGATTTAGGAAAGCTGCAGCACACGGAAGATGCGAAGCAGACGCTCCAGACCGGGTCTGTCGTTGAAAAATCCCATGTGGTGATGGCGGGCGACACTTTTGCGGATCTTGCAAGCACATATGACTTGACAGAGGAAGAGCTGTTGGAGCTGAACCCTGGGATCAACCCGAAAAAATTAGAAGTCGGGAGCGAAATCAAGGTGCAGGAAAAAGAACCGGTCGTCACGGTTGAAACCTCAGAATTGGTTACATACGAAGAAAAAATCGATTATGATGTGGTCGAAAAATCTTCCGATGAGATTTACAAGGGAGAAAGAGAGGTCACGAAAAAGGGCGAGAAGGGGATCAAGGTTATAACCGCCAGGGTGGAAAAGAGCAACGGCAAGGAATCTACGAAAGTGCCGATTGTGGAGAAGGTGGAAAAAGAACCGGTTGCGGAAGTCGTGAAGGTTGGAACGAAGGAACGCCCGCCTACGGTTGGGACGGGGGATTACATTTATCCGGTCAAGAACTACCGCCTCACTTCGAACTTCGGCATGCGCTGGGGAAGAAAACACGAGGGCATTGACCTGGCTTGTCCCACAGGCACCAATGTCATGGCTGCTGACGGCGGCACGGTCACCTTCGCAGGTTATCACCCCTCCTACGGGAACCTGGTTATCATCGACCACCAGAACGGCATGGAAACCTATTATGGACACAACTCGAAGCTGTTGGTAGAGGAAGGCGACAAAGTATACCAGGGATACCACATTGCGGAATCAGGCAGTACGGGCAGGAGCACAGGCCCTCATTGCCACTTTGAAATCAGGGTCGATGGCACAGCCAAGGATCCATTGAAATTCCTGCCATAGGAATAGAGGAAAAAAACGGGAGCTGGCGGAAACGCCGGTTCCTTTTTCATATGATACGGACAGTGCGGCGGCAGCTTCCCTTCCCCTTGGGCGCAATGATGGAATGCCCCCCTATAACAATCCATGTCCCTGGATGTTGGGATTTACGTTTTTAATGGGCAATGCGGCACGAAGGAGGGAACGCTTCACATCGAGAGGCTGCGCCTTGGGGTGTTCCGCGCAATAACAGGCCGCAAGCCCCGCTACATAAGGGGCTGACATGGACGTTCCCGAATGCGCCACATATTCTTTCGGATTCCCGGCAGAAAGGGACAAGATGTCCACGCCAGGTGCAACTACGTCCGGTTTGATTTGCCTTGTCGGAGTTGGCCCTCTGCTGGAAAAATCAGGAATGCGGTTATAGTTGTCACAGGAGCCAACTGTAATGACCAGGGGGCTGATGCCCGGCGATGTGATGGTTTTCCATTCCGGGCCGCTATTGCCGGCAGCGGCCACTACGCAGATCCCGGCATGAACCAATTCGTTGGCACCCAACACCAGAGGATCGATTTGCGTTTGCCCGGAAGGACATATGCCCAGGGAGAGGTTCGCCACTTTGATGTTGTAATGCCTGTGATTGTCGTAAATCCACTGCATAGCGGCAAGAATGTCCGATGCGTTTCCGTTTCCTTCTTGATCCAAGCTCTTTAGTGCTGCCAGATCTGCGCCAGGCGCCGTTCCCTGGCAATCCCGGCTCCCGGATACATATCCGTTTCCCAATGCGATTCCAGCCACATGCGTTCCGTGTCCGTCATCGTCATAGGGATGAAGTTTTCCATTTACGAAATCCTGAAAAACGCAGATGCGGTTCAGGGGGTGAACCAAATCGTAATGCGGGGCAACGCCAGTATCGATGACTGCGATTGAAACGCCTTTTCCATCGGAACCCATGGCGGGCGCAAAACATCGATGCGCATTGCGAAGAGCCTGGAAGGACTGGGCTGGCTGCGTTGCGTGTACGAACCGGGGCGGTTGGGCGACGGCTTGCGTTGACGGAGTGGCTCGGAGCGGTTGTGCAATTTGCGCTGGTTGGACTGGCTGAACGGGGTCGATGATCCGTTGCGATTGGGTGAATGGCTGCGGTTCGACAAGTTTGGAGACTTGAATATCTTCTGACATGGTTGCGATGCGGCGATTCGTTTTGATGGTCTGGACCTTTTCTTTCGGGATATCGACGCAAAGCGCATTGATAAAAGGAAGTTCATATTTTATCTTGCCGTAGTTTTCTAAAACGCATTGGCAGACGTCCCCGATATTTTGGCGGGGATACAAAATAAACGGGCATGTTCGCCCTCGATTTTCATACATTGCAAAATCCTCCGAAATCAGGGTACTCTTGCTACCATGTATATGAATGGATGCATGAAAAGGTACCAAACCCCGGAGGATGCGCAATCTCGCATTTTATGAACCATCTTCGCACACTGGCGGCAAAAGCCAGCTTTTCACGAAAAATGATTGTTTCGCTATGGCCGTTTCAATTACAGAACGTCCATGACCTCTTTCATCGTCAGCTTCTTCTCATAGGCCTCCGTCAGTTTTGCGGATGCGCCCACATCGCCGACCAGGATGCCGCCGGTAAAGCGATTGTTGAGGAAGTACATGGCCTTATAAATGCTTCTCTGCGGATCGGACAGTTGGATGGCTTTGTAGTTCTGTCCTTCCTTCTTGCCGTTGTCGCCGATGGCAAAGAGCTGAAGACCCATGCCGCTATAGGAATTGGAAGGGGTCACCGGTTTATAAACGATGTCATCGCCTGCCGCATTGGCTCCGGCAACCTTGCCCATTTCCACCCCCTGATTCCAGATTCCCACGCTGGTGCCGTTGCACATGGCAACATCGCCGCAGGCGTAAACGTCTTTTACGCTTGTCTCCATTTTTTCGTTTACGTTGATCCAGCGATCGCCATCAATGCCAGCTGCGACTGCGACCGCTGCATTTGGCCTGGTGCCGGCGGAAATGCTCACGATCTGTCCGGCAACCTTTGTGCCATCGGCCAGTTCCACGCCGGATTCCGTAATTCGGTCGATTTTCGCCTGTGTCAATACGGTAATGCCGGATTTTTCCGCTGCCTCTTTCAACAATTGGGAAGCCCTGTCGTCCAGTTGGTTTTTCATCAAACCATCAGCGACTTCCAAAACCGTCACTTGCTTGCCAGCCCTGCGAAATTCCCATGCGGCTTCCAGACCCAGCACGCCCCCTCCGATGAGGGCAACGTCCGTCACTTGCTCGAGGCGCTCGCGGATGGCATTGGCATCCGCAAGTTTGCGGATGGTATACACGTTGCTGCTGTCCGCTCCCTTGATTGGAGGAACATTGCACTCTGCGCCGGTCGCAAGGATCAGCTTGTCATAGCCGCGCTCCGTTCCATCGGACAGCTGGAGTTTTTTGCCCGCTGTATCAATGCTCTTTACCGCCGTGCCAAGGGTCAGTTCAATGCGGTTTTCCTGATACCAATCCAGCGGTTTCGTAAAGAAGTTCAGCGCATCGAACTCGGAAAGGATGCCCTTTGTCAGCATGGGGCGATTGTAGCAGAAGGTATCTTCATCGGAAATCAATTCCAGGCTGCAAGTCGCATTTCTCTTCCTGATTTCTTCGCATGCGGAAAGTCCCGCGATGCCGCCGCCAACTACGACAATGCTGTCGCTGGCAGAAGAGGAATAGGTCACTTCTTCGTAAGGCACTTCCACGAACTGATCCGGGCCTACGCCACAGATCGGGCAGCTTTCAGGCGGATTGGGACCTTCGATGATTTCTCCGCATACCAGGCATTTCCAGCGTCTCTTTCCAGACGGGGCAGGCTCCGCTTCCACAATGGCGCCGCTCAGCACGGAGCGTCCAAAATTGTAGCCAAATTCATAAGCGTCCGCAAGCTGGGCTTCCGATGGCTTGAAGCGCACCCGCAGGCCATCCCCGTAGACTTTCATGCGCAGCTGCTTTAACCGTTCCATGATGTGGGGCACGCCTTCCCCGCTCCAGCCATAGGAGCCAAAGGCAGATGCGATTTTCCCACCGTGAAGCACT
Source organism: uncultured Zhenpiania sp. (assembly GCA_964625475.1). Taxonomy (GTDB): domain Bacteria; phylum Bacillota; class Clostridia; order Peptostreptococcales; family Anaerovoracaceae; genus Hominibacterium. Next base: position 1,102 of record CAZVBL010000069.1, on the reverse strand, counting down.
GGGAAGATAGATGTGGTGAGATCCCAAATGGGCTTCAGGGCTTCTCCCAAAATCGTTGGCGTTCCAAAGAGGATGCCGTCCGCCCAGTAAATTTCACCGAGAACCTGCGCCTGATCGGATGTCACCATGTCAAAGAGCTTGACATCGATGTCACCTGCCGCCTTGATTCCTTCCGTGATTTTGTTCGCCAAAATTTCCGTGTAGCCATATGCTGCGACATAAGGAATGACAACGGTTTTCCTGGCATTGGGGTTCGTTTCCGTGGACCAGTCTTTGTAAATATTGACGATTTTCCACGGATCCTCGTCTAAAACGGGGCCATGTCCCGGGCAGATCATATCAATGTCCAAATCCTTGATTTTGTCGATGGCCTTTAGTACATAGGGCTTAAACGGCCCGATGATGTTGTCGTAATAATAGCGCAGTGCGCTCATATAGCCGTCCTGATCCTTGATTTTGGAACTGAGGACGTCCTCCAGGCTGTAATGTGCGCCAAAGGAATCGCAGGTCAGCAGGACTTTGTCCTCTTCCACATAGGTGTACATGGAGTCCGGCCAGTGCAGGTTCGGGGCAGCGATGAAGCGCAATGTCTTGTCGCCCAGTGAGAGGGTATCGCCGTCCTTTACAATCACGGAAGCAAAATCCGTGTTGCAGATTTCTTTCATGAAACTGATGGCGGTAGCTGTCCCAACCACCTTGATTGCCGGGTTCAGTTCGATAAGTTTTTCTGCGGATCCGGCATGATCCGGCTCCGTATGGTCCACAACGATGTAATCGATTTCTTTGATGTCAATGAGGGACGTAAGTTTGTCCAAATATTCGTCCATGAATTTGTGCTTGGCAGTTTCAAAGAGGGCAGTCTTGTCGGAACCTTTCAGCAGATAAGAATTGTAGCTCGTTCCGTATTCGGTGTTCATGATAATGTCGAACACTCGAAGCTGTGGGTCGAGAATGCCGGTCCAATAAAGCCCTTCCTTTAGTTTTAATGTTTTCATAAATTTACCTCCCAAATTTCATTTTTTCACATATCCGCATATCTATCCTATACCCTTGAGCAAAAAAAGTAAACAGGACTTTTCCCAAATACAGGGAAGGTTTTGGC
>CAZVBL010000068.1:2951-12790 GCA_964625475.1 uncultured Zhenpiania sp. | reverse complement strand
TTTGTCATGGCAACATGCCATAAGCCCTTTCACCCATTGTCCGATCAAAAGCTTTTCACCCAGCGAACCAGGGAATCATGGTATACGTTCTCCATCACGTCCCTGCGCATCTGATCCGTGACAGGCCCCCGCTTTTCCATCAACGCCAGCACCGCCTCCTGCAGTCCGGCGATTTTGCCTTTTTCAAAGATTTCGGTTCTCTGGACTTCCATGGGTATGCCCGTTTCTGCGGCATCCAGTGTTTCGTCCTCCGCAGGTTTTTCCTGGGGATTCGGAGATTCGACTGCCGCAGGCATTTCCCCGTGGCATTCCTCCGCCCCTGGCGCTGTTCGCCGCATGTCCGATGAAGCCAAACGCCATATTTCTCCGTAGTTTGCTTTCACGTTTACGCAAATCGTTCCGCCATCCACAGGCACCCGCTGACCGGAAAGCGCACCGATATATTCCGCCGCATCAGTGCAGGGAAGCGTCATGACATAATCGGAATCATCGTTGTTGACGGTTACGATCACGGATTTCCCGTTCCAGGTCCTGGAAAACGCATACTGGCAGTTGGTCAGCAGCAGTTCTTTGTAGTCTCCGTAGGAAAGCTCCTTTGTCTCGCTGCGGATTTTTCCCAGGGCGGCGATGAGTTTGGTATGCGGGTTCGTCTCCAAAGCGTCCCTGTAATCTTCCAGGCGCAAGGCGGGGCGCAGCGACGCATCTGAAAAACGTTCCTTCTTCCCTTCCACCGCAAATTCGGAACCGTAGTAAATGGAGGGTATGCCGGGCAGGGTATACAGGAGAATGTGAACCGGGGCATAATGAGCCTTTTGGTTCAGCTTCGTATAAATCCGCGCCACATCGTGGTTGTCCACAAAATTGTACAATTTCAGCCCATCCGGACTGCTGCCTCCCATCTCATACAGGCGTTTTACCGTGTGGGCGATCTCGAAATAGTTGTGATCGTTGTGTCCCGAATACAGCGCTTTGTGCAGCTGGTAGTTCGTGACCGAATGGAGCGTTCCTTCGTTCACCCACCTGCCGTATTCCCCATGGATCACTTCGCCCATGAGCCAAAAGTCCGGCTTCGCTTCGTTGGCCGTGCGGCGCAGCTGCTGCATGAAATGAAAATCCAATACGTCCGCCGCATCCAGCCGAAGCCCATCGATGTCAAATTCCCTGACCCAAAAACGGATCGCATCGCAGATGTAACCGCACACTTCCGGATTTTTCTGGTTCAACTTGACCAACAGGTTGTAGCCGCCCCAGTTGTCGTAGCTGAACCCATCGCCGTATTCGTTGTTCCCGCCAAAATCCACATTGCAAAACCAATCCCTGTAGGGGGAGCCTTCCCGCTTTTCCTTCAAATCCCGGAACGCAAAAAAATCCCGGCCAACGTGGTTGAACACCCCATCCAAAATAACTTTTACGCCCTGCCCATGGCACGCTGCCACGAATTGTTGCAAATCGCCGTTTGTGCCCAGGCGGCTGTCGAGTTTCCGATAATCCGTGGTTTCATATCCATGCCCTACAGATTCAAACAATGGACCGATGTAAAGCGCATTGCAGCCAATTTCCCTGATATGCGGGATCCAGGGCAGCAGCGCATTCAACCGATGCTCCGGCGTACCGTAGCTGTTTTCTTTGGGTGCGCCTGTAAGTCCCAGGGGATAAATGTGATAAAATATCGCTTCGTCATACCATGCCATTGCGCAATCCTTCCCTTCATCAAACAAATTTCTCATTTATGATGTGCTGGCATCAAGGCCCTATTTCTTTTCTTCACCTGCCTGCCGTGCCCCTTGCAGCGCCCGCGCTTCCTGTTCTGGCTCCTGGGCTGCCTGTCCTGCCCGCTGTTGTCCTTGCCGATCTGCCGCCTGCTCCTGTTTCGCCTGCTGCGCAGCTGCCTCTTGTGCTTGCTGCGTCTGTGGGGCCTCCTGAGCCGCCTGCTCTTTCAACATCTTGTCGCGGTTCGTCTCAATGCCCAATGCCCATTTCACGAACTTCTTGAGGTTGAGGTATCCCACGCTGTACAGAAAATCGAACACCCAATTGTAAGCCTTGGAAACCGGCGGGCTGGAGAGCACCACCACGCACAGGGACGCCCCGGCAAAAATGCAGAGGTAATACACGATCCAGTTGGGATCCGGCAGGTCGTATTTTTTAATCACCTGTCTCACCACCAGATGCAGGATGTAAACCGGCATGGTGTTCATGCCCACATAGGTAAGGTAATTCTTGCCCTTGGGCAGGATGTTGAGCATGAGCACGATCCAGCCGCATGGAAGGATGAAGTCCACGATGCGCATGGTGATGTCCAAATACCAGGGGATGCCCAAGTCCACCGCCGGGCTTTTCAACAGATAAAATCCCTGGGGGACGATTCTGGAAAAGGCCAGGAACACATTGATTCCCACCAACGCCACCGCCAGGACAGCGCAATGCCAGGCCTTCAGGCTCTGAATTTTCGCAATGTGTTCTTTCGTGCAGAAATACCCGATCATAAAGAATGGGAAGTAAGACACCATCCGCCCCAATGCCAGCGTTTCATCCAGCCAGGGCACCAGCCCCGCAGCCAGATAGATGAGGATGCTGATCTGCACGATGTACTTGCTCTTTATCAAATCTATCAGAAAAAAACGATAGACGAAGAGCGCAACCAGGTACCACAGCGCAAAAGGCGGCACGATCCAGTCCATCTCCGCATTCCCATAAAGCAAATATCGAACGGCATAAAAGAATGGCACCAACAAAATATACGGGAACAGAAAGGTTTTGAACGCCGTTTCCCTGGCCCTGGCCGGCCTCTTGGAAAAAAAGCCTGACAGGAACACGAAAGCCTGCATGACGAACACGTTGATGGTTATGTACACCACGCCGCCGAGGGACGCCTGGCTAAAATGTCCGCCTACCATGGTGAAATGGGAAATGGGAATCGTCCAGATGAGTATGCCCCGAAACGTATCGAAGAAATAACTTCTCTCTTTTTTTCCCGTTGTCGGAGCTGCCGCATTGTTTAATGTTTCGCTTGCCATAATGAAAAACTCCTCTCCTCCTATTGTCCGTTGTTTGTCCCTTCGCTTTCCGAAAACGATGCAAAGGGTGTTTCCCGCATCATAAATTGACGCTTTTATTTGACCAGCCCAACACGCATGCCACCGATTTTGACCAGCCTTTCAACAGTTCGTTTCGCTTTTGCGACTCCATGTCCGGCCTGAACTCCCCATCGAGCTGCCAATTGTCCAGGATGTCCTCCTTGCTGTCCCAGTATCCACAGGCAAGCCCTGCCAGATAAGCTGCTCCTAAAGAAGTCGTCTCAATGCACTTTGGGCGCAGCACCGGCTTGTTCAATATGTCGCACTGAAATTTCATGAGAAAATCATTGGCGCTGGCGCCACCGTCCACTTTCAGGGAGAGCAGATCCTGTCCCGTGTCCTTTATCATGACCTGAATCAAATCGTTGGTCTGGTAAGCCAGGGATTCCAGCGTGGCGCGAACCAGGTGTTTTTTGTTCACGCCCCTCGTGATCCCCAGCACCGCGCCCCTGGCGTAAGGATCCCAGTAAGGCGCTCCCAAACCTGCGAAAGCAGGCACCACATAGACGCCGTTGCTGTCCGGCACGCTCTCGGCCAGCTTCGCTGATTCCGCCGAATCGTGCAGGATTTCCATCTCATCCCGCAGCCACTGGACCGCTGCGCCGCAGACGAAAACCGAGCCTTCCAGCGCATAGCTGACGGTTCCCGAAAGCCCCCAGGCGATCGTTGTCAAAAGCCCATTTTGCGAATAAACTGGCTGCTGGCCTGTGTTCATCAGGAGGAAACCGCCCGTCCCATAAGTGTTCTTTGCTTCGCCTGCCTGAAAGCATGCCTGCCCAAAGAGCGCCGCCTGCTGATCGCCAGCGGCTCCGGCAATCGCCACCGGACCGCCAAAGATATTCGCATCCGTTTCTCCGTAAATCTGGCTGGAAGCCACAGGCTCCGGCAACATGCAAGCGGGAATGTCCAGTTCCTTTAAAATATCGGCATCCCATTGCAAGGTGCTGATGTTGAACATCATCGTCCTGGATGCGTTTGAATAATCCGTCACATGGACGTTTCCGTTCGTCATCTTCCAAATGAGCCAGGTTTCCATGGTGCCAAAGAGCAGCTGACCCTTTTCCGCCTTTTCCCTGGCTCCCTCCACATGCTCCAAAATCCACCGCAGCTTGGTGGCCGAAAAATAGGGGTCAATCAGTAAACCCGTCTTTTCCTGAAACGGTTTCGCAAGCCCCCGCGCCTTTAGCTCATCGCAATATGGAGCCGTCCTCCTGCACTGCCATACGATGGCGTTGTAAACGGGCTGTCCCGTTTCCTTGTCCCATACGACCGTGGTTTCCCGCTGGTTGGTGATGCCAATGGCCTGGACGTTCTCATAGGTGCCATCGATTTTCAGCAGCGCTTCCTGGGCGACCCCCATTTGGGTGGACCAGATTTCCATGGCATCGTGCTCCACCCAGCCAGCCTCAGGGTAAATCTGGCGAAACTCCTTTTGCGCCATGCTGACAATCTTCCCCTGCCTGTCGTACAGGATGCACCGGCAGCTGGTGGTTCCCTGATCCAGCGCCATCATATAGGTTTTCATGGTTTCCTCCTTTTTTGGTTCCTCCTCGTCAAACAAATTCCGCCATGATTTCGTTGGAGCGATCGATCCCCTGCTCGGTCAGGGAGATTTGATTCCCCTCCATGCGGAGGAATCCCTGTTTCTCGTAGAGGGAAACCGCCCCCAGTCGATCCTTGTACACGGAAAAGAAACTCCTTCCAAACACCTTCTCAAAATCCTCCGTGTCCAGGCCTTCCGACTTGCGAAGCGCAGTAAACACGTATTCCCCCATATAATCCAGGAGGCTTTCCTCCCGGGACGCTCGTTCATTGACAGGCAGCACCCCCTGCTCCGTTCGCCGAAGATAGGTGTCCAGATGGGAAACGTTGCACCGTCTCCCCCTGTCGTATGTAAAGGAATGGGCGCCCAGGCCAACAGCCAGGTATTCCGCAAAGTTCCAGTATTTCAAATTGTGCCTGCTGGCAAACCCTGGCCTGGCGCAATTGGAAATCTCATAATGCGCATAGCCCGCGCGTTTCAGCATCTGGATTCCCCGGTGGTACATGCGGCGTTCCGTTTCCGCCGATGGCAGATCCAGCTCCCCTCTTTTGTACATGCGGCAAAAAGGCGTTCCTTCTTCCAGCTGCAAGCCGTAAAAAGAAACATGCTCCGGCGCAAGCTCCAGCGCTTGCCGCAAGCTGTCCTCCCACATTGCCTGCGTCTGCCCCGGAATCCCGAACATCAAATCCACGTTCATGTTGGAAAACCCCTGTTCCCGTGCCATTTTCCAGCTTTCCAGGAAATCGGCCCGGTCATGCGCCCTCCCCATGAAAGCCAGCAGATCATCGTCCATGGATTGGGCGCCCAGGCTGAGGCGATTGATCCCCATGTTTCCATAGGCTTTCAATTTGTCCTCCGTAAGGGTCCTGGGGTTGGCTTCCAATGTGATTTCCGCATCCGATGCCACTGAAAAAAACCTTCGCGCCGCATCCAGGATTCCTGCGATGCAGGCAGTTGGAAGCAAAGATGGCGTTCCGCCTCCAATATAAACGGTATCGATGGTTCTGTCCCTTTGCCCGTACAGCTCCAGTTCTTTCACCACGGCCCTGGCGTATTGCCGCTGCCTTTCTTCCCCGCATCCCCCAAAGGAGAGGAACCCGCAATATCGGCATTTTTTCAGGCAAAATGGAATATGGACGTATAGGCCAGCCGGCCCTCTTTTTTTATTGATTGTCATCGTATTTCAGCACTGCGGTAAAGGCTTCCTGCGGCACTTCCACTTTGCCGAACTGGCGCATCCGCTTTTTTCCTTCCTTCTGCTTTTCCAAGAGCTTTTTCTTCCGGGAAATGTCGCCACCATAGCATTTGGCGATGACGTCCTTTCTGTAAGCCCGCACCGTCTCCCGGGCAATGACCTTCTGGCCGATGGCCGCCTGGATTGGCACTTCAAACTGATGCATGGGAATGACTTCCTTCAGCTTTTCGCACACAAACCGACCCCTGCTGTATGCCTTGGATTCGTGGACGATCATGGAAAACGCATCCACCAGGTCTTTGTTCAGCAGCACATCCAATTTCACGACTTTGGATGGTTCGTACCGCAGGAATTCGTAATCCAGGGAACCGTAGCCCCTGGTCTTGGATTTCAAGGCATCGAAAAAATCGTAGATGACTTCGTTCAGGGGCATTTCGTAATGAAGCTGCACCCTGGCTTCCGTGATGTATTCCATGTGGATCAGCTTGCCTCGCCGATCCTGGCAGATTTCCATGATGCTCCCCACATAATCCTTGGGAATCATGATGTCCGCCTTGACGATCGGCTCTTCGATATGGTCGATTTCCGCCGGATCCGGCAGGTTGGAGGGATTCTGCACCATTTCTTCCCCGCCGTTTGTCAGCACCACCTTGTAAATGACGCTCGGAGCCGTCGTGACGACAGCCAAATCAAACTCCCGTTCCAGCCGCTCAACGATGATTTCCATGTGGAGCAGCCCCAGGAACCCGCAGCGGAACCCAAACCCCAGGGCGGTGGACGTTTCCGGCTCAAAATGGAACGCCGCATCGTTGACCTGAAGCTTTTCCAATGCATCCTTTACGTTTTCGTATTTTTCTCCTTCCGCCGGGTAAATGCCGCAATAGACCATGGGCTGGACTTTTTTGTAGCCTGGCAGCGGTTCCTCCGCAGGGGCTTCGTCCAGCGTGACGGTGTCCCCCACTCTGGCATCGGCCACCTGCTTGATGCTGGCGCAGATGTAGCCCACCTCCCCTGCTCGCAGCTCTTTCTGGGGGACATGCCCCGGAGAATAGAACCCCACTTCCGTGACCTCGTATTTCTTTCCCGTGTTCATCAGGCGAATCACATCGCCTGTCCCAACTTTGCCGTCAAAGATCCTGGCATAAATGACAACGCCTTTGTAATTGTCATAGTAGGAATCGAAAATCAGGGCTTTCAGCCTTCCCCCCTCATCGCCAGAAGGAGCCGGGATTTTCTTCACGATTTCTTCCAGCAGGTCTTCGATGCCGATGCCCTCTTTTGCGGAAATGAGCGGCGCTTCCTGGGCATCAATGCCGATCATGTCCTCGATTTCCGCTTTCGCTTCCTCCGGTCTGGCGCTGGCCAGGTCGATCTTGTTGAGGGTGGGCAGGATTTCCAAGTCCTCGTCCAGGGCCAGGTAGACGTTTGCCATCGTCTGGGCTTCCACTCCCTGCGTCGCATCCACCACAAGGACGGCTCCCTCACAGGCGGCCAGGCTGCGGGACACCTCATATGTAAAATCCACATGCCCCGGCGTGTCGATGAGGTTGAACACATACTCCTTTCCATCCCTCGCTTTGTAGGAAAGGCGGGTGGTCTGGAGCTTGATGGTGATGCCCCGCTCCCGTTCCAGTTCCATGTTGTCCAGGAACTGCTCCTTCATCTCCCGCTTGGAAATCAAGCCGGTCTTTTCGATGATCCGATCCGCAAGGGTGGATTTGCCATGGTCGATGTGGGCGATAATGCTGAAATTCCGAATCGATTGCTGATATGCGCTCATAAGTTCCTCGCTTTGCTGATGGAACCGCGCTTCGCCGCCCGATCAAGCAGTGGCACGGTTCCCATGATTATCCTGTCTCATATTTTACTTGAAACAGGGCATGATTTCAAGGATTATTCCAAGGAACCGAACGATGGGTTCCCCAGCCTTTCCTCCATCCTGGCCCAATCGCCGCAAACCCACTGTCTCATCGCTGCAAATCCACGCTGCCTTCCCAGCCAAAAAAACAAAAGGCGATATCGCCATCCTTCGTTTTGGCGATGGATAACCCCGCCTTTCCGCCGATGCCTGTCTGTTCCCCGCAAACATGATCCGCCGTGACCAATGCGCCGGTTCCCAGGAAAAACAAAAGGAATATGGCAATCCACTTTTTCATCAAGTCGTTCCCACCTCTCTCCTACTTCTCTTCTTCAATGACGGAAGCCAGGACCCTGGCAAAATACTTGCCTGTTTTCCGCACTTCCCCGATTTTGTTTTGGTTGTTCCCAATCTCCAAGAGCAGGCACTTGTCCGCTATGTATTCGTTGTATCGATATTCCTTTTTGATGATCCTGCCCCCAAAGCCCGGATACATGGACTCCGCCGTTTCGCTCACTTGCTTCGCATAGCTCATGAGCTTTTGGAAATTCCCGTTGTCCTGTCCCACGACCAGGCTAAACTGCGCCACCGTTTCCCCGTTGATGGTCATCGTCTTGCCCACGTTCCCCGCATACGCTGCCGCATCCCGATGCAAATCGATGATATATTTGGCCGTTGGATATTGTTTTTGCAGAGCCGTCACAGTCTCCAGGGAGCGCGTATAGGAGTCGTTGTAGGAAGGGCGGTCGTGGATGGTTTTGTCATGGATCACGCCGATTCCCAGCTCGTTCAGTTCCTTTGCCATTTGGTTTCCCACGTCCCTTACCGTTCCCTCTTCCTTGACCCTGTGAAAATTGCTGCCGTTAAAGGGCTGGTAGGACTCTGTGCTGTGGGTGTGGTAAATGATGACCAGCGGCTTGCTGTTGTCCGCCTTTTTCTTTTTGGCTGTTTTCTTTTTCCCCTTTTTGGATTCTTCTTTGGGTTCCTCCGTTTCCTCCGCGGGCTGCGTTTCCTGTGATGCATTTTTCTCCGATGTGGTTTCCCCAACCTGGGTTTCTTCTTTTTCCATCCCTTGGCTGATGGCTGGAAAAACCTGCGAAACGCACAGCTTTCCCAACTCCTGCCCATCCATCTTTACCTCCGGCAGCGTTCCTCCTCCCAACTGCCGCCAAAAGAAACACGTAGAAACCGCAAAGCAAAGGATGCATATGCCAGCCAATGTTTTTTTGCCCATTTTTGTCCTCCATCCGTTGTTCTTACATGTATATGCCGGGATGAAGGGTTTTATTTATGCCATTTGCAAGGATGTCGGAAAAATCTTTGATGATCTGGTCGATGTCCGTGGATGTCACGATCATGTCCTGCCCTTTTTCTTCGATGTATCGCTCGATTTCCCGTGCGTCTTTGCTGTTGTCCTCCAGAGCTTCGCGAATGAGCGTGCGGGAGTCGATGACCGTTGGAACGCCGATGGCGACTACTCTCCGGCCGAGAGTTCCTTCCGAGAGACCCGTCCGCGCATTGCCCATGCCGCCGCCCGGATCGATGCCTGTATCGTTGATCTGTATGGTGGTGCTGACTCGCTCGATGTTCCTGGCTGCCAGGGAATCCACCACGATGACCACCTCCGGGTCGGAAAGTTCCACCGCGCCTTTGATCAGCTCTGCCGTTTCCATGCCGGTAGAGCCGGTGACTCCCGGAATGAAGCAGCTGACGCACCCCATTTCCTCGTCCCCATCCGCTTCGTACAGAAGGAACAGATGCCTGGTGACTTTGATTTTGGAAACCGTGGTTGGCCCCAGCGCATCCGGGGTCACGCTCCCGTTTCCCAGCCCTACCACCAGCACGTTCAAATGGCAGTGGAATTTGATGAGCCTCGCCAGTTCCGCAGCCAGGGCCTTTTCCGCCCGCTCTTTAACGCCCTCCTTTTCTTCCAGCACTCCCTGCACTTCCAACGTGATGTAGCTGCCCTTCGGTTTCTCCAACTGTTTTTCCCCCGTTTCATCGAGGATTCGGATTCTGGTGGATGAAATGTCCTCATCGTAGTCAACGGTCTCCATGGCTACCCCTTCCACGTCCTGGGCGCCGCCCCGCTCTTCGTCCAGGAGTTCTTTTCGTTCGATCGCCAGGTCTGTTCTAAATTTCAACGCATGTACCTTCCTTCAACTT
>CAZVBL010000068.1:0-2851 GCA_964625475.1 uncultured Zhenpiania sp. | reverse complement strand
CCCCATGGCTCGCATGACCCTGCATCGGATCTGCCCGCTCTTTTGGGTCACATCTATTTGCACCACAGAAATTTATAATTTATAGTGAAACTCTTACTAATTTCCCCTTGCCAAACCGATTTTATTCATATATACTAGAACATGTTTGAAAACTTGCGAATTTAGCTAATCATAAGAGAAAGTGGGGTAAATTGAATGGCAAACATTAAATCCGCAAAAAAAAGAATCCGCGTCATCGACAGGAAAACTGCGAGGAACAAAAGGGTCAAAGGCCATGTGAAAACCGCATTGAGGGAATTTGACGACGCAATCGAGGCAGGCGATATGGAAGAGGCTGCCGAAAAGCTGCGCCTGGCCGAAAAAAAGCTGATGCAGGCTGCCGCAAAGCACACGATTCACAAGAATGCCGCTTCCAGAAAAGTTTCCAAGCTGGCGAAGAGATTCAACCAGGCGAAAGCCGCACAGTAAGTCTCACCCGTCCCCACCAGTGTATAGGAGTCGATACACTTGCCTTGAGCAGACAAAACGATGGCGCGTGTCTCCCATCGTTTTTTTCTTTTTTGCGTGCGACATCGCCGTCCGCATCTCGGATGCCATGATGCATGATACGGCTGGAACCGTGGCATCGCCTGGATCCCATGAATTGCGCCGCCGTTGCAGCGGGGGGTACAAAAGGATGATGGAAGGACGGCAGTTGGATATTAAGGTTTGCGCCGCCGATGCAGAGGGCGGCAGACTGGAGATGAAACGATGAAACAGATTGCGGAAATCCTCCGCGCTTCCATCTGGGAGCGCGTCCTTGTAAAGATCATATTCAGCAGCCCCAGAAAAAAATCCATTCCTTATCGAAAGGTGACGCTGCGTCCCATCCTGCTCCAGGGTCAACGGGCATTTCAGGCTGAATTTCACGAGGAAAAAAAGGTCATCCACGAAAACTTCAAAGAGGCGGAAGTGCTGGATGCCTGCATGGACTGGATCCTGCGGGATTTCAAACAGGTCAACATTTTCACCGAAGAAGAGGACGTGCAGGTTCTGGTTCCCAGGCTGGATAAGCTTTGCGTTTCCCGAAAGCCTGGGACGCAAAAGCAACAAAGCCTCGCCCACAACCAGGCCAAGCATTACATCTTGCCGGAGGGCACGCCCTGCGATTTCCTCGTTCGCCTGGGAGTCATGGACGCAAAAGGGACGGTTTTTCAGAAACGCTACGCAAAGTTCCGCCAGATCAACCGTTTCCTGGAAATCATCCGGGACGTGTTGCCCTGCCTTCCGAAAGACAGAAAGCTGCGCATCATCGATTTTGGCTGCGGCAAAGCCTATCTGACCTTCGCCCTGTACCATTACCTGAAAACCTTGCACCACATGGACGTGGAAATCATCGGACTGGATTTGAAGGAGGACGTCATCGCCTTCTGCAATGAGGTCGCCGCTGACCTGGGCTACGAGTCCCTCACGTTCCTCGTGGGCGACATCGCCGATTTTTCCAGCGACCATGCGGATTTGGTCGTGACCCTCCACGCCTGCGACACGGCCACGGACTATGCGCTCATCAACGCAGTAAAGTGGAATGCCCAGGCGATTTTGTCCGTCCCCTGCTGCCAACACGAATTGTTCAGCCAGATCAAAAACGACCTTCACCAGCCCTTGTACAAGCACGGCATTTTAAAAGATCGGTTCACAGAGCTTCTCACGGACGGGCTGCGGGGGTTGAAGCTGGAATCCCATGGCTACGACGTCGCCATGATTGAATTTACCAGCCTGGAGCATACGTCCAAAAATATCATGATAAAGGCGGTAAAGACCCGGCAGGAAAACCCCCAAGCCGAAGAGGAATACCAGCGATTGAAAGCGTATTACCAGGTGGAACCGACCATCGACGCATTGTAAGGACATCCGCAGCATCCAGCATCTACTCCGGGATCGCCCAGTCGATGGGCTCTTTTCCCACACGCTCCAAAAAGGCATTCGTCTTGGAAAAATACCTGCCGCCCCAAAATCCTCTGTCCGCTCCCAAAGGGCTTGGATGCGCGCCTTTCAGGATCAAGTGGCGGTTGTTGGTGATCAGGCTTTCCTTGGCCTTTGCGTTAGAACCCCACAAAATGAACGCCATGGGGTCTTCCCGGTCGTTGAGGGTCCGGATGACTTTGTCCGTAAAAATCTCCCAGCCCTTCCCCCTGTGGGAGTTGGCCTGTCCCCTTCTGACGGTCAATGCCGTATTCAAAAGAAGCACGCCGTTTTTCGCCCAGCTTTCCAGGCAACCGTGGGAGGGCGGCTGGATTCCCAGATCGTCCTGCAGCTCCTGAAAAATGTTCACCAGGGACGGTGGCGGCGGCACTGGTTTTTGCACGGAAAAACAAAGGCCATGAGCCTGCCCCGGCTGGTGGTAGGGATCCTGCCCCAAGATCACCGCTTTCACCTCCTGATACGGGGTGAATTTCAATGCGTTGAAAATATCGTACATATCCGGATAAACGGTTCTGGTCCTGTATTCTTCAATCAGAAACCGCCGCAGCTTCTGATAATATTCTTTTTCAAACTCTCCCTCCAGGATCTGATCCCAGTCGTTTCCTATGTTCACCATGGGTTCATTATATCGGAGATCGTGGAAAATGGCAAGCTCCGCACCATGAAAAAAATGCGTTTGCGGTTGACGATTTGTTCCGGCTACAATTGAGGATTTTGTTGCGGAAAACCACGATTTCTTTTTGGCAAAGGCTTGCGCGCCGCTGGAAAATCGGCTATACTGTAATGGTACGTCTCGGAGAGTTGTCAGAGTGGTCGATCGTGCGGCACTCGAAATGCCGTGCCCGTCAAGGGCCCCGGGTTCGAATCCCGGACTCTCCGCCAGCGAGAA
>CAZVBL010000067.1:0-13188 GCA_964625475.1 uncultured Zhenpiania sp. | reverse complement strand
TTCAGCTGGAAGAACGTGCCAGGGGTGAATTGCGCCATCGACCCTGAAAATAGAAATATGGCTTGACTTTTTGCCCACGAATCTTTTAAAATAAACGCGAATCAGCAAAGCCGGCTTCATCGATGATTTGTCTCAGTGGCAGGCTTTGTTGCTGTTGTGGAGATATCCCATGCGATGTTTCCCCTACAATTCAATGAAGTGGAATCGGCCAGGAACGGTTTTGGCAGGCAGATTCCAAAATGCAAACGACACACGTAGAGCATTGCTCGTAAATCTGATCACGGCACATGGACAACGTGTGTTTTTGTGTGTGGGTTTTTTTGCAAGGATAAGTGAAGGAGGAATTTTTTATGGAAGAACACACGAACAATCAGGAAAAAACAAAGCACAAGCCGGGGCACATCGTCTTTGTGGCTGCTTTTTCCGCATTTTTGGCTACATTCAATGAGACGTTTCTAAACGTGGCTTTTTCGCCCATTATGAACGACTTTGGAATCAGCGTCCAGACCGTTCAGTGGCTGGCAGCGGCCTACATGCTGGGGGCGGCTGTCATGGTGCCGGTTTCCGCTTTTTTGTATCGGAGCATTCCCACGAAACCGCTGTACCTGGTCACGGTGGCGTTGCTCATCGCAGGCAGCGCCATAGGTGCGATGGCAGTCAACTTTCCCATGCTCCTGACAGGAAGGATCGTGCAGGCGCTTGGGACGGGAATGCTGATTCCCATCGGCATGAACATCACCCTTGAGGTGGCGCCAAAGAGGAAGTTGGGGATTTACATGGGAATCATGGGAGCCATGACGACCTTAGGCCCCTCTTCCAGCGTGATTGCGGCAGGTGTGCTTCTGGCTTTCTTCGAGTGGCGGACCCTGCTGTGGACATTTGCGGTCCTTTCAGGCCTCTGCTTCGTCTGCGGCCTTGTTTTGCTGGGAAATGTGGCGCATCTGACGCATCCAAAGCTGGATGTCCTGTCCCCAGTTCTGATTGGAATCGCTTTGATTGGAATCCTTTATGGGATATCCACCGTGTTTTCTGGAAATCTGGTGCTGGCAATCATCGCAGCTGCCGTGGGGATCTTGTTCCTGGTGCTTTTCATTTTGCGCCAGAAAAAGCTGGAGCAGCCGCTTATTGACCTGCGCCCCCTTTCCGTAAAACCTTTTGCCATCGGGGTAATCATCAACATGCTGGCCCTCATCGTCATTTTTGCCATGAACATCGTGATGCCCCTGTTCATGCAGGGCGTGTTGGGAAAATCGGCGCTCAGCGCTTCCCTGACATTGTTTCCTGCCATATTGATGTCGTGCATCGTATCTCCAATTGCGGGACGGGTTTACGACAAACGGGGCGCAAAGGTGCTGTTGCCCTTGGGATTTGCGCTGATTTGCGCATTTGCCTTTGCACTGACCTTCGGCAAGGATGCCGGGACGCTGGTACTATTGGCAATCTTGTATGTTCCGGTCATCTGCGGATCGGCGCTCATCATCGGGCCGGTTCAGAGCTTTGCCCTTTCCCAGCTAAGCCCGGAACTGAACCCCCATGGCGTTACGGTCATGAGCACGGGGTTTCAAATCGCAGGGTGCATCGGTTCATCTCTGTTTGCGGGCGTGTATTCCATGAAGCCAGGTGGAACCGGGTTTGCGGCTTCCGGCATGTTGGCGGCTGCGCTGGCTTTTGTCGGCGTGGTTCTGGCTCTTTTGGTAACGAGAATGGCTGGAAACGCCCAACTGGAAAGCGATCAGGAAAGCGACTTCCCCGTTTCGGGCATCGCAGCAGTCATGCGGCGGGAAGTTTACAGCGTTTCCGTGCATGCCACGGTTCTGGAGGCACTCAAGTGCATGGCGGAGAAAAAAACCAGTGGCCTGCCAATTCTGGCAGACGATGGTCATGTTGCCGGCTTTATCTCCGATGGCGACATCGTCCGTTTCATGTTGGATACGGATGCGGACAACGCCAATTTCGCTTCCATGTACCCACTGTGGCACAACCCCAAAGCCCTGCAGAGGCAGATGGAAGAACTGGACAAATTCAACGTCATGGAATTGGCAAATCGCAAAGTGATTTCTGTGGAACTTGGCGACAGCGTTCGGGAATTGTTCAAAGTCCTTTCAGATCGGAAAGTGAAAAAAGTGCCGGTTTTGGATCAGGATAAAATTGTGGGAACGGCCAGCAGATCCGATTTGCTGCGTCAGCTGGTGGCTCTGCATGCGTGACAGTTTCCTTTCGCAGGAAGTGTTCGTGGAATCACGAATTTTGATTGCATTTTTAGAAGTTCATGGTAGAATAAACATGTATTAATTTGCTGTAGAATAAGTATACCCTCGCCTTCATACAATTTATTGTGTTTGGAGGTGAGGTTATGAAAAGACGATTGACGCAGACGGTGATCTGCGTGGCTGTATTGGCAGCTGTTGCGGTAGCTATGCTGGGGCATGGAACCATAGCCAGGAGCGTGGCAAGCGTCATGGCCGGCGATGTGATTTTGCTGGATCCGGGGCATGGCGGCATAGATGGAGGCGCGGTGAGCGGCAGGGGTGTCTCGGAAAAGGACATCAACCTGGCCATTGCCCAGGAAGTCAAGGCTCTGGCCGAAGCCGCAGGCTGGCGGGTAGTCATGACCAGGGAAACGGACAAAGCCCTGGGCGAAGGAACCGGCGGCACGATTCGCAGCCAGAAAACCCAGGATTTGAAAGCCAGGCGGGAATTGATCAAAAATACGGAGCCGGAACTGGCAATTAGCATCCATCTCAACAGTTTTACGGCGGATTCCACTGTGCGGGGCTATCAAACGTTTTACCCCGGTTCGGGAGGAAGCGAGAGCGTTCTGGGAAAAAGCAAGCTGCTGGCGGAGCATTTGCAGAAAGAAATGGCGGAGCAGATTCCAGATGGCAAGGAGCGAAAGCCCCTGGCAAAAAATGATACGTTCCTTTTTCAAGAAGTGCCCTGCCCCCTTGCGTTGATAGAGTGCGGTTTTTTGTCCAACCCCCAGGAGGCGGAGCTGCTGCAGAGCAAGGAGTACCAGCAGAAACTGGCGCAGGGAATCTTTAACGGAATCACGGAATTTACCGGCAAAAGGCCCCATGAGGAGATCAACCTGGTAGACAGCGCGGCGGAGGCAAGTCCGGCGGAACAGGGACGAAAAAAACGTTGACTTACATACACACGGAGCACAAAGCAAAGGGTCTTTTCACAGCAAGGAGGATAACACATGTTGAAGGAAAAAAGCGTTTACAAAGATGAACTGCCGGTCAATGTCGTAGTTGCCAATATTGAGGAATATCCCATCCATTTTCACGATGACATGGAAGTGGTGTACGTTTTGGATGGAAGCGTGACGCTGCGAAACGGATACTACACATATACGCTCAAGCAGGGCGATATTTTCATCTTAAACGACAGGGAAATGCACAGCTTCAAGAATACCGGGGAAAAAAACATGGTCATGATGCTCCAGTTGGATTTAAGCTATTTCTCCAAGTATTATGACAGCCTGAAAAACAATTTTTTTGTCACGGACATGGAGGATGACAGCGATGAGAGCCTGGAAGTCCTGCGCAGCACCCTGGCTCGCATTATGATGGAAATCCTGCAAAAGGGATACGGATACGAGCACAAGGTCATCGAAAGCACCCACAACCTGATCGCCTGCCTCATGTCGGACTTTCAGTATTTTGTCATGGAAGATGGAAAATTCGTCAATGGAACCAAAAACAAGGGCAACAAAATCCTGGCAGGCCGACTCAAAAGGATTACCGATTATATGTACGACAATTACTCCCGCAAGCTGACCCTGAACGAAATCGCCGAGCGGGAACACCTGAGCATCTATTATTTGTCCCACGTCATCAAAGAAGCCACCGGGCTCAGCTTCCAGGATCTGCTCAGCTTCATCCGAGTGGAAGAATCGGAAAAGCTGCTGCTGGGAACCAGCAAGAAGATCGGGGCCATCGCAGAAGAAACGGGGTTTTCCGCAGTGCGGTATTACATCAAGCATTTCCAAACCTGGTACGGCATGCATCCCTTGGAATATCGCAAGCAGTTCGCCGGAAAAATCAGCAGCCGGGAGACCCTGGCCAAATATCAGCGCAGCACGCCTGCGGAAATCGAAGAAGCCATACGCCAGCAGGTAAAGGGCGTCTATACGGATTACATCAACAAGCAGAAGGCGCGGCCCATCATTGTGGACGTGAACATCTACGAGGACGACTACATGGGGTTGCGAACAAAGACAAACGGGTTGAAAGAATTGTTGGAGCGGGAGAACATGCTTCCCGTGGCAGGTCCTTACGAGTTGCTGAAAAGCCTGGGGGAAGCGATCATCGCTTCCGGTTCCAATTACATCATCACGACTGCTTCCAAGTTTCCCGGCTCTTTGGACAACCTGACCATCCTGGTCTACAATTTCAGCGAAATCGTGGGGATGGATTTGAAAAACACGAGAAGCAAAGAGGCTTCCCTGAACATCATCCGCAAATATGAGGAAGAAGTGGAATTTCTGGCTCGTTGCTCCGGGCTTTCCGGCGTTTTTCGCATTTCCCGATACAAAACCTTCCGACACAAAATGATTTCCGACATGGAAGCGCAGATCCATCCGCACAGCGCTTACAACAGGAGAGAAGAACTCATCAGCCAGTGGACAGCCCTCCCAGTCATTGAATTTGCGGAGTTTACCAGTTCCGACACCTTGAGCCTGCGCACTACGCTCAAGGGTTTCAGCGCAGAATTGTTGTTGGTGGACAGGAAATAATGAGCAAGTTAGTACTGATTTAAAGCAAGACTATAGTTGCAACTTTCAGACATCTTTGGTAATATTAAAGTATCGGCACAGAACCACATATGTTAAAAATTGTTTGGAGGTAAGAGAAGATGAAATTACTGATTATTGGAGCAGGCGGCGTAGGAACATCGGCGGCTATGATTATTAAAAGAAGAGGCGCAGAAGCGGATTGGGCGGAGAAAGTCGTTGTTGCGGACTACGACGCAGCTCGTGCGGAAAAAGTAGCAAACGAAATCTGTGGCGGCGGAAAATTCGTGCCGGAGCAGATCAATGCCATGGATGCGGAAAGCATCAAAGGGGTTGTCAAAAAACATGGCATTACATTCGCAATGAACGCATGCGACCCAAGAATGAACGAAACGATCTTCGACACATGCCTGGCGTGCAAAATCGGATACTTGGATTGCGCCATGACATTGGGAACGGAGCATCCTGAAAAGCCTTACGAGCTGCCTAACATCAAGCTGGGCGATTATCAGTTCGCAAAGCAGAAGGAATGGGAAGCCTCCGGCCAGATGGCGATATGCGGTTCCGGCGTAGAGCCAGGAATGGCAGACGTATTCGCAAAATATGCGGAGAAACACCTGTTTGACAAGATCGACCGCGTAGACGTAAGAGACGGAGACAACTATGGAAACACGGATTCCGACTTTGGATTTTCCGTATGGACGACCATCGAAGAATGCTTGCAGCCACCGGTAATCTGGGAAAAGAACGAAGAGCATCCTGAAGGACACTGGTTCTGTA
Organism: uncultured Zhenpiania sp.; assembly: GCA_964625475.1. Lineage (GTDB taxonomy): Bacteria > Bacillota > Clostridia > Peptostreptococcales > Anaerovoracaceae > Hominibacterium. The sequence continues at coordinate 7,670 of CAZVBL010000067.1, read as the reverse complement.
CGGAGCATTTCTCCGAACCGGAAATCTTCAACTTCCCTGGTGGGATCGGCGACGTGGAAGTCATCAACGTTGAGCACGAAGAAGTGCTGCTGGTGCCGAGAGAAATCGACTGCAATAGATGCACCTTCAAATACGGCGTGCCGGCGGACTTCAGAAAGAAGCTGTTGGTGCTCCACGAATATGGGCTTGCTGACAAGAGAACGAAGATCAAGGTTGGCGACAGCGAAATTACTCCGAGGGACTTTGTGTGCAAAGTAATTCCAAGCCCGGTAGACGCAACCATGACCATGACGGGAAAAGGCTGCGCAGGCACATGGGTAACAGGCTGGAAAGACGGAAAATACAGATCCATCTACCTGTATCAGATTGCAGACAACCAGGACTGCATCTCAAAATACACCACAAACTCTGTAGTGGCTCAGACTGCTGTAAGCCCGGTCATCATGATGGAACTCATCGCAAAGGGCATCTGGAACGAAGCTGGCGCATGGGGACCGGAACACTTCGATCCGGATCCATTCATAGAAAGACTGGCGAAGTACGAATTTCCTGCCGGAATCAGGGAAATGGATTCCGAATATGCAGACGCAAAGAACGAACAGGCTTTGCTGAATCTGCTGAAATAGCCAGAAAACCACAAATTCGTTGCCATATCATGTGATTCATGGACAATAAAAAGGGAACCGCTCGTGCAAGCTTTCCGCTGGTGTGGGCGGTTCCTTTGCGTTTTGCGGGTTTGTGGAATCGCAGCAGCACCGATGACCGATGCGTTTGTTTGGCGACAAGCGTTCATTCGTCCGGCTGACGATTTTCGTTCCTCGCTTCCCTCTCGCTTCGGCGGGGTTCTAATTTCGCAGGCATCCACATAAATTGAACCGATGCGGAAAGGACATCCTACTTATGAAACGGAGAGCAGGAGCAGGGCTTGCGCTGGTTCTGGCAATCCTGGCTTTTTACAACCTCCAGCTGGCGGCATGGCAGCAATGGCAGCCCCCTCCCTTTATCCGGGAACAGCCCCCGGAAAAAGGTGCGGCAGGAGCGGAGTTTTACTATGATAGCGACATGAATCCCTTTTACCCCGATCTTGCTCCTTACAGCAAGAAGGAGGCGGGCTATGTGACGGGCAACTGCACCTGGTATGCCTGGGGGAGAGCCTGTGAAATCGTAGGAGAAAAGCTGCCCTATGCCTTTACCGGGAACGCGGGAACCTGGTGGAACCAAAACAAGGAGCAGGGATGGTATCCTTATGGGCATGAAGCGAAAAGGGGAGCCGTCGCCTGTTATGAAACCCATGTGGCTGTCGTGGAGCAGGCCGACCCCCTCATGGTTTCCGAATCGGGATGGAATGTGGAAAAGCAAAAAGAAGCCATCGCATTCCACTGTGGCACGCCCTGGCATGAAGGCGAAGCGGTGGTGGGGTATCTTTATGTGGGGGAAACGGCTTCGGATTAGCTGGCAGTTCAAAGACAAGGACGATCCTAAAAGCGAAAGCGGCTGTGAATGTGCGGATGAAAAACAGCAAATTTATTGGCCTTTGGCATGACTGGCGCTCCGTTCGTTCCTGCAAGAATTGCAGGAGGAAAACGTTCAGTGGGCATTTGAGGCTTCTGTCCGAAGAAGTTTATTTTTTCACAGCTCCCTGTGGATTTGTGGTACAATGAACGCAATTGATTGATACGGCGTTGCCGCAGGGATGGGTTCATTGAATCATGAATTGCGCTCCTGTTTTCAGTTTAAATTTGTGGTACAATCATGATGAAAGCGATATCGGGAGAAGGGAACGAACGCGATGAAGAAGATCATGGAGCAGCTGGAACGTTACATAGAAGATGCCTTGGTTTTGCACGATTTGCCGGGGCTTGCCGTGTCGGTGGGCGTAGGGAAAAAAGGGTCGCAAGCCCTCAAGGGGCTAAATCTGAAAAAAGCGGTAGGCGTAAAAGACGTAACGTCCCAGGAGCCGCTGGAGCCGGATCATATTTTCCACATGGCCTCCGTGTCAAAGCTGTTTACGTCTGCGGGAATCCTGCGTCTCTGCGAAGAAGGAGCATTGAACCTGGATGACCGTCTGATGGACGTCCTGCCCTTTGTGTCCATTGCGGACAAGCGATATGGCGAAATAAAAATCCATCACATGCTGACTCACACATCGGGAATGGCAGATGTGGAAGAATATCGCTGGGACATGCCCAAAACGGATGAGACTGCGCTGAAAGGCTACGCTGTGAGCGATGAAGTGAAAAATTCCCACATGTTCTGGTCGCCCCATGAAAACAAATTCCACTACAGCAACATGGCTTACGAACTGCTGGGGCTGGTGATTGCGGAACGCACGGGACAGACATACGAGGATTACATGAAAAGGGAAGTCCTGCAGCCCCTGGGAATGGAACGTTCCACGTTCCTCACCTTTGAGCGGGCAGGAGGCAGCCTGCGGCTGGAAGATTTGAGCCAGGCCCACATGGCCATGCCCCATGCGAAGGACGAAGAAAAACGCATCGTTTTGGAGCGGCATTATCCCTACAATCGGGAACATGGACCAAGCTCCACGCTCACCAGCTGCCTGGAGGATCTGGACAAATGGGCCAGAGCGCATTTGGATCAGAGGTTCTTTTCCCCGACAACCTATCAAAAACTATGGAAACGATACGCTGTGGTTCCCAACAATGGGGAAAGCATGGGTCTGGGCTGGTTCCTCCGTTCCCAGCAAGGCTATGAGATCTATGGGCATGAAGGCACGGACGATGGTTTTCGAGCCAGCTTTTGGATTTGCCCACGGCTGGATGCCCACGTGATCGTTGTTGCCAATATCAGCGGCGGGGCAGTGAAGACGATCAACAAAAAGCTGTTCCAAATGCTCATTCGTTCCGTATGAAATCGAGAAATTCGTTGAAATCCTCAAAATCGCTTTGGATGAACTCGTAAAGGACGGGTTCTTTGAATTCGTATTTGGCGGTAGCCATCAAATAAGGGGCGAGCACGCTTTTCCGCAGTTCCTTTTCCAGGGCGTGGATGCCGCTCAGGCTGAAGGACGATACGATGAGCTGACCAAAATCCGAGATGTAGTACAGGCCAAAGATGTCCTCGCTGAGGCGGAACACCCGTTTATCCACATGGTTGTTATTGTTGTTGAAGGCCAGGAACAGCCTGCCGTTTTCGTGGGACGTCGTCATGGCGTGCAGGGACATCTGTGCGATGGTGTCGTTAAATTCGTCTGCGGACATGAGGATTTCGTAAACCGTGACGAACTCCGGCTTTGCCAGCATCATGGCGGCTTCTGCGGAGCTGACGGGAAAACCGGAGCACTTTTCAAACGAAGCGATACGATGCTGGGAAAGGGTCAATTGCGACACTAGTAGCATGTATTGATCCTTGCGTTCGATCAGGGATTCGCACAGAAAGGCATCGGATCGGGATTCGTCCCGGTCGATGGTATTTTTGCACAACGTGCAAATGCCGTATTTTTTGTAAATGTCCAAATCAAACTCCGCTGCGCATAGCCAGCCAGCGGCTTCGTAGTCCTTTCCAAAGCAGCGCATGAGGAAATAATTGATGGCCTGGTAGTCCGTAACCACCGGATCGCATTGCTTTTCCCGCAGCGTTTTTTGCTCGGCTGGAGTGAGCGCAGCAGGCGTTTCCAGGAGAAATTCGTATTCGGCAAGACCGTCCGGCATGGAAAGGCCATGGGTTTCGTTGAACCGGGCGTACTCACAAACAAGGGCCCTGGCCTCGCGTTCTGTGATTTCCACCTTGGAACCGCCCAGCCCCCCGATGAGAGCCTGTTCGATGGCGGCGATTTCCTCAACGCTGTTGCCCAGGACGCTCCGATAAGTTTCAAAACCGTACTCTTCTGCATCGAGATAGAAAAATTGGTGGAAGTCAGGGGAGGAATAGCGGTCGTCCAATCTCCAGTGGATGTATAGCCCAAGTACGCCCATAAGCCTGGTGTTGGTCACATATGCGCCCATGAACTGTCTCGTCCTGGAATTTTTCGGAGCGGAAAGCCCCCCTTCGATTACTGTAAAACTTGGTTTCGTCAAATTAGCACCTCTTTACAAACATGGTATCTAAAGTATAACCTATTTTATAAAAAATACAAGTAGGAACACCATTGACAAGCGACATAAATTCGATATAATAAACAGGTAGAGAATTTTATAAACAGAAATCCTTATTGAGAGCGGCAGAGGGAATAGGCCCGATGAAGCCCGGCAACCTAGATGCGTCCACAAGCAGAAAAGGTGCTAAATCCTACAGGATACTTTATTCTGAAAGATGAGGAAAGATGATAAAAATCGCCTCTTCTTTCAGAAGAGGTTTTTCTATGAAATGAGGGTTTCCCAGGGAGGAACGCACTTCAATGAACTTCATGGTTCGGAACGGGTTTCCCCCGCTTGCCGCCGAAGCCCTGGCGCAGGGGCGGCGCATATGACACAAGGAGGCAGACATGAAAAAACTTTTTACATCAGAATCCGTTACAGAAGGCCATCCTGACAAGATTTGCGACCAGATATCCGATGCGATCCTGGATGCCATCTTTGAGCAGGATCCCTATGGGCGCGTGGCGGCGGAAACCACGGTAAATACGGGATACGCCATGATAATGGGAGAAATCACCACCAAATGCTACATCGACATCCAGAAAATCGCCAGGAATGTCATCTGCGACATCGGGTACACCAGGAGCGATTACGGTTTTGACGGCAACACCTGCGCAGTCATGACCGCCATCGATGAGCAGTCCCCTGACATTGCCCTGGGCGTGGACAAGGCCCTGGAATACAAAGAAGGCGACCTGGCAGAGGAATCGGAAGAGACGGGCGCAGGGGATCAGGGGCTTATGTTCGGCTATGCCTGCAACGAAACGCCGGAGCTGATGCCCATGCCGATTTCCATGGCGCACAAGCTGGCCATGCGGCTGACGGAAGTCCGAAAGCAGGGAATCCTGCCGTATTTGAGGCCGGATGGGAAAACCCAGGTTACGGTGGAGTATGAAGACGACAAGGTAAAGCGCATTGACACCATCCTGATTTCCTCCCAACACGATCCTGACGTGGATCATGACCGCATCATGTCGGATATCATCGAGCAGGTGGTAAAGCCCATCGTGCCGGAGGGACTTTTGGACGGCGACACGAAATATTTTGTCAATCCCACGGGAAAATTCGTGGTAGGCGGGCCACACGGGGACTCCGGGCTTACCGGCAGAAAGATCATCGTGGATACATACGGCGGATACGCACGTCACGGCGGCGGCGCGTTCAGCGGGAAGGATCCAACAAAAGTGGATCGGTCAGCGACCTATGCAGCTAGGTATGCGGCGAAAAACGTGGTTGCCGCAGGACTGGCGGACAAATGCGAAATCCAGCTGGCTTATGCCATCGGTGTGGCAAAACCGGTTTCCATCCTGGTGGATTCCTTTGGCACGGGAAAGGTTTCGGATGAAAAGCTGGCGCAGCTGGTGGAAGCGCATTTTGACATGAGGCCGGCGGCCATCATCCGGGATCTGGATTTGAGAAGGCCGATTTACAGACAGCTGGCCGCTTACGGACACTTTGGCAGGACGGACATCGATGTGCCATGGGAGCGGACGGACAAAGCGGAAGCGTTGAGAAAGAGCGCAGGACTGTAAAAGGCTGGGAGGATAGACAGAAATGGGAATCAAAGTAGCAAAATTTGGGGGATCTTCGGTGGCGGATGCGATTCAAATCGAAAAGACCAGGAAAATTATCGAAGCTGACCCGGACAGAAGATATATTGTGGTCTCCGCACCGGGAAAACGGTTCGATGAGGACACGAAAGTGACGGATTTGCTGTATTTGTGCAAAACCCACATCGAACATAACCTGCCTTACGAGCAGTTGTTCCAGGTGGTGTGCGACCGCTACAAGGTGACGGAAGTGAACCTGGGCATCCAGGCCAACATCCAGGACTATTTGCGCGACATTAAAAAAAACCTGGAAAAGGGAACCACGACCGATTACGTTGCCAGCAGGGGCGAATATCTGAATGCGATTTTAATTGCGGCTTATCTGGGTTACGATTTTGTGGATGCGGCTGGGCTGGTGCGCTTTGACGCAAAAGGGCGGTTTCTGTTGGAAGAGACGAACCAGGCCTTGCGGGAAGCTCTGGAAAGACACGAAAGGGCTGTCCTCCCTGGGTTTTACGGCTCTGCGCCGGACGGAACGGTGAAAACCTTCAGCCGGGGTGGATCGGATATCACGGGTGCTTTGGTTGCCCGGGCAGTCGATGCGCAGGTGTATGAAAACTGGACGGATGTTTCCGGCTTTCTCATGGCGGATCCCCGCATTGTGAAAGGGGCAAAACCCATCAGTGCCATTTCTTACCTGGAATTGCGGGAGCTGTCTTACATGGGGGCTTCGGTGCTGCACGAGGATGCCATCTATCCGGCCAGGATTGCCAACATTCCCATCAACATTCGCAATACCAACCGGCCACAGGACGAGGGCACCATGATCATGGCAAAAGCAGGGTCGGCGGAGGATGGACAGGTTATCACCGGGATCGCTGGCAGAAAGGATTTTACCGTCATTGCCATTTACAAAAGCATGCTTACCGAGGAGCGGGGTTTTGTCCGCAGACTGACAGGGATCCTGGAGGATTACGACATTCCGCTGGAACACCTGCCCACGGGGATCGATACGGTGTCCGTCGTGCTGGCGGACAAAAAAATCGATGGGAGGCTGGATGAAATCCTGGATGAATTCAAACAGCAGCTCAAGCCTGACACCATGGAGGTCTTTGAGCATATTGCGCTCATCGCCACGGTTGGATCCGGCATGTCCGCTCGCCTGGGAACTTCGGCCAAATTGTTTACCGCCCTGGCAGAGGCTGGCGTGAACATTCGCATGATCGACCAGGGCTCCAGCGAAATGAACATCATCGTTGGGGTGGAAAACAAGGATTTGGAGACTTCCATCAAGGCGATTTACGATGCCTTTGTAAAATGAGAGCTGGGTTTGAAAATTGCAGGGAAATGACGGGATCTTTTTGGTTCCGTCATTTCAGCAATTCCGCTATGTCGATGCCCCAGCCATCATAAATTTGGGCAGGGATGTCATCGATGAGGGAATATTGGGCAGCGCTCCCCTCGCCTTCAAAGAAATAAGTTAGTATGAATAATAGTTTGAATTTATCCTACAAGCTGTTATACTATAAGGAAAGAGCAGATATAGATTTGGAGGTGGTATCATGAGGATAGATACAAATGCAATGGTTTCTATTACAGAGGCAAACCAGAATTTTTCCAAGGTGGCACGGATTGTAGACGAATTAGGTAATGCTGTTATATTAAAGAACAATACGCCGAGGTATCTTGTAATTGATTTTAACAAGGCAGAACAGGAGAGCATTGCTTCTGATGAGAATGTAATGAGTATTTCAAAACGCCTTATGGCACAGAATAAAGAAGCTTATGAGGTGCTTGCCAAATGATAAGACTGACGAAAAAGCAGGTTTTGATGCTCCATAGTCAGTTGATTCAGGAAACAGGCGGCAGTGATGGAGTTCGTGACGAAAAACTTCTGGAGTCTGCGTTGGAAACACCCTTTCAGTCTTTTGGAGGGGAGGAATTGTATCCAAGCACACAGGCGAAGGCTGCCCGGTTATGCTATGGACTTGTTAAAAATCATGCGATGGTGGACGGCAATAAG
>CAZVBL010000066.1:0-13201 GCA_964625475.1 uncultured Zhenpiania sp. | reverse complement strand
GTTCATCGTTATGCGAGTACGGAATTTCGGTTCGTTATGTTGTATCATTTATAGGACGGCAACAGAGCCGACTTGCGACTTGGGCAGCTTTTTAAAAAGCGGTTTGGCATTTAATGACGGGGAATATTATGGATATATATGATACCTTTAAGGATTTGCTGTAAGTGGAGCAGATGCGTTTCGTATAAAATTCTTTCATGGATAGCTGCCGGAAATACGCCTATACGGTCGCCACCTTCGTTTTGGGCATGTTTTACAGATTGTCATCTCCCCATTTTTTCATGAATTGCAGGACTGCGATAAAATTTTGCCCCAGTTCGGTTAAGGTATACTCCACATGCGGCGGTACTTCCTTGAAATCGTGTCTGTGAATAAATCCGTCTGCTTCCAGCTCCCTCAATTGCTTTGTCAAAGATGATTCCGTTATTTCGCCGATGCAGCGACGGAGTTCGCCGAACCTGTGCATATCGCACATCGATATATAGTACAGAATCTCAAGCTTATATTTTCCCCCCAACATTTTCTGGATGGTTGACATCGTTTTGCAGCGCCTGATCGCTTGCTCGCTCTTTCTCATTTCAAACACCTCGCTTGCTTTAAAATGATATCATATGTGGCAATGAAATGCAATGTACTACAAAAAAGTACAGTACTTTACTAAAAATCGTACAATGATATAATTTGTACAAAAGGCAAAGGAGGAAAATTTCATGCATTACACGGGAACAATCTGGAGACCGCCGTATGAAGCGGATTCCCTGCTGTTGGAAGCAACGGTGGGATGCACGCATCACAGGTGCAAGTTTTGCACATTATATGAAGACCTGCCATTTAAGTTTCGTATGTCGCCGATGGAAGACATAAAGGCAGATTTAGAAGAAGCGCAGGTGTTTTTTCATGAGCCGCTAAAGAAGCTGGAGGACAAATTGTTTGGCTGCTCGCCTAAAACCACATGTCGCGTCTTTTTGACCGGAGCAAATCCGTTCGTCCTGCAATTTGATAGGTTGAAGCAAATATCCGAGCTCATTTACAAATACTTTCCGCAATGCACAAGCATTGGCTGTTTTGCCCGCGTGACAGATGTTGCTTTGAAAACGGATGATGAACTGCTGGGGCTTCGCCGCTTGGGCTATGACGGTTTGACGATTGGCGTTGAAACGGCTGACGATGAAGCACTGAGATTCATGAATAAAGGATACCTTTCCGCTGATATCATAGATCAGTGCAAACGGTTGGATGAAGCCGGCATTCGATACAGTTTCTTTTACCTTGTGGGCGTTTCCGGAGCAGGCTGCGGAGAAATCGGCGCAAAAGCAACGGCTGAGGCCTGCAATCAGCTGCACCCGATTTTGGTAGGCGCAAATATGCTGACGATTTTCCCTTCTTCTGATCTGTATCAGGAAATTCGGAAAGGAACCTGGCAAGAAGAAAGTGAATTGGAAAAATATCGGGAAATACGCATACTGATTGAACATATCAACGTTTCAACGGTCTTTGCCGCCATGGGTGCGTCCAATGCTTTTCGGTTTCAGGGTTTCCTGCCGCAGGACAAAGAAAAACTATTGCGTGCGATGGACTCTATTATTCGGAACGAAACAGAAGAAAAATTGAAGCGATACAGAGCAAGCATTTCGCATTTGTGATGGAGTGGGGGGGAAGGAGCTTTCGGATAGCCTGGGGAGGAATACGAACCCGTCCACGCCCCTGCCTTGACATGCAAAAATCCTGCGAATCTTGTTGTGTTTTCAAAGGTAATTTGTGGTACAATGGGATCTGTGGAAGTTTGATTTTGAAGGTACAGCGGAACAGGCGCAGAGTAGGAGAAATTGCAATGGGTTGTTTAGGCAACATGATTTGGTTTTTGTGCGGCGGCTTGTGGCAAGGCATATCCTGGGGAATTGCCGGGATTTTGTGGAGCATTACGATTGTAGGCATTCCGATTGGGCGGCAGTGCTTCAAACTTGCCACGCTGGCATTTTTTCCATTTGGAAAAGAAATACAATATGGAGGAAGCACCATATCTGTGATCGCAAATGTTTTTTGGATGATATTCAGCGGCATTCCTTTGGCTCTGTCGGCTTTATGCAATGGCGTTCTATTGTGCTGCACCATCATAGGGATTCCTTTTGGGCGGCAATGCTTTAAGATGGCAAAATTGGCGTTGACCCCATTTGGGGCAACCATCGTTTATGTTTAGAAAGCGGGTGGGATCATCGCCCCAGGTGATTCCTGTTGCACCTTGTCAGGGGCTTATTCATCCCTTGTAAACGGCAGGTTGTGGGTTCGTGGCTCACGGTCATCATCATGATATTGTTGACGTAATTGAGACCTCAGAAGGCAAAAATGATAAACGCAGTAGATTTGAAGGGCTTATTCAAATCTTTATGCACGAATAGAGCTGGAGGTAAAGGAGCAGGCGGAAAGCATCCTGAATGCGCTGGGAATCCCGGCCTCCAATGCAATCGCCGCTATCCAAACCCGCAGGCGTTTTTCATGAGCATACAAAAGGTGCTAAAGCCAAAAGGACGGTTGATTTTTCGGGACTACACCGGGGGCGCAGTGCTGCGGTGGCTGATGAACCATGTCGAAATGCCGTTGGCGCACCTGGCGGGACACGGGGATGTGGGCGTATACAGTGAGAAGCAAATTAGGGCATTTTGCGAAAAAGCCGGGCTGGAGTTGGAGCGCTTTGAGCGCAGGAAAGGGATGCGGATGCATTGCATCATCCGCAAGCCGCAACAGGAAAGAGGACGAGATGGAGCGTGAAAAAACTGGCATGAGAATCGATCATCTTTCCAAAGAAGAACTGAAAATCCTTTTCGGTGAGGTGGGCGATTCCTTTTTTGATCACATTTACGGCGTGACTCGCAGCGGCATGCAGGATGTCGGTTTTAAGTTCATGGCACGGTTGTTCATCAACATTGGCTCCTTTCCGGAACTTAAAATATATGATTCCATCATACTTTTCTGATTTCAAAAAATCAACATAACTTGCAATAGGGAAACAAAATGTCTGCTTTTATTTCATCATTGATCGATGCAGGACGGATTATGCCTCATATAAATACAATCCCTTGCTTATCATATACAAAAGTGCCTGCGTGCGCTCCACAGCGGATCGCACGATCTTTCTTGGGTCACATCTATTTGCACCATAGACATGGCACCACAGAAAATACTTTTGGGAATTTCATTAAGGGGTATTGACATCACGCAGGATGTTTTGTATACTGTGGTTAGTGAAACCTAACCACAGGTTTGCATCGTGTTTTCTACAGATGCCGCAAGGCATTATTTTTTGGAACGTGAGTTAGTCTCAACTAATCAAAAAAGAATCAATGAACGGAGGTGGAACGTGTCAGAAGAATCATTGGTCATTCATTGCTCGCCTACTTTGGCGGGGCTGAAGACGGGGAACCTTTTTGCCGCAGAAGGTCGGCAGGGGGGAGGGCTGTTGGATGAGATACGCAGGCTCAATCGGCTTTTGTCGCCCAAAGGGCTGCGCATGGTACCCATGAAAGAAATGGAACGCCGGGTTTTGATCTATGTGTATCGTCCATTGAAGCTGGAACAGGATTTTGCGGACTGCCGTGCCGCCGCCATGCTGCGGGATCTGGGCTACCCTTGTGAAAAACCGGGGCAATGCATCGCATTCCTGGCAAAAAAATTGAGGGAGGCTCGGACTTTCCCGCACGAAATCGGGCTTTTTCTCGGCTATCCCCCGGAAGATGTGCAAGGGTTCATAGAGAACAAGGCGGAATGCTTCAAATCCATCGGGTGCTGGAAAGTGTACGGCAATGTGGAACAGGCACAGCTGAAATTTCAAAAGTACAAAAAGTGCGCAGACATCTATTATGCGCAGTGGCTGAAAGGGTTTTCCATCGAGCGGCTCACTGTGGCCGCCTGATATGGAGATAAAAAAGGGCGTTGCCTGCAATGCGGCGATCGCATCGGTTCGCAGCGTGCGGGCGCACGCCAAAAAGAAAGAAAGGATGTAACATTTATGGCGAAGATTGCAGTTGTTTATTGGAGCGGCACCGGGAACACGGCGGCGATGGCTTCTGCCGTGGCAGACGGTGCAAAGGAAAAAGGGGCGGACGTTTCGCTGCTCACTTCCGCAGAATTTACGGCGGACATGATGAAGGCCTACGATGGAATTGCGTTCGGCTGCCCGTCAATGGGCACGGAAGTGTTGGAGGAAGAGGAGTTTGAACCCATGTTTTCCTCCTGCAAACCCAAGCTATCGGGAAAAAACATTGCGCTGTTCGGGTCCTATGGATGGGGCGATGGAGAGTGGATGCGCGACTGGGAGGCAACCTGCAAGGACGCAGGGGCAAGCATGGCATGCGATTTCGTGATTTGCCAGGAAACGCCGGATGACAATGCGCTGGCGAACTGCAGGGCGCTGGGAGCGGCATTGTGCTGATTTTGCGTCATTGGTTTCCGGCCAAAGATTCATAGGGAACCTTTTAAAAAGAAAACCGAACGGGAAAAAGCTGTCCGCCATATGGGACAATGTCAGTAAGTTACTAACTAAGTGACATTGGTCATATGGGAAGGGCAGCTTTTTCCATGCCCTGCGTGCCTGATTATGCAGCAACAGCCCAAATAAAGCGTTTCAACACAACTGCGGAAGCCAGGCCAATGGTTCCCTTTTCTTTGGAGTCCTTTATTCCATTTTTGGAGTTCATCTTCGCAACGCCAAGCCCCTTTTTGTCATGGTTTCCAAGCCCATTCTCTCCCCAACCCTTGACCCCAACCCAAAGGTACTGTAAAATAGAGGAAAGCACACTAAGGAAAAGAGCGGAAAACATGTCAAGGAAAAGAGCAGAGAGAGGGACGAACCAAATGAGCGAACCGATCGAAAGGAACGAAACGATGGCACCGACCGAAGCAAATGAAGCAAACGAAATGGCGGAATCAGTTGAAAATGCCGAAACGATAGAAATGGCTGATGCCGGTGAGCAGGCTGAACAGGCAAAGGCAATCGAAGCGACCGAAGTTGCTGATCCAGCCGAATGGACCGATATCACTGAAGCGAGCGAAGCCGCTGAAGCCATAGAACCGACCGATACCGCAGAAGCGGTCAAAGCGACTGAAGTTTTGGAACCGACTGATGCCGCCGAAGCAAGCGATGCCACTGATGCCACTGATTCGACCGAAGCGGCAGAAACCACCGAAGCCGCTGGGGCCATGGAATGGACCGAAACAGCCGAAGTTTTGGAACCGACCGATACCGCAGAAGCGACCGAGCCGATAGAAACCATGGAATCGACTGAAGCCGCCGCAGCCATGGAACTGGCTGATGCGGCAGAAACCGCTGAAACAGCCGAAACCTTGGAATCGATCGAAGCCATAGAATCGGCCGAGGCGGCTGCAGCCATCGATGCCAGGTGGAAGGGGCGCGACAGGCACAGCGCAAGGAAAGCTGACAAGAAGGGCGGCATGAAAATCATCGTCATCATACTGGCAATCATTGTCGTCTTGTTGGGTGGGGGTCTCTTTTTCTATGTATATGGAATTTCTGCCACAGATCCGGGAAACCAGGAGGACGTGATCGTCACGGTGGAGAGCGGAAGCGGTGCGCAGCAGATCTTGAACCAGCTGGACGAGGCCGGCCTGGTGCAAAACCAACTATGTGGCCGGGTTTACCTCAAGCTTTCCTCGCCTGACAGCCTCCAGGCCAACACCTATGTGTTCAACAAATCCATGACGCTGACAGAGATGTTTGGTGCCATGAATACGGCTAATCCAAATTACATCGCCCATTCCAAGATCACCATCATCGAAGGAGCCACCATAAAGCAGGCGGCGGAAGCCATTTCCCAGGAAACGGAATTTTCCAAAAAAGAAATCCTGAACAAGTGGGCGGATGAGGATTACCTGAAAGCACTCATCGATCGATACTGGTTCCTGACAAATGACATCCTGGATCCCGACTTGCTGTATCCGCTGGAGGGATATCTTTATCCTGAGACTTACTTTTTCTCCGTGGAGGGGACGGATTTGGAATCGCTGACAGAAGCCATGCTGGACAAAATGGATCAGGAATTGACACCATACAAAGACGACATTAAAAACAAACTCGACATGACGGTTCACCAGTTTTTGTCCTTCGCTTCCGTTGTGGAGGCCGAATCCCTCTTTGAATCCGACCGGGCCAAAATCGCCGGCGTGTTCAAGAATCGGCTGGATCAAAACATGGCGCTCCAGAGCGACATTACGGTGCTTTATGCCCTGGGGGAAAAGAAGGTCAACGTTTCCATCGATGAAACGAACATCGACTCCAAATACAACACCTACAAGCATAAAGGCCTTCCTGTGGGTCCGGTTTGTGCGGTTCCGGCACGCACCATGGAAGCCTGCGTCAACTATGAACCCAGCGACTATCTCTTTTTCTTCGCAACGCAGGATGGAGAAGTCTTGTATTCCAAGACCTATGCGGAGCATGAGAAAAAGGTGGAAGAGAACAAGTGGTACTAAATGAACATTGTCAACGATAAGGTCACAGCATACATAGATGGACTATATCGCCCCATCAACCCTGCGTTTGCGGAATTGCGAAAACAGGCGGAAGCGGTGCATACCCCCATTGTTTTGCGGGACATGGAAGGGTTCCTTTTGAACCTGGTTCGCATGAAACGACCTGCGGCAATCCTGGAAATCGGTACGGCGATCGGATATTCAGCGGCTTGCATGGCATACGCTTTCGAAGGTTGTCAAATTACAACCATCGAATCGAATCCCCAGATGGCAGCGACAGCTGAAAAAAATTTGAAAAACCTGGGAGTTTCCCACCGCATTGAAATCCTGCAGGGTCAGGCTCAGGAAGTGCTGGAGCGTTTGGAAAGGGGCTTTGACTTTGTGTTCATCGATGCGGCCAAAAGCCGTTACCGGGAATTTTGGGACAAGTCGCTGCCCCTATGCAACCCCGGCGCAGCGATCCTCTGCGACAACGTGCTGATGCAGGCCATGACCGTTTCGGATGAATACGACCGCAGGAACAAACATAGGACCAGCATACGAAACATGCGGGAATTTCTCGCATATATTACGGACATTCGAGGGATTGACACAGCGGTGCTGCCCATTGGAGATGGCGTATCCCTCAGCATTTTGAAAGGAACGCTTTAGCAGGATGGCCTGCTGTGCGATTTCCCATATTGGGCATAGGAAAATCAGGACATGGAGGGTTCCGGCAGGCTGGCTCTCAGGATTGACAGGATGGGAAAAATGGAAAAGATGGAACTGCTCGCCCCGGCGGGCGATTTGGAAAAATTGAAAACGGCGGTGGATTACGGTGCGGACGCAGTGTACTTTGGCGGTGAACTGTTCAGCCTGCGGGCTGGAGCCGGAAACCTTTCCATCCCGGAGATGAAAGATGGGATTGGGTATGCCCATGCAAAAGGCGCACGTTGCTATCTTGCGCTCAATATTTTTGCCCATAACCGGGACATCCTTCCCTTGCAGGATTATTTGATTCAACTCAAAGGCCTGGACATGGATGCTTTCATCGTATCGGATCCGGGAATTTTATGCATGGTGCGGGAGGCGATGCCGGATGCGGAAATCCACGTTTCCACCCAAGCCAACGTGACCAATTACGAGACGGCCCGGTTTTGGCAGCGGCAAGGCGCAAAGCGAATCGTCCTTGCCAGGGAGCTGACCTTTGAAGAAATCGCAGAGCTGCGCCACAGGCTGCCCGTGGAAATGGAACTGGAAGCGTTTGTCCAGGGAGCCATGTGCATCTCTTATTCCGGCAGGTGCCTTTTGAGCAATTTCATGATTGAACGGGATGCCAACCGGGGGCAGTGCGCCCACCCCTGCAGGTGGAAATATGCTCTGGTTGAAGAACAGCGTCCCGGGCAATACTACCCAATAGAAGAGGATGGACGAGGGACATACTTGTTAAATTCCCGGGATCTTTGCATGATTGAACATATCCCACAGCTGGTTCAGGCTGGCATCGCATCTGCCAAAATTGAAGGGCGGATGAAAAGCAGCTTTTATGTGGCCACCACAGTGGGAGCCTACAGGAAAGCCATCGATGCCTATTATGCGAATCCGGAGCGTTATGCGTTCCGTCAGGAATGGATGGAGGAATTGACAAAGGTGAGCCATCGGGAATTTACCACGGGCTTTTATTTCAACCAACCCACCAATGAAGGCCAGAATTACCAGACCAGCGCATATACCAGGGATTACAGTTTCATCGGCGTGGTGAAAAGCTACGATGGGGCAACGAAGATGGCCACCGTGGAGCAGCGCAACAAAATGACGGTGGGGGAGGAGATTGAAGTGTTCGGTCCAGGCGTGGATTCCTTTTCCCAGACCCTTGCGGTATTGTTGGATGAGGAAGGAAACCCCATGGAATCCGCCCCACACCCCCAACAAATCCTGCAAATTAAAATGGAGCGTCCCGTTTCAGAAAATTTCATGTTGAGAAAGCGAAAGGAGCAATGAAGAATGTCAGGTTCTGACCCTGGATCGCCCTTGGCGGTTCAATTTATTTTTCTGTTTGCATTGATTGTCATCAACGCTATTTTCGCAGCGGCGGAAATGGCAGTCGTCTCCGTCAACAAGAACAAAATCAAAATTCTCGCCCAGGAGGGAAACAAGCGAGCCATTGCGGTTCAGGATCTGTTGGAAAACCCCAATGCGTTTCTTTCCACTATTCAAGTGGCCATTACCCTGGCCGGGTTTCTTGCCAGCGCATCGGCGGCGGTGGGCATGTCCGATGATCTGGGGATCCTGCTTGCGGGGGTAGGCCTTTCCCAAACGGTAGCCAGGGATTTGGCCGTAGTGATCGTTACGGTCGTTTTATCTTACCTGACGCTGGTGCTGGGAGAATTGTTTCCAAAGCGAATCGCCCTGCAGCATTCTGAGCAGATCGCCATGCTGGTCGTGCGCCCCATCAAGTGCATCGCATGTTTTGCGAAACCCTTCGTTTGGCTGCTTTCCGCATCCGTGAACGTGCTGCTTCGCCTGACCAGGCAACAGACGGACATGGACGATGAGGAATTTTCCGAGGATGAGGTCATGTCCATGCTGGAGGTGGGTCAGGAAAGCGGCGTGATCAAGGAGGAAGGCAAGAAAATGATCAACAGCATTTTTGCCTTCGATGACAAGCTGGCTTACGAAATCATGACGCCGAGGACGGACGTTTTTTCCATCGACATCAACGACCCCATGGAAGAATACATCGAGGAATTGATGGAACTGCGCTTTTCCCGGATTCCGGTCTATGACGATGACAGCGACAAAATCATTGGCATCCTCAACATCAAGGACTACCTGATCAAGGCCAGGGAAGAGGGGTTCGACAACGTGGACATCGGCACCATCATTCGGCAGCCGTATTTTGTGCCGGAGACGAAGAACATCGACTCCCTGTTTTTTGAGTTGCAGACTATGCGCCAGCAGATCGCCATCCTCATTGACGAGTACGGTGGGTTTTCCGGCATCGTCACTATGGAGGACATCGTGGAAGAGGTCATGGGCGACATCGATGACGAATACGATGACGAAGAACCGAAAATCGAGCGGATCGATGAAAACACCTATTTGATGGATGGGGCTATGGATTTGGACGATATCAACGAGGAACTGGGCATCGAACTGGAGTCCGACAACAGCGAAACCATCGGTGGCCTGATCATCGATCTTTTGGGGGAAATCCCCGATGAAAAGGAAGGGGACAGAACCTTGGAGTTTGGACGCTACCTGTTCAAGATCGAATCCGTGAAGGACAGGCGCATTGAGAGCGTGAAGCTTTATGTGATGCCAGGGGAGGAAACGGCGGAGGAAGATACTGCGAAGGAGAAAGAGACGGAAAAGAAAGACAAGGGAAGGGACAAAGATAAAAAAGACAAGGACAACAGAGGCAACGACAAGAACAAGGACAAAGACAAAGCGCAGTAGGAAAGCTGCTCACCAAACGGCACAGGTTATCACAAGTGGGATATTCGTGTCTTTTGTCGATTGCCATTTGAAAAGCTGTTGAGTAGTTTTGTTCCTGGACAACGTTATCAAGTTCGTTTACAAAAGGTTCGATAAATTAGTCGAAAAACAATTGTATTCGCTCCTGTATTGTGATAGTGCGATGATGGGTTTGATAAAGTTTGATAAGGAAGGAAAACTATGCCTACAATTAAGCCTATATCGGATTTGAGAAATTACGGCAATATACTGGACAAGGTCACAGTTGGATCGCCGGTTTATCTTACAAGGAATGGCTGTGGTGCATACAGCATCAGAGATATGCAGGACGGGGAGACTTTTTAGAAGGCGGAGGCTATGATACAGCTGACAGGTATGTAGCGGAGTTCATAGTCAAGATTACGAAGAAGGAGTTTCCTGAACCAGGGACCCCCTCTGTATTACCGGGGGGCTGTTCACCGGGTTTTATTCGATCAACTTTTTCCACTACGGGTTAGCCGTCTTCTTTGGCTATCAACTCCTGCAAAACCTTGAAAGCCAATTCCATTTGTGGGCTAATCCATTTGTTTTTATGATACAGATAGACCGTTGGAAACAAGATATCGTCCAATTCTGTTTCCAGCCTGAGCAGAACCCCGTTTTTTAACTCCTCACGGACAGAAAATTCTGGGACATAAGCGATTCCCAGATTGTTCATGACGCTTTTTTTAACAGCTTCGATGCTTTGTAATTTCATGTCTGGATTTAGTACAATATCCTTCTTATCAAAGTAAGCTGCAATTGCTGTCTGATAATTTGCTTTAGACTCATTTAGAATCATACTGAATGGTTTTTCCTGATGTGAAGATATAAAGTCCGTATCGGCAGGATTGACAAATGGGGATGCGATAAGACAGGCTCTACATGGCTTTGCAGGCTTATGAATGACAGAGTTGGGGAAAACGCCCTTATCGCAATCAATCCCAATGTCGGCCATTCCATTTACGATTGCCTGATTGATTTCTTCAGATGGAAGCGAATTAACAATCAGGCGCACATGGGGAGCCTTGTATCGAATTGCCTTTATGAGTGGTTGCAGACGATAAATGAAAATAGAATCTGGAGCCACAAACCGCAGTGTTCCAGTTAGATCAGATATATCTTTATGGTAATTGCTGATTTGTTCTGCGTTTTGCAATATCGAATGCACATAAGGCAAAATGTTCTTCCCAGCTTGCGTTAATTCCATTCTTCTCCCTATTTTTTCAAACAATTTGATCTGGAACTCATCTTCTAATTGACGAATCTGCGAGGTGACTGTAGATTGCGTATAATTTAGCTTTGTAGCAGCCTTTTGAAAACTGCCTGCTTCTAAAATTGTAACCAATGTAACTAAATATTTCGTGTTCATATCCCCACCTAATCATTCAAAAAAATCGAATGCTACATTTGAAAACATCTGATTTTTTAATCCTTTTTCATTTGCTATTATATAACTGCAAGGAAGTTGTGGCAAGCAAAAAGCTGCAATCTCCTAAAACTGATACCTATCGAATAAGGAGGAGTACAAATGGATTTTCATTTTTCGAAGGAAGAACAGAAACTATTGGAGCAAATACATGACTTTGCAACAAATGAGGTTGCGCCTCTTGCTGCGGAAATTGATAGACAGGAACGCTTTCCGTCTGAAGCGCTTGATCGGCTGCGTGAGATGGATATGATGGGCGTTTGCTATCCCAAAGAAGTGGGTGGTAGCGGCCATTCCTACCTCGTCTATATCGCAATGGTAGAGGAATTGGCAAAATATTGTGCCACGACTTCCATTATGTTTGCTGCACATCATTCTTTGAGTGCATATGCGCTCTCCGTCCTCGGTACGCAGGAACAAAAGGAAAAATTCCTTGTCCCTTTGATGAAAGGCGAAAAACTGGGGGCGTTTGGTGCAACAGAACCCGGCGCAGGCACAGATTTAGGAGGCCAGCGGACAAAAGCCGAGGACAAAGGCGATTATTGGCTGCTGAATGGTTCAAAGGTCTTTATCACAAATGGCTATTACGCTGATATTTACTTCGTCAGCGCAGTAACGGATCCCGAGCAGAAAAGTAGAGGAATTTCGGCTTTTCTGGTGGAAAAAGGAACACCGGGCTTTACTTTCGGAAAGAAAGAGAAGAAAATGGGGATTCGCGGTTCCGCTACATACGAGTTGATTTTTCAGGATTGCAAAATCCCCAAAGAAAACTTGTTAGGCAAAAGAGGAAAAGGATTCAAAACTGCACTTGCCACATTAGATGGTGGGCGTATCAGCGTAGGCGCACAGGCGGTTGGCATCGCACAGGGAGCCATCGACTGCTGCAAGAAGTATGTAACAGAACACACCATCGGCGAACAGCGAATTTCCCAATATCAGTACACGCAATTTCAGCTTGCCAATATGCAGACCAAAGTAGATGCCGCCCGTTTGCTTGTACAGCGCGCTGCCCAAGCAAAACAAGATGAAGAACCTTATGCGCAATATGCCGCTATGGGAAAACTGTTTGCCTCTGAAACAGCAGTGGAGGTTACATGCCGCTGCATTGACATTGTCGGCATTGATGGCGTGTCAAGCAACTATCCCTTTGAACGATTCATGCGAGATTCCAAAATCACCGAGATTTATGAAGGCACAAGCGAAGTACAGCGTATGGTGATTTCATCATGGATGGGAATTAAATAAAGGAGGGGATTCATTGACCTGTGCGGAAGGCTGCTGGGGACAGACAAACAATATAAGGAGATTGAACTCGTTCCATAATATGCATGCGATCCCAGCGTGAAGCGCTACTCCGATGATTTGCGGAATTTCCTTTTGACACGGAGATTGTCAACCGCATCACGAGAGAGGATGTTGAGAGCAGGCTTGTACAGACGACCAGATCGGAACTCACGCTTACAAAGCGGCAGTCGATCGATGTGCTGGCATAAATTCCCCGTTTATCCTGACTATAATTAGGAAATGCAAAATTGTGCAACAGCGGTTGCAAAAAATGAGGGCGTTTTTTCCAGGAAGGGCGATTTTCACCCTTGACAAACGCCGTAAACCGTAGTATCATAGCTAAAGTTTGAGAAACGAAACCGTTGAAGCGGAGATAACGGCAGCCATGCCTTTACAGAGAGCCTACGACGCTGAGAGTTAGGCAAGAGACAAGTTGTCAAATGGACCGCTGAGGGCGCAGTCAAAGGCATTGGGGAACGTGCTGAGTATTCTGCGACGTGTGGGCATACGTCAGTTGCCGGGGATATGTTT
>CAZVBL010000065.1:6255-13347 GCA_964625475.1 uncultured Zhenpiania sp. | reverse complement strand
GGCCAGGGGCAGTTGGCTTTGGAATGGACGCCGCTGCGGACGCCGGGAGGGGGGATGGAGATGTATACGGCCTTATACAGAGCCTGCAGACCGGAAATTTTTGACGAAATCCTGGGTCAGGAACACATTGTAAAAATCTTAAAAAACCAGCTGGCTGCCGATTCCGTGAGCCACGCTTATTTGTTCTGCGGCACGCGGGGAACCGGGAAAACCACCACTGCCAGGATTCTGGCAAAGGGGGTGAACTGCCTTTCCCAGGGAGAACGCCCCTGTGGAACCTGCGCGAACTGCATGGCCATCAAAGAAGGAACCTTCATGGATGTGGTCGAAATTGACGCAGCCTCCAACAACGGCGTGGACAACATCAGGGAACTGCGGGAAAGCGTCAAGTATCCGCCTGCGGTGGGGAGAAAAAAGGTTTATATCGTGGACGAAGTACACATGCTGTCTCCCGGCGCGTTCAATGCGTTGCTCAAGACACTGGAAGAACCGCCGGAAAACGTCATGTTCATCCTGGCTACCACGGAGCCGCAGCAGCTTCCGGCCACCATTTTGTCCAGGTGCATGCGGCTGGACTTCAAGCGGGTGCCGGAGGAAACCCTGGCAAAGGGCATGGATGCCATCTGTCGGCAAAAGGGAATCGATGTTTCCCAGGGCGCGCTGCGGCTCATCGCTGCCAATGCGGACGGTTCTGTCAGGGACGGGCTGAGCATCCTGGATCAGTGCATTTCCGGGGGGCAAAGCAGCGTGGACAGGGCGGACGTTTTGGAATTCCTGGGAACCGCGGGCGAGGAGGTTTTCATAGAGCTGACGGACAAAATCACCTTTCAGCAGCCGGCGGAAGCCCTGTTGCTCCTGGATCAGGTGCTGGCAGATGGAAAAGACGTGCGCCAGTTCATGAAGGACTGGGTATCCCATTACCGCAATCTGCTCATCACAAAATTCATCAAACAACCGGAGGACATGCTGAACCTGTCGCCGGAAAACGTGGAGCGGATTCGCCGCCAGAGCGACGGCCTGGATCTTGCGGACATCAACAACGGCATCATCGAGCTTTCCAGGACCCTGTCGGAAGCCAAATGGTCCACCCAGCCGAGGATCCTCCTGGAACTGTGCATCGTAAAAATGGCGACCGATTTGATGGAACCGGCCAGGCAAGCGGCCAGCCAACCTGTGGGTCAGCGGCGGTCGGCAAACAAACCGGCGCAGACGGTTCGGGAGGCCGCATCGCAGGCGGAAAGCCAGCCGGGATCTCCTGGGACGGGGGAAAGGGCAGAGAGGGCAAAGGAAGCATCGCAGGAGCCAAAGCCGAAGCCCGAAACGGCAGGCTCCGGCGCAGAGGCGGGGGCTGCCGGATCGAGGCAGGAGGAGGAAAGCTTTGACTGCGACAGCCTATGGCATGCCGTATTTGAAGAAGCTGAGGCATCGAGGGGCAGCTTCAACCTGATCCGAAGCGGGACCAGGCTGACGGAAATCACAGAAAATGCGTTTTCCGTGACCGCGTCCAACAGCGCAGTTGCCGGGTATGTGGAAAACAACAGGCAGGTTTTGGAGGATTTGATGGAAAAGCACACCGGAAAGCGCAGGGAACTTCGGTGCGCCATGGAAGGCGATGGCCAATGCAGCCAGCAGGAAACCGTTGAAAAACTCGCAGAAAGGGCTGAACAAAAGCTCGGCCTGAACATAGAGATCGAGTAAGGGACTGGGAGAAACGGGCTTGAGAAAACGAGGACAGGCATAGGCGAACCAGGCATCCGGGCGGCGGGCAATGCTCCTGCCTGGTTCTGAGATGCCAGCGACAACAGGCGAACCAGGCATCCAGGCCATGGATGGATGATGGATGGTTCCCGGAAGGAGACAAAGAATGGGAAAAGGAATGAAAGCCGGCAAAAAGCCAAAAGCGGGCGGCGGCATGGGGAACATGCAAAAACAGATGAAGCAGATGCAGGCCATGCAGAGAAAAATGGACGAGTTGCAGCAAGAGATCGATCAGATGGAGACTACCGCGACGTCGGGCGGCGGCGCAGTGACCGTTACCGTTACGGGGAAGAAAGAAGTCAAAAGCATTGAAATCAAGCGGGAGGTTGTGGATCCCGATGACATTGAAATGCTCCAGGATTTGATCCTTGCGGCAGTCAATGAAGCCTTGCGGCAGATGGAAGAAATCTCCCAAAATGAGATGGGCAAGCTGACAGGAAGCCTGGGCATTCCGGGAATGTAGAGGGATGAGACAATATGCAAAACCGCTGGAGCAGCTCATCACCCAGCTTTCCAGGCTGCCGGGAATCGGCAGGAAAACGGCGCAGCGGCTGGCCTTTCATATCCTGTCCATGGAAGAGAAAGAGGCGATGGCGCTGTCCAATGCCATCGCGGATGCGAAAAGAAGCATGACCTATTGTTCTGTCTGCGGCAATCTGACGGACGGGGATCCCTGCATGGTTTGTTCAGATCCTACGAGGGACAAGGGCCTTATTTGCGTGGTGGAGACTCCGCAGGATGTGGCGGCCATGGAGCGCATCAAAGAATACCGCGGCCTGTATCATGTGCTCCACGGCGTGATTTCCCCCATGGAGGGCATCGGCCCGGGAGACATCAACCTAAAACAGCTCATCGTCCGCTTGCAGGAAAGCGATGTGCGGGAGGTGATTTTGGCTACCAATCCCAACATCGAGGGAGAGGCCACCGCCATGTACATCGCCCGTCTGCTTAAGCCCGTGGAGGGACTGCGGGTTTCCAGGATTGCCCACGGCATACCGGTGGGCGGCGATTTGGAATATGCTGATGAAGTGACGCTGCTCAAAGCCGTAGAGGGGCGCAGGCAGTTGTGACGCCAGGCGGCTGGCGCGGCTCTGCGCGATTTGCGGCAACCTGGCTCACAACGAGGGATCGCTGTGGCGACGGGCAGCTGATGCGGCATTGCAACGATCCGGCTGACATGGCATCGCCATGGGATACTTCCCGCCGCATGGACGGGCAAGCCCTTGCGCTTTGGCAGGAAAACCGGGAGAAAGCCAGGATCCGTTTCTTGGGAAACGGGTCTTTTTTTCGTGCCCATGACATAATCTGTTTTGAGGGACAATGAAACGGAAGGGAGACTGTCATGAGCTTTACCTTAGAAGCGGGAATCTTTCTGGCCTATGCCGCGGGTCTTTTTTTGATATACTTGTTGGGAAAATTCCTCATCGTTCCCTTGAAGTTGGCGGGGCGGTTAATCCTCAGCAGCATCATCGGCGGCGTTTTCATCCTTGCGGTCAACCTGCTGGGCGGGCATTGGGGCATTTTTCTTCCCCTGAACCTTTTGACCGCTGCCATCATAGGGGTGCTGGGCATACCGGGGACCCTGCTCCTGTTGCTGTTTTTCAACCTGTGAATCTTTGCGCAGATGCCGCAATTCTGAATGTTCCAATCAGGAAAACTCAGACATGAGAACTTTGAATATCAAAAACGAGAAATTTCTCAAAACAATTGACAATTCGCATATGATGTGGGAAAATAAATAAGTCGAATTTTCAGATTTATCCCGTGACTTTCAACGGTTCGGGATGGGTCGAACAAATCTAATCATATTTTTATAATATGTGAGAAGGAGGAGAACATGTCAGAAGAAAGAAAAGTTGTTGCTACTGAAGAAAAGCACGAGCTGAAGCGCGGTATCAAAGGGTGGCAAGTTGCGTTCATCGGCCTGGGCGGCGTAATCGGTTCCTGCTACTTCCTGGGAATCGGATCCTGCATTTCCAGCATGGGTCCTGGCGTCCTGATTGCGTTTCTTGTGACCAGCGTCATCGTTTACGGCACCATGATCGCATATGCGGAATTGATCGTGAACGTTCCAAGGACGGGATCTTTTGTAGCCTACACCAGCGAATTTTTGACGCCGACCATATCCACCGGCTTTGGATGGGCGTTCTGGTTCAACTGGGTGTGTTACGTTCCATCCGAAGCCATCGCCGTGTCCACGGTGCTGACCGGATTGATGGGGACGGACAGTTCTACGACCTACATTGCGATTGCGCTGGGCGCAATGGCTGCGATTACAATCATCAACCTTTGCTCGGTGGACATTTTCGCGAAGATTGAATCGGGGCTTGCCATCACGAAGGTAATCGTCATCATTCTATTCATTATCGCAGCGTTCGGCATCTGGGTTGGCCTGTGGGGTCATAGCGATTCCTACACCGGATTTCTGGCAGGGCATGTAAATTTCGGCGGATCGATGTCGTTTGGAGAAAAGTTGTTCCCTCTGGGCTTCATGGCGATCCTGGTGAACATGACGGTCGTGCTGGTAACGTTCCAGGGCACGGAAATCGTGGGATTGACCGCTGCGGAATCCGACAATCCGGAAAAGGCCGTTCCAAAGGCATGCAGGAGCGTTACATATCGTATCGGCCTGCTGTACCTCGTTCCCTTGCTGCTTTGCATCCTGGTTTATCCGTATGAGCTGGCAAGCGACTCCAATCCGGTCTTTGCCGATATCATGAACTACTACGGCATTGGGCCTCTCGGATTCGTATTCTCTGCCGTTGTGCTGGTAGCTGCGTTCAGTTGCGCCAACACAGGGTTCTATGGCACAGTAAGGGCCATGTTCGGCCTTGCCATAGAAGGCCTCGCTCCAAAGTTCCTGGCAAAGGTTTCAAAGAACGGAAATCCAAGAGGCTCTGTGCTTTGGACGCTGTTGTTCATGTGGGTTGTCCTGATCCTGGGCATCATTTCCCAGGTGACCGGCTTCATGGAAAGCCTGTACACGACCTTGCTGTCCCTGTCCGGCTTTACTGGCAGCCTGGCATGGCTGGGCATCGTTTTGTCCCATATTGCCATGAGAAGACGGTTGAAAGAAAGGGGCTACGATCCGGAAACCTGCCTGAAAGCGAAAGTCTCAAAGGGGCAATTGTGGATTCCGGTATTCGCATTGGTTGCGCAGGTGATCTGCCTGATCATGCTGGTGTTTGAAGATGTGTTTATCTTTGTCATCGCCTGCTGCGCGATTTTCCTGCCCATGGTGGGCTATCAGATCGCAAAGAAAGCGGGGAAACTGAGAGATCAGTCGGAAATCGCGTCTACCAACGAAACTCCCTTTGACGAGTTGTTCCCGCCTTTGCACAAATAGCCGGTTCCTGCAGAGGAGGGGCAGATGCGCTCGTCATTCGTCATGGAATATGACTAATTTAAGATGAAAAGAGGATGGTCTTGCTGTCCTCTTTCTTTTTTGACCAAATTGATTGATAATTTGTAAAAAGAGAGTATAATAAGGTTGTGTTATTGTCCTATTATTCTATCATTTAACTTTGAACGAGGAGGTAAAAACATGAGTGAGCAGAAAAACTCTGCAATGGCCGATGTAGGCGAACATGGGCTGAAAAAGCATGACATTAAGGTTTCCACCGTTGTGTTCATGATTTTCTGTCTTGTTGCCGCCGGGTGCTACGGGATCGAAGAAATGATTCCGGAATGCGGGCCGGGACTGACGATCATCATGCTGTGCGTGCTGCCTTTCGTATGGGGACTGCCCTTCGGGCTGGTAGCTTCTGAGCTTGGTTCCGTAAGGCCCCAGGAGGGTGGCTATTACAAATGGGTCCAGGAGGCACTGGGCGAATTTTGGGGGTTTCAGGCAGGCTGGTGGAGGACGATTTCCATCTATATCGACAACACGTCTTACGTCATCCTCGCCGGCGGGTATGCGGCTTCCATGTGGGATATGTCCTGGGGAGCGGAATTTGCGTTGAAATTCGGGATGATTTTCATTTTCACGTTCATCAACGTTCGAGGCGTCAAGGACGTAGGCGTGGTGAGCACCATCCTTTCCATCCTGGTCATGGCGGCCTTTGGCGTTGTGGCCCTGTGCGGCTTCCTCAACTGGGGCGGCGACGCGGAAACGGCACAGACCATTTCCTTCCAGATAACGTCCGAACCCGCAGAGGGAATCGGCGATTGGTTCTTCTACATCGCAGGCGGAATTTCCATCGGCATGTGGATGTACTCCGGTTACGAATCCATGTCCACCATCGCAGGGGAAGTGGCCAACCCACAGGTCATTCCGAAAGGAACCCTGATTACCATACCGCTGATCATGGCAGTGTACATCCTGCCCACGACTGCTGGTCTGGGTTCCCTGGGTGACTGGGAAAACTGGGGAACGGAAGGAGACTGCGTCGGCTACTCTGATGTGGTTTCCCACTTCTGGGGACCTGCCTTTGGCATCATATTTGTGGTCGTTGCCATTTTGGCGCAGTGTTCCATTTACAATACTTACATAGCGTCCGGATCCAGAGGGTTCTTCTCCCTGGCTGACGACAACCTCGCGCCACCCGTTCTCGTAAAGTGCGACAAGAAGCATGGAGTGCCATACATCGCAGTACTGTCCGTTGGCATCTTCAACCTGATCTTCTGCATGTTCCCGTTCGGGTTCATCATCGTACTGGATGTAGCCCTGCTGATGGCGTCTTACGTCTTGGTCTACATTTCGGCGATGGTTTTGAGAAAACGGATCCCAAGGGAAGAATATGTGTTCAGGATTCCCGGAGGCATGGGGCTTCTCGGCCTGATTTGCATCGTACCGATTTGCGTAGCGGTCTTTGCCAACTTTGTCAACGGCTCCGACTACTACCTGGGCGGCATGACAGGCATGCTCACAGGCCCGGTTCTCTATTTCATCTGGAGAAAGAGATACGGCGGGCTGACGCGCAAAGATCCGCAGAAGTTCCCTGAAAACAAGAAAACCGGCCTGGCCATAGGCGATACGACGAGAATGGCGCTTCTCTTCTTCATCATGAGCATCATGAATGTGTTCGCGCTGGTATTCGAGCCTTGGTATGAAGGCTGGGGGACGGAGGACGCATGGGAATCCGGCGATTATTTCGATGGGATACTGGAAGGCAGCAACGTGGATACCATCGTTGGCACCATCCAGGTCGGCCTGTACATCCTGACTGCCGTATGTGCGATTTTGTGCATTGTGTTCTTTATCATTTCGCGGAAAGTGGAACCCAAAAAATAAAAGAGAAGCGTTTGCCCGAAGCGAAACGAAATGGAAGGCATCGCTGTATGGATCCGTCCTGCGCCATCCACAGGGCGGGTCTTTTTTTCGCAGCTCCATTT
>CAZVBL010000065.1:2374-6155 GCA_964625475.1 uncultured Zhenpiania sp. | reverse complement strand
CGAAGAGGGATGGCTTTGGCCGCGGCAGCGGATTTCCCCAAAAATCTTTTCCCTGGGAAATTGTCCAAAAAGGAAGAAACAATGGTGATTGCAGCGGTTTCAGCCGAAGAACGCAAATTTATCTGAAATTTTGAATTGTTCGTTTGTAACTTGTTATTACATATCTATATGTTATAATAGCATGTGGAACGTTGCACTCATAAAAAGTTTTATTATTAGGAGGATAAAATGGACACTATTTTTTTTCTGATCTTGTTTCCATTGGTTGTGGCCTTTGTTCTTTTAGTAGTGAAAGCTGATGCAGCAAGGGATATTATCGTAAAACTTGCGGCGATCGTCATCGCGGCCGGTTCGATTTATCTTGCAGTCCAGTATTTCCACAATGGCGGTCAATATTTTGACTTTAGCAACGAATATGTCAATTATGCAATGATGGTCATTGAGGCATGTCTGGCGGTGTACATCATCGTCACCGGCATCCGGCACAGGAAATACCTGGCTTCAGTTTTTGCGGCCATTCAGACACCGCTTCTGATTTGGTTCGAGCTTACAGAGGGACATCATCTGGAAGTAGTCAACAATTTGTATGTTGACAGGCTGACCATGATCATGGCGCTCATCATTGGAATCATCGGAAGCTTGATCACGGTGTATGCCTTGGGCTACATGAAAGATTTCCAGCATCATCACGAAGGGGAAAAGGACAGGAGGCCCTGGTTCTTTTTCGTCATGTTCCTGTTCCTGTCGGCCATGTTTGGCCTAGTAACATCCAACAACCTGATTTGGATGTATTTCTTCTGGGAAATTACGAGCTTATGTTCGTTCTTCCTCATCGGCTACACCAAGACGGAGGAAGCGACCAACAATGCGTTCCGCGCCCTGATCATGAACCTGTTGGGAGGCATTGGCTTCGCAGTGGGAATCCTGATTCTCGGGTTCGTATACCAGACGCTGGAGCTGAGCACCATGATCGCTTACGGAACCATGTACCCTGGCATCATGGCCATTCCGGCGGCGTTCCTGGCGTTCGCGGGGATTACCAAAGCGGCTCAGATGCCCTTTAACAGTTGGCTGCTAGGAGCCATGGTGGCGCCGACGCCTACGTCTGCGCTGCTCCACTCGTCCACGATGGTAAAAGCAGGCGTGTTCCTGATCATCAAACTTGCGCCCTGCCTGGGCATGGGCAACTTTGCAGGACTGATGGTCATGACCGTAGGCGGCGTCACGTTCCTGTTGGCATCCTTTGCGGCGATTTCCCAGAGCAACGCCAAGAAGGTGCTGGCCTATTCCACAGTGGCCAATCTGGGACTCATCGTGACCTGCGGCGGCATTGGAACCGCAGGAGCCGTATGGGCCGGCGTGATGCTCATCATATTCCATGCCATCACAAAGTCCCTTCTGTTCCTGTGCGTCGGTACGGCGGAGCACAACATCGGCAGCCGGGATATCGAGGACATGGACGGCCTCTTTGGCAGGATGCCTCGTCTGGCAGCATTTATGATGATCGGCATCGCCGGCATGTTCCTGGCACCTTTCGGAATGTTGATTTCAAAATGGGCGTGCCTGACTGCTTTCGTGGATTCAGGCAATCTGATCCTCGTTGGAATCATCTGCTTCGGAAGTGCGGCAACCGCATTCTACTGGACAAAATGGATGGGTAAGATGTCTGCTATCGTAGCCGGAACGGAGAACATCCAGAAGGATGTACATAAAGAAGAATGGTTCGTGCAGGGCACCCTGGTTGGTTTGACCATTGCGGCCTGCCTCGCATTCCCACTGGTTTCCAGCCATATGCTGATTCCTTATCTGGAAGATGTCTTTGGAGGCGGACTGGCAGCCATGGCATTGTCTTCGGGCAACATGCTCATCATGTGCATCATGGTGGCTGTGATCCTGTTGTTGATCCTGTTCTTCTTCGGCAAGACCAACAAGAAAATCGTGCCGATTTACATGGCAGGGGCAAACGAAGGGGACAACCTGACGTTCCACGGTTCCATGGACAAACCCATGGCAGTGTCCCTGCGGAACTGGCACATGGAAAGCTATTTCGGCGAAAAGAAAATGAACGTAATTGGAGACGTGGTAACAGCCGCTGTCCTCATTATCGGACTGGGATTGATGATCGGTTCCCTGATTACGATTCTGACAGGAGGTGCTGCATAAATGATTCGGATGTTGATATTCATAGTTGCCTACCTGGTGCTTGCGCCTCTCCTTGGAGGCCTTTTGGCAGGCTTTGACCGCATCGTTACCGCAAGGATGCAGGGACGGGTCGGCCCGCCGCTGCTCCAGCCCTTTTACGATGTGTTCAAGCTGCGGGAAAAGGAAAACATCACCGTCAACAATGTCCAGGATTTTTATGTTGGGTGCTTTTTCCTGTTCGTCATGGTGACAGGCGCGATGTTTTTCGCAGGCGGGGATCTGCTGCTGGTGATCTTCACCCTGACATTGGCGAGCGTGTTCCTCATCATAGCCGCGTTTTCATCCAATTCCCCTTATGCGCAGGTTGGCGCGGAACGGGAATTGCTGCAGATGATGGCCTACGAGCCAATGGTGCTGCTTACGGCCATCGGCTTTTATGTGGCAGGGGGCAGTTTTGACATTTATCGCATTGTGACCGATTCCCAGATGGATTTCCTTCCGCTGATCGGCATTTTCCTGGGATTCGTATTCATACTGACCCTCAAATTCAGAAAGTCGCCTTTTGACCTGTCCATGTCGCACCATGCGCATCAGGAATTGGTAAAGGGGCTGACAACGGAGTTTTCAGGGAAAACCCTGGCGCTCATCGAAGTGTCGCACTGGTATGAAAACGTGTTCCTGTTGGGGTTCGTGTTCCTGTTCTTTGCCAACGGCACGACATGGGGCATTGTCCTCGGCGTGGTCGTAAGCCTGCTGGCTTACTTCCTGGAAGTGTTCATCGATAACAGTTTTGCAAGAATGAAATGGCAGGTTGCCATCAATTCCGCATGGATCGTGGCATTGGTGCTGGGCATGATCAACCTGTTCATCATAGCGATGGTATAAAGGAGGTGCGGAGATGTCATATGTAACAAAATCACCATGGGTCATCCATTATGACGGTTCCAGCTGCAACGGCTGCGACATAGAAGTGCTGGCATGTCTTACACCTATGTACGACGTGGAACGGTTTGGCATCATCAATACGGGAAACCCCAAGCATGCGGACGTTTTCCTGGTGACCGGTTCTGTCAACGAGCAGAACAAGTCGGTTGTAAAACAGATTTACGATCAGATGCCGGAGCCAAAGGTAGTCGTAGCCATCGGAATTTGCGCCAACAACGGCGGCATATTCAAAGAGTGTTACAATATCCTGGGCGGCGTGGACACCGTGATTCCGGTGGACGTATATGTGCCGGGATGCGCTGCAAGGCCGGAGGCCATCATAGACGGCGTTGTCAAGGGTTTGGGCGTTCTTCAGGAAAAGAGGGACGCTATGGAAAAGGGAAAGTTGGAGACTGCTCCGGCGACCGAACCAGCGGCGAACGAGGCGGTCGATGAAGATAAAACGGACGAAGGCCTGGAACCGGAAGCTGCAACGGAACCCGAAGGAACCGAAGAAGCGGCTGAAAGCGAGGCTGGCGAAGAAGCTGGCGGAAGCGAAGCTGGGGACGAGGCTGCCGAAAGCGAAGCTGGCGAAGAAGCCGAGGAAAGCGATGAGGCCGCCGAAAGCGAAGCTGGCGAAGAAGCCGATGGAGGAGACGAAGCGGCTGAAAGCGAAGCTGGGGTCGAAGCAGCTGGAAGCGAGGCTGGCGAAGAA
>CAZVBL010000065.1:0-2274 GCA_964625475.1 uncultured Zhenpiania sp. | reverse complement strand
GCCGCCGAAAGCGCAGGTTCAGAAACTGATGCGCCGAAAGAGGAACCCGAGTCAGCGAAAACAAACGGAGAAGAAGAAAAGGAGGAAGCTTAAATGAGCGTACAGTCCAACATTGTCCCTGTTACAGCTTCTGACCTTTTGCCCAAGGTTCGCGATTTAAAGAGCGAAGGCTACAGGCTGGGGCAGATCTGTGCGACAAAGGTAGCGGAGGGGTTTGAGATCCTCTATTCCTTTGACAAGGATCATGAATTGTTGAATTTAAGAATGACTGTTGCGGAGGGAGAAGAAATCGAGAGCATCACATCGGATTTTTGGCCAGCGTTCATCTATGAAAATGAAATGCATGACCTGTTTGGCATCAACGTCAAACACAATGCTTTGGATTATGGCGGCCATTTCTACAAAGTGTCCGAACCCACTCCGTGGAACCCGAAAAAATAAACCAGAAAGGAAGGTAGAATTGAAATGGGGAAACGAACTATTATTCCTTTCGGACCACAGCATCCGGTGCTGCCGGAACCGATACACCTGGATCTCGTGATTGAGGACGAAACCGTGGTGGAGGCCATTCCATCCATCGGCTTCATTCACAGGGGCCTGGAAAAACTGGTGGAAAAAAAGGAATACACCGAAATGGTGTATGTAATAGAAAGAATCTGTGGAATCTGCAGCTTTGGACACGGATGGGGCTACTGCGCCGCCGTTGAGGGCGCAATGGACGTGAAGGTTCCAGAGCGGGCGGAATACCTGAGGACCATCTGGCATGAAATGTCCAGGATTCACAGCCATCTTTTGTGGCTGGGGCTTTTGGCGGACGGCTTTGGATTTGAAAGCCTTTTCATGCACTGCTGGCGCATCAGGGAAACCGTGCTCGACCTGCTGGAAAAAACCACAGGGGGCAGGGTCATCTTTTCCGTCTGCAAAGTAGGCGGCATTCGCAAGGACATCGATAACGAAACCATGAAGGAAATCGTGGACACCCTGAACGGCTTGAAGAAGGAGCTCAAAGCTCTGGCAGACGTGTTCCTGGAGGATCGTTCCGTCAAAAACAGATTGTGCGGCGTAGGCGTGCTCTCCAAGGAAGAAGCCATGGAACTGTGTACGGTTGGTCCCATGGCCAGGGCATCCGGCCTTCGTCAGGACATCCGTCTCACGGGCGAGCATGGCGTTTACGACCAGCTGGACTTTGAACCGGTGCTGGCGGACGAAGGCGATTCCTACGCAAGGTGCAAGGTGCGCATCGGCGAAGTGTTCCAGTCCATCGAACTGATCGAAAAAGCCGTTACAAACATTCCCGATGGCCCGATTTCCGTTCCGGTGAAAGGAAACGTGGAGGGCGAGTTTGTTACGAGGATGGAGCAGCCCCGCGGCGAAGCGTTTTACTATGCGAAAGGCAGCGGCACCAAATTCCTGCAAAGGATGCGCGTCAGGACGCCGACCAACCAGAACATTCCGGCACTCGTTAAAATATTACAGGGTTGCGACCTGGCAGACGTTCCCATGCTGGTTCTGACAATTGACCCTTGTATCAGTTGTACAGAAAGGTAGGTGGGAGAATGGCAACGTTTAAAATTGGGAAAGTCGTATTAAAGAGCTTGTTCAAAAAGCCTGCGACTCTCATGTACCCAGTCGTTCCAAGGCAGTGGCAGGAGCGGACAAGAGGCCATGTAGGCATCGAGAAAGAGAATTGCATCCTTTGCGGCCTCTGCAGCAGGAAATGCCCCACCAACGCCATTGCGGTGGATCGGAAAGGGAGAACCTGGGAAATCCAGAGGATGCAGTGCGTCCAGTGCGGCTGCTGTGCGGAAGTATGTCCAAAGAAATGCCTGACCATGGAAAATCAGTATACCGAGCCAGGCCCGGAAAAGATCATCGACACCTTTGAAATCCCCGAACAGGAAAAGCCAAAGGCGGCGGACAAAGCGAAGACGGCGGACAAAGCGGCGGACAGCGGCGATGCGGGCGGAGCGGATGGAACCCTTTCCTGCGACATGGAAGCCTGCGTGTACTGCGGGCTTTGCGCAAAGAACTGCCCGTGCGACGCATTGACCGTGGACAGGAAAGAAAAGATATGGAGCGTGGATCAGGACGCATGCATCAGCTGCGGTGCTTGCGTGGAAAAGTGTCCAAAGAAATGCCTGAAATTAGGATAGGCGCAGAAAATACGTTCAGCTTCCGCATCGATGGAAGCAGCGACACAGAAGGGGCTGTCGCATTAATGAACCGCCCCCTGTCAAGTAGACAGATAAAAAAACAAAAAGTTTTTCTATCTCC
>CAZVBL010000064.1:10407-13709 GCA_964625475.1 uncultured Zhenpiania sp. | reverse complement strand
TGGTGACGGAGATCCTGGGCTGATTGCGCCGAAGCGAGATTTTTCGACCATTCCAGGGGGCTGTCGCACTAAGTTGATTAGTGCGCAGCTCCTTTTCTGTGCAAAAAAATAACTGCTGGATCTCGAAAAATCCGGCAGATATGGAAGGAAGTCCCCGATCCATCCGGCAGTGGGGATGAAGCGCGGCATAGGCTCATACCCTTGGAAATGCGCAACGCCGCAATGCTAGCGGATGAAGCATGACATAGATGGCACAGGCTCATACCCATAAAAACTTCGGCTCTTTGAGAATGCATTGCGCTAAAGGGCGAAAGGAACCTTTCAGATAAATCAGGGAATTTCAGTTGACAGCCCGCTCCTCAGATGGTACGATAGTAAGTAACTACTTACCACCTTCCGCACAGAAAGAAAGCGTCAGAAAAAAACTTTTTCAAGCACTGGTTCCTGGAATGGCAGGCTATCTGGTTTCAGATGGGAAGGGAGAATCACATGGATAAACAGCCTGTGCCCAGCATGAAACACATCATTGAATCCAATTTGAAAAGAGCGGTATTCTGGCTGATTATCGTTTTTATTGTGGTGTTATTGTCCGCCCAAATCGTCCGAACCCACATCGATGGGAAAAAACAGGCTTATGAGACGATAGAACAGGTCATGCAAATCCTGGAAGAGAACCAGAGTGAATTGGATAAAGTAACAGAGGAATATAGGGATACCTGCCTGAACAATGCGCGCACGATTGCCTATATGATCCAAAAGGATCCCGCTTTGAGCGACAGTGCGAAGAAATTGAGAAAAGTCGCCAAATTGCTCGAAGTTGACGAAATTCATATTTTTGACGAAAGCGGCGTCATCGTAAAAGGCACAACCCCGAAATACTATGGATATAGCTTTGGTTCGGGCGACCAGATGGCATTTTTCAAGCCGTTGCTTAAGGATAAGTCTTTGATGCTCTGCCAGGACATCACGCCGAACACCGTTGAAGGGAAGCCGATGCAGTATTCGGCGCTGTGGAGCGAGGACGGCAGGTTTATTGTCCAGGTGGGGATGAAACCGGTCAATGTGCTGCGTGCGACGGAGAAAAATGAATTGTCCTACATTTTCCGCCTGCTAAACCCAAGCGTTGAGGGAAGCCTCTACGCCATCGATGCGGAAACCCTGCTCATCGAAGGTTCCAAAAGCGAGGACGAGATCGGAACGAGCGCCGCCGACATCGGGCTGGATGCCCTGAACAAAAAGGGCAAGGGATCGTTTTATGGAATTGTAAACGGGAAATTTTCATATTGTGTCTACAAAAATGCAAACGGCACGATTCTTGTGAATGTATTACCGGTAATCGAGTTGTATGACGACATCTTTTTCATAACCTTTTTGACGATTCTTGGCCTTGGGCTGTTTGCCGTTTTTCTGCTGAAGTACGCCACTAGACGTATGGAGTCCCTGATTGTCGATGGCATCGATGATGTGAATGCCACATTGGAAAAAATGTCTAAAACCAGCGACCTGATCCCGGTGAACGTGCAGACCTGCAAAGAACTGGATATCCTCAGCGATCATATCAATGAAATGGCGGCGAACAGGCATGAGATGAGCTGCCAGATTGAAGGACAGCTAAAATCGGAGAATGACAGGCTGGGACATATCATCCAGGGCCTGGCGCCCCTGTTCACGAGGCTGGCTATTTTGGACTATTCCCATGAGACTTACGAATATCTTCAGGGTGCGCTGCCAGACCTGCCGCCGCAGGGACAGTTGTCCGACCTTTCAAACTATATGGCGGCGCATTATATCAGCGGCAGCGACGCATTTTCCTCTGCCCCTTCCTTTGACATAGAAGAAATCAGCAAGCTGCTGGGCGAAGGAGTTCCTTACCTGCAGTACGAATACCGCATCCGCTGGGAAGATGACCGTTGGGAGAATGCTTCCATGTTAAGCGTTTCTCCAAAAGAAAAAACGCCCATGTCCGTTATTCTGGCCGTACAGGATGTAACCACCCTCAAAACGCAAGAAGAGAAAATACAACAAACCCTGCATGGCGCATTCACTGCCGCAGAGGATTTGAGCCAGGCCAAGAGCGCTTTTCTCGCGCGGATGAGCCATGACATGCGCACGCCCATGAATGCGGTGCTGGGGCTGGCATCCATTGCGCTTTCCCACTTGGACGATGAGAAAAAAGTCAGGGAATGCCTGGAAAAGATCAATAGTTCCGGCCATCTTTTGCTGGATCTCATCAACGAAGCATTGGACATGTCCAAGCTGGAAAGCGGAGGAATGGTACTGCATGATTCGATTTTCTGCCTTTCCGACAAGTTAAATGAGGTTGCGAGCGAAATTCTGTCGGCAGCTGAAGAAAAGCAGATCCAGCTGCATATCGACGTATCGCAGATGGAACACCAGGAGGTCATCGGGGATGCGGAACGCTTGCAGCAGGTTCTCAGGAACCTTCTGGACAATGCGGTCAAATATACAATGCCAGGCGGCGCAGTGACGTTTGCGGCTCGTGAATTGCCGTCCCGAACGCCCAAAAGCGGGTATTATGAATTTATCGTGGAAGACACCGGCGCAGGCATTCCCCAGGAACTGCAGCCAAAGATTTTTGAGCCATTTGTATGTGTGGAAACCGAGGGAAGCAAAAAGGGAACCGGCCTGGGATTGCCCATTGCCCAGAGCATTGTGAAACTGATGAACGGCGACATTAAAATGGAGAGCGAGCCTGGCCGCGGTTCCAGGTTTACTGTGCATGTATTCTTAAAATTGCAGGAAAAAGACGTCAAACAGGCTTTGGGGGGCAAGCCATCGCTTCACACGGAGGTTTTGCCGGATTCGGGCAAATCTGGCGATCCTGCGGCACGCCATACGGGAAGGAAGATCCTGTTGGTCGAGGACAACGAGATCAACATGGAGATCGCCATGGAACTTCTCGACATGGCGGGAGTTGAAGTGGAGACGGCCGAAAACGGCGCAGTTGCTGTGGAAAAGGCGCAATCGAATCCGCCGGGATATTATGATTTGATTTTCATGGACCTTCAGATGCCGGTCATGGATGGATACGAGGCGGCCAGAGCGCTCAGGAGTTCAGAGCGGGAAGATTTGAAGCATATCCCCATCGTTGCCTTGAGCGCAAACGCATTCCAGGAGAACGTGTCCCGCACAAAGGATGCAGGCATGAACGATCATGTGATGAAGCCGGTAGAATTGGATAGGCTTCTGGCGTCGTTGGACAAATGGCTTGCACAAAAATAAGGGAAAAAGAGCATCGTCCGAAACAAGGTGGGTCAGCAACGTTGACCGAAGACGATGAT
>CAZVBL010000064.1:1499-10307 GCA_964625475.1 uncultured Zhenpiania sp. | reverse complement strand
CGAAGACGATGATGGTGAAATCCCCCTTGTCCTGGAACCAAAAGGGAACGATGCCTGTGGAAAAGATTCCTCCGTTAGCCTTGACGAATCGGGAAAAGCATACTAAACTAGTATAGCGTTCCCAAATGAACGGGACGTAATACTTGTTTGAATTTCCAGCTGCTGCGTTGCCGTCAATCGCCATAGCTACGGCTGGAATGGTTTTATGGACGCACTCTGACAAATTGGAGGAAAACGGTTTGCAAATATAGCAAGCGATGAAGCTGTGAAAAGAGGAAACGCAATGAAAACACTGACAATCGGAGATATGACATTCGGGTCTGGGCTGCCGAAAATCTGCGTTCCGCTGACAGGGAAAAGCCCGGAGGGCGTGTTGGAGGAAGCGAGGCGGACGAAAACGCTGCCCTGCCAGTTGGTGGAGTGGCGAGCGGATTACATGCTGGATGGGCCAGGCGCAAACGCACTGGGAAAAAAGGATGCGCTCCGGGCAACGGCGGAGACGTTAAAGCAGGTTTTGGGCTGTCTTCGGAAAGAACTGGACATGCCCATCATTTTTACGCTGCGGACAACGGGCGAAGGCGGAAAAGCCAGCCTTTCCAGAGAAGCGTACGAATGGATCAACCGCATCGTCGCCCAGAGCAAAATGGCGGATTTCATAGACATCGAAGTTTTTGAATCCCCTGGGACGATAAATGAAAAGAGAATACGGGAGATGGTGAAAACCGTCCATGAAAACGGAACCAGGATCCTGCTTTCCAGCCATGAATTTGAAAGAACGCCGGAACAGGAAGAGCTTTTGGCCAGGTTTTTCGCCATGCAGGACTTAGGCGCGGATTTGATGAAGCTGGCAGTCATGCCGAGGACGCAGGATGACGTAGTCAACCTGCTGCAGGTCGCCGCCCTGATGCGGGACGAATATGCGAAAATCCCTTTTATCGCCATTTCCATGGGGGAATTGGGCGCAGGAACCAGGATCTGCGGCGGGGAATTTGGCTCCGCCGTCACCTTTGCAGCAGGAAGCGAAGCATCCGCCCCGGGACAGTTTTCCGCCGAAGCGTTATGCAAATATTTGGCACAATACTATGAAAAGCAAAGGGCAGAGGGAGAGCGGGAAAATCCATGGCAGAAATGATCGACATTCAGGATCTGGTCTTTCGATATATGCGGGAGGAAAACCAGGAGCCGGTGAATGCCATCAACGGCGTTTCCCTGAAAGTGGAAAAGGGCAGTTTTACGGCTGTCATCGGCAGGAACGGTTCCGGGAAATCCACCCTGGCAAAAAACATCAATGCCCTGCTCCTTCCCAGCAGCGGGGTCGTCTATGTCAATGGCTACGACACGCAGCAGGAAGAAAACGTCTGGGATGTGCGGCAGAGCGCGGCCATGGTGTTCCAAAACCCGGACAATCAGATCGTCTCCTCCATCGTGGAGGACGATGTTGCTTTTGGGCCGGAAAATCTGGGGGTGGAGCCGGAGGAAATCCGCGCCAGGGTTGACAGTTCCCTGAAGGCCGTCAACATGTACCAGCATCGGAAAAAAGCGCCCCATCTCCTTTCGGGAGGGCAAAAACAGCGAATTGCCATCGCAGGAGCCATTGCCATGCGGCCCAAGTGCATCGTATTTGACGAGCCAACCGCCATGCTGGATCCCAAGGGGCGGACGGAGGTGATGAAGATCATCAGGGGGCTTCACGAGGATGGCATCACGATAGTCCTCATCACCCACTTTATGGAGGAAGCGGCGCAGGCGGAGCGCATCGTCATCATGGACCAGGGGGAAATCGCCCTGGATGGATCGCCATTGGAGGTGTTCCAACAGGCAGAACGCGTTCGCGACATGGATCTGGACGTTCCCCTGACCGTGGAATTGGGATGCAGGCTGAGAAAGCGCGGGATCCCCGTCCCGAACACCATTATGGACATGGAAGAAATGGTTGAGTTTTTATGTCAATACAAGTGAGCAATTTAACGCATATTTACAGCGAAGGGATGCCCCAACAGTCCCTGGCGCTGGAAAACGTGACATTTACGGCGGAGGACGGCCAATTCGTGGGGATCATCGGCCATACGGGTTCGGGGAAGTCCACGTTGGCACAGCACTTAAACGGCCTGCTCAAGCCAAAATCCGGCAGCATTGTCGTTGACGGCATGGACATTACGCAGCCAAATGCGGAGATGCGGGACATTCGGCGCAAAATCGGCCTGGTGTTCCAGTACCCGGAATACCAGCTCTTTGAGGAAACCGTGGAAAAGGACGTGGCCTTCGGCCCGTCCAACCTGGATTTGGATGAGGGGGAAATCCAGGCGCGGGTGCGGGAAGCCATGGAACTGGTGGGGCTGGACTTTGAAGAAATCCGGGAACACTCCCCCTTTGAACTGTCCGGCGGGCAGAAGAGAAAGGTCGCCATCGCCGGGGTCGTTGCCATGAAACCGAAGGTGCTCATATTGGATGAACCTACGGCAGGCTTGGATCCAAAGGCGCATCAGGATGTCCTGGACATGGTGCGGAAGGTGCATGCCCATGAGAAAAACATCACGTTCCTGATTTCCCACAACATGGATGACATCGCGCGGCTGTCCGACCTGGTTTTAGTCATGGACGGCGGCAGGTTGGCCATGCAGGGAACGCCGGATGAGATCTTTTCCCGGGAAGCGGCTTTGGAGGCCATGGGACTGGCATTGCCGGGGTCTGCCAAACTCATGAACCTGGCAAAGCAAAAGGGACTGCCCTTCCATGGGAATTTTCTCACCATCGAGGATGCGGAAGAGGCGTTGTATGAATTTTTAAAGAAGGATTTGCGAGGATGATACGAGACATTACGCTGGGACAATATTTTCCGGGTGAATCTTGGATTCACAGCTTGGATCCCAGGACAAAGATCATGGGCACGCTGGTTTACATCGTTGCCCTGTTCATTGCCGGGGATTTTTTGGGGCTTTTCATCGCAGTGGCGGCGCTGGCGGCTGTGGTTGCGGTTTCCAGGGTGCCGGTCAGGTTCATGCTCAAAGGGCTGAAACCGATTTTTATCATCATCCTCTTCACCTTTGTGCTCAACATGTTCATGATTCCCGGAACGGTCCTGGTCAGGGTCTGGGTGTTCACCATCACGGAGGAGGGGCTGCACACGGCCTTTTTCATGGCATCCAGGTTGATTTTGCTTTTGCTGGGTTCTTCCCTTTTGACCCTCACCACGAGGCCCATCAGCCTGACGGATGGAATTGAGGCGCTGCTTTCCCCGCTGCGAAAAATCGGCGTGCCGGCGCATGAGCTGGCCATGATGATGACCATAGCCCTGCGATTCATTCCTACGCTGCTGGAAGAGACGGACAAAATCATGAAAGCGCAGCAGGCCAGGGGCGCGGATTTTGAGACTGGCAACCTGTTGCGGCGGGCAAAGAGCCTGATCCCCATTTTGGTGCCTTTGTTCATCAGTGCGTTTCGCATCGCCCAGGAGCTGGCGATGGCAATGGAAGCCAGATGCTATCGAGGCGGGCAGCACAGAACCAGGATGAACGCTATGAAACTGGGAAAGCGGGACTTTGCGGCCGGGTCGTTGCTGGCTCTTTTTTTGGCGGCCATGATCGCAGAGCGGATATTGCTCTGAACCGAAATTGCCCCGAACAAGGGAAGCTTGCATGAAAGCCCGATTCGCGGGTGGCTGTGCGGCCATGGCGCTTGGTATCGTTTTGCGCGTTTGTGCTTTGGCACATGATATCGTTTTGCGCATTTGTGCTTTGGCACATGGTATCGTTTTGTGAGGCCTGTGCTTTGGCAAAATGCGGGACTTCCAGACGTGCCGCAGCAGGCGGACAGATAGATAGATGGCATAGATAGACAGGCAGGCTCCTATGGCCTGCTGCAACGTTGGAACATTGAAACAGGCCTGGGGCAGGAGGAATTGTGAGACAGAGAAAAGCGAAGAACATGGAAGCGCGGATTGCCGCCCTCAGCCATTTGCTGGTGCAGGAACCTTTTGCCTGGAAGGGAAACTGGGCGCAGGCAGTTCCAAGCGAGGGCGAATTGTATCTGGAGGTGGGCTGCGGCAAGGGAAAATTCCTCACCGAATGCGCATCGTCAAAAGGCGATGCAGGATACATCGGCATGGAAGGGCAGGACAGCGTGCTGCTCCGGGCTTTGGAAAAGGCAGAGCAGGCGCAGA
This sequence comes from uncultured Zhenpiania sp., assembly GCA_964625475.1. GTDB lineage: Bacteria > Bacillota > Clostridia > Peptostreptococcales > Anaerovoracaceae > Hominibacterium. The sequence goes on along the minus strand of CAZVBL010000064.1, from coordinate 6,148 downwards.
TCGGCAACATACGCTTCGTCCACATGTTCCTGCAGGACATTCGAGACGTGTTCCAGGATGGGGAACTGACAGGGATTTATTTGAATTTCAGCGATCCGTGGCCGAAAGCGCGCCACGCCAAGCGGAGGCTCACCCATGGGGAAAGGCTGCTCCAATACAAGCAGGTTCTCAGGCCGGACGGGTTCATTTCCATCAAGACGGACAACGATGCGCTTTTTGGTTTCACGCTGGAAGAAATCGAACGCATGAACTTGGAAGTCAAAGAACAGGCATGGAATTTGCATGACAGCAATTATGCAGCCAGGGAAACCACCACCGAATACGAAGAACGGTTTCGCAGTGCGGGCAAAGACATCCATTATGTCCTGCTGTAAACGCAATCGCAAAAAAGGCATGTGCGGTTTTCCTCTTTTCCAGTGCGGCATCGAGCATGAGGAACCGGAACAGGTTCAGGAAGGGCCATCGGGAGTCCAGGGGATGTGCGAGGCGGGATTGGGAAACTGCGAAAGCCAAAGGAAGCGCTGCCGGATATTCGGATCCATGGATCATCGAAGAGAAGGAGGCGAAAGCAATGTCGATTCGGAAAATCGCGGAAATGACCGGGACATCCATCTCCACGGTTTCGCGGGTGCTGAATCATCCTGATTACAAATGCAGGGACAAGAAAAAGAGGGACGAGATATGGGATGCGGCCATGCGGATCGGCTATACGCCCAATGAAGCGGCCAGAAACCTGAAACAGGGAAAGAACGCTTCGGATCGGGTTTTTTATGTGAGCATCGTCATGACCAGGGTGGGAGAAAACGCATCGGATCCTTTTTTTGATGAGCTGCTGCGTCAAGTAGAGACGCAGATTCATAAAAACATCTGCATCCTGAACAAGGTATGGTATCTGCCGATTCTCTCTGATGATGGGAAATGTACGGAACGGGCATTGCGGAACGTGCTGAAGGATATGGAGCAGGAAGCGGAGCATGGCAGCGATGGGTTGATCGTGATTGGAAAATGCAACCATCAGGCTTTGCTGCAGCTGAAAAAGCAATACCGCCACATCGTATCGGTCAATCGAAACTCTACGAATTATGAAGTCAACGAAGTGTTGTGCGATGGGGAGAAGATTGCGAAAATGGCGGTGGAGCATTTGGTTTCGCTGGGGCATGTGCGCATCGGTTACGTTGGAGACTGCCAGAACGAGGCCAGGTATCGGGGGTATCGGAATTGCCTGCAAAAGCATGGGCTAAGCATCTGCGAGGACTATATGCTCCACTGCAGCCAGACGGAGGCGTCCGGATATGAGGCGATGCACACCTTTGCAAAAATGGAAAACCCGCCTACGGGAGTTTACTGCGCGAATGACATTCTGGCAATCGGCCTGCTCAAATGCTGGAACCAGTCCTATAGGAAAAGCCGATATGCGCCGTCCGTGATAGGCAGCGACAACATCGATGCGTCGGAATACAGCACGCCCATGCTGTCAACGGTGGCTCTTCCAAAGGAAGAGATGGCTTTCTTTGCATTGAAGCTGCTGGCAGGATCCATGCGGGGAGAATATACGAGCATCGTTCGCGTGGAAGTGGAGGGAAAACTCCTGGTTCGCAATAGCTCCTTTCCCATCGGCCAAACATAGGAGAAGCGATCGCCGGATGTCCGCGAAACGCTCTCATGATAGATGCCGCAGTCGTTTGAAAACGATTTCAAAATTCCTTGGAACACAGGGGGTGGCATATCGAAGAAACAGCGAAATCCTTCGATGCGCCACCTCTTTTTGTGTGGAAAAACGATCTGGAAAGACAACGGTTTCAATCATTGGAATTGCCATTTTTTTGGTTGCATTGTATGCTGGGTGCAAGCGGGAGTTGGGAACAGAGCGGTGGAAACGCCCTTCCAGCTTGCCGCAGAAATGACAGGAGATGACAGGAAGGAATTGGGGGCGCGTTTGATGGACGGAAAGAAAGAAAGAATTTCAAACTATGACGAAACAACGGATGCCATTATCAACATTGCGCATTTGAACAAGACGTTTGTCGTGGACAAACGGCCGATTCAGGTGCTGAAGGACATTGATCTGCGGATAAAAAAAAGTGAATTTGTAACGATCGTGGGGCACAGCGGGTGTGGGAAAAGCACGCTTCTCAAAATCATGTGTGGATTGATGGACTATGACGATGGAATTGTGGAGAGAAATGGGCATGCTGTCGTAGGGCCAGGATCCAAATGCGGCATGGTGTTCCAGGATCATCGCCTGATGCCGTGGCTGCGAATTGAGGAAAACGTTGGATTTGGTCTCAAAGATATTCCCAAGGAGGAAAAAACCCGCATGGTAAAGGAGCATTTGAAAATGGTTGGCCTTTCGGAGTTTGCCAAAAGCTATCCCAGCCAACTGTCCGGGGGGATGTCCCAACGGGCAGCCATTGCCAGGGGACTGGTGAACAACCCCACGATCTTGTTGTTGGATGAGCCTTTCGGTGCGCTGGATGCATTGACAAGGATTCAGATGCAAACGGAAATTTTGCGGATCCAGGCGGAGCAGGGCACCACAATGGTAATGGTGACCCACGATATCGATGAGGCGATCTATTTGGGGGATCGGATTGTGGTCATGTCCGCAAGGCCGGGGGAAATCCAGGACATCATCGAAGTCAATGCCGTTGATTCCAAAAGAAGGAACAGCCCTGTGTTCTCCGCATACAAGAAAAAAATATATGACTATCTTTTTGGGGACGATTCTGCGGAAGCGGAGTATGCGGTATAGGGCGGCATAGAGAAGGAGGTGAAGGAACGGATGGACATGCGAACATGGAAGCGATTGGGGATCGGACTGATATTTCCGGCGGCGGTTTTGGTCATATGGTATCTGTACACGACTTATGCGGATGTGCCAAACAGCATTCTGCCCAAAATACAGACGGTGGCGGCTACCTGTAGGGACATGGTGGCCTCCGGCCAGCTGCAAGAGGATTTGTGGATCAGCATCCGAAGGGTCCTTGAGGGATTTCTTGCATCCGGCGTTTTGGGAATCGTCTTGGGTTCCCTGATGGGAATGTCAAAGACAGTGGAGGCTTTCCTCATGCCAACGCTGACAACGGTGCGGCAGATTCCCATGATCGCCTGGATCCCGCTGATCATCCTATGGGCTGGGATCGGGGAATCTTCAAAGGTGATCATCATCATGATCGCTGCGACGTTTCCCATTTTGATGAACACGCTGAGCGGGATATCCAGCACGCCCATTGGACTGGTTGAAGTGGCAAGGCTGCACAAACTGAGCAAATGGCAGACGTTTCTCAAAGTGTATTTGCCCCATGCGCTTCCCCAAATGCTGGTAGGGCTGAAACTGGGCCTTGGCGTGTCGTGGATGGCGGTCGTGGCATCGGAATTGATTGCGGCATCTTCGGGGATCGGGTACCGCATGAACGATGCCAGGAGCCTGATGCGTTCAGACCAGGTGATTGTCTGCATGATCGTTGTCGGTATTATCGGCGTGTTGATGGACAAAATCATGTCGATTATCTTTGATGCGGCCACGCCCTGGGAACAGATTGCAAAAAAGGAACACAGAAAAAAATAAGGAGGCTTTCTGAGATGAATGAAAGAAAGAAGACGGTGAAGAGGAAAAAAACCATGAGAAATACATTCACGGCTCTTGCGTTGGCTTTTGCTTTGATGCTCGTCGGATGCGGCGGAACGGGCGGCAGCGATGATGCGTCCAGCGAGGTGAGCGGCGACTCCAGCGGGGATCTGCAGACGGTCGTCATTGGATCCACGGTACAAACAGGGGAAATGCAGGAAAATGTGCTGCTTGCACAGAAGCTTGGCTATATAGACGAAGAACTTGCGAATGTAGGGGCCACCCCAAAATATGCGGGATTCGCACAGGCAGGACCTGCCATCAACGAAGCCTTCGCAGCTGAGGAAATCGATTTTGCCGTTTATGCGGATCTTCCCGCATTTACGGCAAAGAGCAATGGCGTAGACATTGAGGTTGTAGCGGCGGTAAATACGGAAATGAATTTTGCGCTCTTTGCGGCGAAGGGGAGCGGTATTTCCTCAGCGGCAGATTTGGCGGGGAAAAGGGTCATTGTCACGCCGGGGACGATTTTGTACAAGTATTTCGTGGACTTGCTTGAAAAAAATGGAATTGCATTAGAGGATGTGGAAATTGTCAATGCCTTGTCGGATGCGACATCCGTCCTTGCGGCTGGTGATGCGGATGCTATGATTATCACCTATAGCGCTGCTTTCATGTACCAGGATATTGGCAAGATCGTGGAAGATTCCACGAAGGATTTGGAAGAGGCTTCCGGGTACATCCTGGCTGGGCGCACGGCGTACATGGAGGAACACCCGGAAATCACAAAGGCGCTCATTCGGGCGCTAAAGCGTTCAGCGGACTACGCCGCGGAAAACCCGGACAAAGTCTATGATTTGCTTGCCACGGACAGCATCCCGGCGAAAATCCAAAAGCAAGCCTACGGCTACGATGACAGCTTCCAGTATTTCCAGCCAGCGCTATCGAAGGAATACATGAAGCGGGCAAAAAGCGTGTACGAATTTTGCAAGACACACGATCTGCTGGGCGGCGAGTTGAAATTTGATTCGCTATTTAATGACGACTATGTAAATGCGGTATTATCGGAGTAAAGGAAGGC
>CAZVBL010000064.1:0-1399 GCA_964625475.1 uncultured Zhenpiania sp. | reverse complement strand
GTGGAGTAAATGCATCATGGTTCATCGTTTGAAAGTGGAGGAACGCACATGCCGGCAGCCAGCATATTGATTAAACCCGCATCAGGAAATTGCAATATGGAATGCGGCTATTGTTTTTACAAAGCATTGAGCAGCAACCGGGAGGAATGCAGCAAAGGGATCATGTCGGAGGAAACCCTGGAAGAATTGGTTCGGCAGGCCATTGATTATGCGGACGGCGTTTTGACGTTCGCATTCCAGGGCGGCGAGCCGACGTTGGCAGGGCTGGAGTTTTATGCCAAAGCGGTTCATCTGCAGGAAAGATACAACGCAAAAGGCCTGCGGATACAGAACACCTTGCAGACAAACGGAATCGGGATGGACGAGGCCTGGGCGGACTTTTTGGCAGAGAATCGTTTTTTGGTGGGGCTGTCGTTGGATGGTCCCCGAAAAATACACGACCGCTACCGGCGGGGGATGGACGGGGAGGGGACGTTCCATGATGTCATGGGGACGGTTGACTTGTTTGAACGCCGCGGCGTGGATTACAATGTCTTGTCCGTTGTCACATCGGACTCCAGCGGGAAAGCGGAATCCATCTATCGTTTTTTTCGCAGGCATCGCTTCCAGTTTCTGCAGTTCATTCCCTGCATGGATGAAAGCGTCCGCTGTTCAGGGACGAAGGGGCCTTATGCCGTGAATGCGCAGGAATACGGAAGATTCCTATGTCAGATGTTCGACCTTTGGTACGAGGATTTCATGAAGGGAGAGGATGTGGAGATCCGCATGTTCTCGAACCTGGCGGGCATGGCAGCGGGATATCCTTCGGAAGAATGCGGCATGAGCGGCTGCTGCACCTGCTATTTTGCCGTGGAGGCGGATGGCAGCGTTTATCCGTGCGATTTTTACTGTCAGGACATGTGGTACCTGGGAAAGGTGCGGGAGGGCTTTGCGAATTTGCAAAACAGCGACAGGGCGCGGGAGTTCATTGGACGCTCCCACAAGGGGAAAGAAGACTGCCCCTCCTGCCCTTACGTCTCTTTGTGCCATGGAGGGTGCCGCAGATGGAGGGAGCGGGGCGGTGGCGCTTATGGAAAAAACCTGCTGTGTGAAGCGTACCAGACCTTCTTTTCCCACGCATGGGAGAGGCTCCACAGGCTGGGGGAACTGGTTGCGGCATATCATAGGGACTTTCGCAGGAATTGACGCTGCACAGTGAGGGGTGAGGAAAATTTACGGTCGGCGGGAAATCCGCTGCCTTGGAACAATAAAGAAAGGCATGGGGCTTTGTTTTCAAAGCTCGCCATGCCAGGGGGGGGAAAAGACTGTCATGATTTGGGAGGAAGATGCGCGATGAAGAGGATACTCATGCGAGCAGCCATGCTGCCCTTGGACAACCTGGACACGTTCCAGGTTTTGA
>CAZVBL010000063.1:0-13848 GCA_964625475.1 uncultured Zhenpiania sp. | reverse complement strand
GAAGTGAGGAAATACTGGAAGTGACCCGCACGACACTTCCGGACGGGGACGCCCCAAACCCACCCCCTGCGCCCGCCTTGGAAATTTAAGAAAATCAATGCTGTAATTTTTCCAGAAACGGTTGACAACTGGAAGCGACACCGCTATAATGAGTTTAGAAAAACTGAACAACAGGTAGAAAGATGGGCGATGGTGGTTTCTGATTTTGGTCGTTCCAAAACCATAGCAATCCTGTTCCAAGAGGTTGACCTACGGTGATGCGGCGCGATCCTCAGGAATTGCAGCACATGCACATATGCGATAGAATGTGCGGTGGGCAGAGTTTAGACAGTGCAAATGACGTGTTGGCCATTGACGATGATGGATTTTGTCCAGAGGCATATCGGACTATTTTTTGTACCAGATGTTCAGAATTTCTAAACAAACGGTACAACTAATTTTAACGACAGAAAGATTTAAAGGAGGATGAAAATTTGATGAAAGTCAAAGAGAGAAGAAAATTCATTGCGTCTCTGACCGCAGTCGTTGTGGCAATAGCGATGATGCCATCTCTTGCCCTGGCGGCTACCACTATTCCCACCAAAGTTACGTTGGTGGGTTCTAGTGCTCTTTCAGACGTGACGGAGGCAAATGGTGCACAGTACATTGTAAATGCAGGCATCGAGAGCATAACAGAGTCTACGGACGACAGCATTACAACAATCGGCTTTAAAATGAAGTCGGGCGAAAAGTTGCCTTACACGCATGTCACTTACGACGAGGCGGGTGTGATTACTGGCAATTTCGTTGCTTTGCAATTCAATTTCAATGATGATGCCGATTTATCGAATGGCGGACGTGCTTACCTGTCTAACAAGGTTACTGGTCAAAAGGACGATGGCACATATACGTATGAGACTGGTGGTATAGAGATTACGAATGATGAGGTTGTTCTGTTGCCTGTAACTGACACGAACTTGCCAGTTGTGAAGGTTATGAGTAATAATACCACTCTGGCAAGAACGATTAAGATTGATTTCTCTGGTTTGGAACTTGAAACCGAGGAAGATTATGTGCCGCAGGCAGTGCTCGCCGATTCAGCTACCTTGCAGAAAGCAGCAAAATTCAAGAAAGCGACTGATTTGGATTTCGTGAACAAGACCGTGGCCATCACTTCGACGCTGAACACCTCGAAGTCAAAATCAACGGCTGCTCTCGAGGGTTATGTTGCGTACAAGGAAGAGGTAAGCGATGCGACTGCGGGCGTAGTGACGCCTGATGGCAGCTATGTGGCTTATAGCGTGAAAACTGGAACATTGGATAAGGTCGCAGATGTAGCCAACACCACGTACGGGAGGTCGCAAGGTCTTGGTGTGTATGTAACGAATGCGAATGCCGACAATTCACTGCTTGTCGTGCAGCAGGTAACGGACAAGATGGTAAAAGCTGATGATCCGCAAGACCTTACACTTGATGTTACCAGAGCGAATGCTAAAACGGATGTTGTCAATCCTAATCCACAGATCAGAATTGATTACAGCGGTTTGAAGCTTGTAAACAAGGACGAGGCGGCGGAAGCAAAAGCTGCGGCAAAACAGATTTTGGCATTGATTCCTGATGCGACCAATCCGGATAAGGACAAGGTTGCGGCAGCCAGAGCTATTTATGACACGCTGTCAGAAGCTGTTCAGTTCCAGCTGCAGGCGATGCACGAAGATGCTTACAAAGCGTTGACAGATGCGGAAGCAGCGTTGAACTCAACGACAGATACAACGACCCCGACGAACCCATCGGGTGACAATGGCACAACAGACAATGGCGCAGCGGTAGGATCCGTTGTGAAGGTTGGCGGAGCGACTTACAAAGTAACCAGCTCCAAGGCCGTAACGTTCCAGAAGCCAAAGAAGAACGCGAAGAAAGTGACCATTCCTGCGACCGTGAAGATCAAGGGCAAGACTTACAAAGTGACCGCTATTGCGGCCAAGGCGTTCAAGGGCAACAAGAAAGTGACGAAGATCACCGTTGGGAAGAATGTGAAGACAATTGGCAAGCAGGCTTTTGCGAACACCAAGAACCTCAAGAAGATTGTCATCAAATCCACGAAGCTGACGAAGAAGACCGTTAAGAAAGGCGCTTTCAAGAAAGTTGCCAAGAAAGTCGTACTTGATGTGCCGAACAAGAAGGTAAAGACTTACAAGAAGGTATTCCGTCAGAAGGGATTACCCAAAGCATGCAAAATTAAATAATGGCCAACCATTATCGTCATAACAACTAACGACTAAGCAGGGTAAACATGTTTTGCCCTCCTAAGAGGAAAACGGGTCATTGCATGGAACAAAGGGCAATGGCTCGTTTTCTGTTGTCCCTTTTTTTGCGCCGCGTATGTTCCGGCCGGGCATGCATGGGAACCATTCTTCGGGGCAATGGCTGTTTTTTAAAAACTGGAAAAGGGCGGCGAAAAACACCTTGACATTGACAGCCGTCTAAGATATATTAATTAAGTGACTTTATGATGAAAATTCCATATGGGGCTTTCAAAGCCCCTGGATTTTGAGGTAACGGAGGACAATCGAAAATGAGGGTAAAAATAACGCTGGCCTGTACAGAATGCAAACAGAGGAACTACCATACGATGAAGAACAAGAAAAACGATCCGGACCGTCTTGAATTTAGAAAGTACTGCAAGTTCTGCAGAAAGCATACGATCCACAAGGAAACGAAATAAGGAGCGAAACCATGGCAAAGGCAAAGGACAACAAGGGCGCGAAAGGGACTGCGGCGAAGAAAAAAGCTCCTGCGGCAGTGCCCAGGAGAAAGAAGGGAAGCCTGAAAGATTATTTCAAAGGCGTAAAGCTGGAAATGAAGAAGGTCGTGTGGCCGACAAAGCAGGAGCTGGGTTCCTACACGGTAGTCGTATTGGTTACCTGCGCGGCGTTTGCCCTCGCTTTCTGGGCCATTGACAGCGGGTTCCTGGCGGTGCTCAGGAAGCTGCTGGGCATTACGATGTAACGAAAAGGACTGAGGGTACAATGGGAGACAAGGAAAAGGAAACCATGGTGGAAACCGTTTTGGAAGAAGAACGCCCGCAGCCGCAAAACGCGGATGCGCCAGAGGGGCAGGAGGCAGTGGAAGCGCAGGCTTCCGAGCCAGAGGAGGTTTCCGGGAAAAAGCTGAACATAGAGGACCTCGAGGGGCTTCGGGGCGATGGCGAAGCAAAATGGTATGTGGTCCACACGTATTCCGGCCACGAAAACAAGGTCAAGGCCAGCATCGAAAAGCTTGTCCAAAGCCGCGGCATGCAGGAATTGATCCAGAGCGTGGTCGTGCCTACGGAAGACTGGGTCGAGATTAAAGATGGACAGCGGAAGGTCAAGACCAGGAAGATGTTCCCGGGATATGTAATCATAAAAATGATCGTCACCAACGAGTCCTGGTATTTAGTCAGGAACACCCAGGGCGTGACCGGGTTCGTTGGCCACGGGTCCGATCCGATCCCCCTTTCCACGGAAGAGGTTCGGAGAATGGGAATCGAGAAAATACACATCGATCATGTGGAGGTAGGCGACACTGTCAAAATTATCAATGGATCTTTCGAAGGCTCCATAGGAGTCGTCGAAAAGGTCAATGTAGGTAAAGAAAAGCTAAAGGCCAAGATCCCCGTATTTGGAGGGGACAGGCTGTTCGAGCTTGATTTTACCCAGGTAGATAAAATTTAGGAACCGAGAACAATTTGTTTGCACGGTTCCTGAGAAAGGAGAGACTATATGGCTAAAAAGATCGAAGGTTATATCAAGCTTCAGATTCCGGCTGGAAATGCCAACCCAGCGCCTCCAGTAGGACCTGCTCTCGGCCAGCATGGCGTGAACATCATGGATTTCTGCAAACAGTTCAATGCGAAAACCCAGGATCAGCCGGGAATGATCATTCCCGTTGTGATTACGGTTTATGCGGACAGATCCTTTTCGTTCATCTGCAAAACGCCGCCTGCGGCGGTGCTGCTGAAAAAAGCGGCTGGCCTGGATGCGGCTTCCGGCGAGCCAAACAAGACAAAGGTGGCTACGCTGACGAGGGCGCAGGCAGAGGAAATCGCAAAGACGAAGATGCCGGATTTGAATGCGGCAAACCTGGAATCCGCGACGGAGATGATCAAGGGAACCGCAAGGAGCATGGGCATCGTGATTGAAGATTAGGCAAGTGGGAGGCAACAGGCCGTTGGCACCACAAGGAGGTTGAAAATGCCAAAGAGAGGAAAAAAGTACAAAGAAGCGTTGAGCGCTTACGACAAACAATCGACATATGATGTGCCGGAAGCCATGGATTTAATCGTGAAAACTTCCAAGGCAAAATTTGATGAAACGATCGAGGCTCACATTCGCCTGGGCGTAGATGGCCGGCATGCGGATCAGCAAGTGAGGGGCGCGCTCGTGCTTCCCCATGGAACTGGAAAGTCCAAGAAAGTGCTGGTGTTCGCAAAGGGCGATAAAGTCGCCGAAGCGGAAGAGGCAGGTGCCGATTTCGTCGGTGCGGAAGAAATGGCGCAGAAAATCCAATCCGAAGGTTGGTTCGATTTTGACGTGGTGATCGCCACGCCGGACATGATGGGCGTCGTGGGACGGCTCGGCAGGCTGCTGGGACCGAAGGGCCTCATGCCAAACCCGAAATCGGGGACCGTGACCATGGACGTGGGCAGGGCCATCCAGGAGGTAAAAGCAGGCAAGGTGGAATATCGTCTCGACAAGACCAACATCATCCACACTTCCATTGGGAAAGCTTCTTTTGGAGCGGAAAAACTGACGGAGAATTTCAATGCGCTGCTCGATGCCATCATCAAAGCAAAGCCTTCGGCAGCGAAGGGTCAGTATTTGAGAAGCGTGGTCGTCGCTTCCACCATGGGACCTGGCATCAAAATCAATGCCCAGAAGCTTGCGTAAGGCAACAGAAAAGACGAATGAACACCGTAGACAGCGGGGGCGGATCCACAAGACGGACGCTTAATCATCCCGCCGAGGTACAATATAAATGAACGCATATTGGCCTTGTTTTGTCGAATCGGAACAAGGCTTTTCATTTAGAACGTACCAGACCAAAATTTCAGGAAAGGAGAATGCGCATGTCAAAAGCAGCATGGCAGGAAAAGCAAGTCATCATCGATGAAATCAAAGGAAAGCTGGAAAAGGCAGAGTCCGCTGTCGTAATCGACTACATGGGGATTACCGTGGCAGAGGCTGATGCCATGAGGAAAAAGCTTCGCGAGGCGGACGTGGACTACACGGTTTACAAAAATACCCTCACAAAAAGAGCGATCCAGGGAACGGATTTTGAATGCCTGGAGCCTGTCCTTCAAGGCCCCAGCGCGCTGGCAATCAGCTATGACGATGCTACGGCGCCGGCCCGGGTGCTGGATGAAGCGATCCGGGAATACCAAAAGATGGAATTTAAAGCAGGCGTGGTCGAAGGCGAGTTCTTTGACAAAGAGGGCATCGCCAAAATTGCGAAGATCCCGTCCAGGGACGATTTGATTGCCAAGTTCATGGGCAGCATCCAGTCGCCGGTTACGAACTTTGTCCGCGTCCTCAATCAGATTGCGCAGCAGCAGGGCGAGGCTGGCGGCGAACAGGAACCCGCGCAGGAGCCTGCGGCAGAGTAAAAGTGGAAATCAATATTTGAAAAAACAGGAGGAAATTTACAATGGCAAAATTGACAACGGCTGAATTTATCGAAGCGATAAAAGAATTATCCGTATTGGAATTGAACGATCTGGTAAAGGCCTGCGAAGAAGAGTTCGGCGTATCCGCGGCAGCAGGCGTCGTAGTTGCGGCGGCAGACGGCGCTGCGGCAGCAGGCGGTGCGGAGGAACAGACCGAATTTACCGTAGTGCTGGCTGAGGTCGGCGGAGAAAAGATCAAGGTCATCAAGGCCGTAAGGGAGATTACCGGCCTGGGCCTGAAAGAAGCGAAGGCGCTGGTAGACGAGGCTCCGTCCAACATAAAGGAAGGCGTGGAAAAAGCGGAAGCCGAAGAAATCAAGGGCAAGTTAGAGGAAGTTGGCGCAAAGGCGGAACTGAAATAAGCACCGTGCAAATGGAGACGTTATGCAGCAGGAGAGAAAAGCATCCCTCCTGCTGCTTGCTTTTGCAAATAAATTCATTAATTTTCCAAAAAATCTTGACGGATTGACGTTGCTATGATAATATAATAGACTGCTATGAAAATGGATTTGCTTTAGCGCTGGAAAGAAGAACCTCTGGCTCGTTCTTTTTCAGCCCAAAAAGGACATTAAGGAGTGATAAAATATGCCAAAACCAGTAAAATTGGGTAGGAAAGATCGCATGTCATTTTCCAAGATTAATGAAGTCGCGGAGGTGCCAAATCTCATACAGATTCAGACGGATTCCTACGATTGGTTCATCAGGGAGGGTCTTCAAGAGGTTTTTGAAGACATATCCCCGATCAAGGATTATGCGGGGAATTTGGTACTGGAATTCATCGGTTATTCCTTGAACGATCCGCCAAAATATGAGCAGGAAGAGTGCAAGGAACGCGATGTGACCTATGCGGCGCCCCTTAAGGTAGAAGTTCGGCTCATCAACGAAAAAGGGGAGGTCAAAGAGCAGGAAGTGTTCATGGGGGACTTCCCGCTGATGACGGAAAAGGGCACTTTCATCTACAATGGCGCAGAGCGGGTGGTGGTGACGCAGCTGGTGCGTTCACCAGGACCCTATTATGCCGTAGAAATCGACAAATCGGGCAAGAATCTTTTCTCCACGACGATCATTCCAAACAGGGGCGCGTGGCTGGAATATGAAACGGATTCCAACCAAATCATTTCCGTGCGCGTGGATCGTACCAGAAAACAGCCGGTAACGACACTCCTTAGGGCATTGGGACTGGGAACCGATCAGGAAATCATCGATACCTTCGGCGAAGACGAACGCTTGATGCGGACGCTGGAAAAAGACGCTACCGATGATTATGAGACGGGATTGAAGGAAATCTACAAAAAGCTCAGGCCAGGCGAACCTCCCACAGTGGACAGCGCCGAATCTTTGCTCCGGTCCTTGTTTTTTGATCCAAAACGTTACGACCTTTCCAAGGTTGGCAGATACAAATACAACAAAAAATTGGGTTTGTTCAACCGCATCGCAGGCTGTGTGGCGGCCAGGCCTGTCACGGATCCCAATACGGGGGAAATCCTGGCGGAGCAGGGTGAACGGATCAGCGATAGCGCGGCGCACCAGATTGAAGACGCAGGCGTACACCATGTTTTCGTATATGGAAGGGACGAGGAAAAGGTGACGAAGGTCATCGGAAACCAATTCGTGGACATCCGCAATTATGTGGAAATCGACTTGTCCGATACGAAAATACCGCAAAAGGTTTATTATCCCGTTTTGATGGAAATACTCCAGGAAGTGGAGGGGGAAGAGGATTACGCCATAAAGGAAACGTTGATTTCCAAAAAGAAAGAGCTTTCTCCTAAGCATATCCTGGTGGCCGACATCATTGCGTCTGTCAGCTATATTTTGAACTTAAATCATGGGGTCGGCGATACGGACGACATCGACCATCTGGGCAACAGGCGGCTGAGGACCGTGGGCGAACTGCTCCAAAACCAATTCCGAATTGGACTGGCCAGAATGGAACGGACGGTCAAGGAGCGAATGACGACCCAGCAGCAGGATTTAGAAATGGCCACGCCCCAGGCATTGATGAACATTCGACCCGTGACGGCTGCCATTAAAGAATTTTTTGGAAGTTCGCAGCTTTCCCAGTTCATGGATCAGACGAATCCGCTGGCGGAACTGACGCACAAGAGGAGGCTCTCCGCCCTGGGTCCCGGAGGCTTGTCCAGAGAGCGGGCGGGGTTTGAGGTTCGGGACGTTCACCAGTCCCATTACGGAAGGATGTGCCCCATCGAAACTCCCGAAGGTCCCAACATTGGGCTGATCGGTTCTCTGACCACCTATGGCATCATCAATGAATACGGCTTCATCGAAACGCCTTACAGGGTCGTGGACAAGGCCACCGGAAGGGTGACGGACGAAATCCATTACCTGACTGCGGACGACGAAGAGGACAAGATCGTGGCTCAGGCCAACGAACCTCTCGATTCAGAGGGACACTTTGTCAATGTGAAAGTCGCCTCCCGGGGCGTGGGCGGTGAAATCGATTTGATGCCAAGGGATCAGATCGATTACATGGACGTGTCGCCGAAGCAGGTTGTTTCTGTGGCAACGGCCATGATTCCGTTCCTGGAAAACGATGATGCCAACCGTGCGCTGATGGGTTCCAACATGCAGCGGCAGGCCGTGCCTTTGCTCATGGCCGAAGCGCCCATCGTTGGAACCGGCATGGAGTACAGGGCGGCCAGGGATTCCGGCGTAGTCCAGCTGGCAAAGCATTCGGGAACCGTAGAGTTCGTAGATGCGGACAGAATCGTCGTGCGCAGAAACGACGGGAAGGGCACGGATCGGTACACCCTGCTGAAATTCAAGCGTTCCAACCAGGGAACATGCATCAACCAACGGCCCATCGTCTGCCATGGAGAACATGTGGAGGCAGGGGAAGTCATCGCTGACGGTCCATCTACGGAAAACGGAGAAGTCGCGTTGGGCAAGAACCTGCTCATCGGCTTCATGACATGGGAAGGCTACAACTACGAAGATGCGATCGTCCTCAACGAGCGTTTGATCATGGAAGACGTGCTTACGTCCATCCATATCGAAGAATACGAATCCGAAGCCAGGGACACGAAGCTGGGACCGGAAGAAATCACTAGGGACATTCCCAACGTAGGGGAAGATGCCCTCAAGGATTTGGACGAAGAAGGAATCATCCGCAAGGGAGCCGAAGTCAACGCTTCCGACATACTGGTAGGAAAGGTCACGCCAAAGGGCGAAACGGAGCTTACGGCGGAAGAGCGGCTGCTGCGGGCCATTTTTGGGGAAAAGGCGAGGGAAGTGCGAGATACGTCCCTGCGTCTCCCCCATGGGGCGACGGGCATCGTTGTGGATGTGAAGATCTTTTCGCGGGAAAACGGCGATGAGCTGCCTCCAGGCGTCAACAAGCTGGTGCGCTGCTACATTGCGACCAAGCGAAAAATAAACGTGGGCGACAAGATGGCTGGCCGCCATGGAAACAAAGGCGTCATCTCCAGGATCTTGCCGGAAGAAGACATGCCTTTCCTGGACAATGGACAGTCCCTGCAGGTGATGCTCAATCCCCTGGGCGTACCCTCCCGAATGAATGTGGGACAGGTGCTGGAGGTTCACCTGGGACTTGCCGCCAAGAGGAAAGACTGGTATATCGCCACGCCGGTGTTCGATGGCGCGACAGAGAAGGATTTGATCGAACTGCTGGATGAGGTGGGCGTTGACAAGAGCGGAAAGCTGACGCTGCGGGATGGCCGCACAGGAGAGCCTTTTGACAATCCGGTGACCGTTGGCTACATGTACATGCTGAAGCTCCACCATTTGGTAGACGACAAGATCCATGCGAGAAGCACGGGACCGTACTCCCTTGTGACGCAGCAGCCGTTGGGCGGCAAGGCCCAGTTCGGCGGGCAGCGTTTCGGAGAAATGGAAGTATGGGCGCTGGAAGCCTACGGCGCGGCATACACGCTGCAGGAAATCCTCACCGTGAAATCCGATGACATCGTAGGTCGCGTCAAGACATACGAAGCCATCGTCAAGGGCGAAAACATCCCGGAACCGGGGATTCCGGAATCCTTCAAAGTATTGATCAAAGAAATGCAGAGCCTGGGCTTGGACGTAAAGGTGCTGACAGAGGACAACGAAGAGCTTGAAATCAAGGAAGCCCCCGAAATGGAAGGACTTTCGGCCATCGAAGACATCATAGACGCGGATCCGAACATAGCGGATGAAACGGAAATGTTTGAAGAGGCTGGATTTTCAGAGGAACGAGTGGACGAAGACGATCTGGAAGACGATGAGACAGAAGCTTTTGCTGACGACATGACTGAAACGTCTGAAAGCGACATGACTGAAACCACGGAAGAACAGCTGTAATTGTTCTGCGCTCGCTATAGGGAAGGAGAGTGGCCAATGCGTGAAAACAACAACTACGAATTGAATAATTTTGAGTCCCTGCAGATCGGCCTGGCATCGACGGAGAAGATACTGGAATGGTCCCATGGGGAGGTTACGAAGCCCGAAACCATCAATTACAGGACATTGAAGCCGGAAAAGGAAGGGCTGTTCTGCGAAAAGATTTTTGGACCGCAAAAGGATTGGGAATGCCACTGTGGGAAATACAAGAGAATCCGTTACAAGGGAATCGTTTGCGACCGCTGCGGCGTAGAGGTGACGAAAGCGAAGGTAAGACGGGAACGGATGGGTCACATCAAGCTGGCTGCGCCGGTTTCCCACATTTGGTATTTTAAAGGCATCCCATCCAGGATGGGGCTTGTCCTGGACATGTCCCCTCGGAATCTGGAGAAGATCCTCTACTTTGCAGCGTACGTTGTGCTGGATCCAGGTGAAACGGAGTTCTCTTACAAAGAGATCCTGACGGAACAGCAGTATCGGGAAGCGAAGGATCGCTTTGGATCCGGTTTCAGGGCTGCGATGGGCGCCGAAGCCGTTCGGGAGCTGCTGACCCAGATCGATTTGGACGAACTGTCCGCAAAATTGCGGGAGCGGTTGAAAGGTGCGTCCGGGCAAAAGAAAATCCGCATCACCAGACGGCTGGAGGTCATTGAGGCGTTGCGGATTTCCGGCAACAAACCGGAGTGGATGATCATGGAGGTCATCCCGGTCATTCCGCCGGATTTGCGCCCCATGGTGCAGTTGGACGGCGGCAGGTTCGCCACATCGGATTTGAACGACCTGTACAGAAGGGTCATCAACCGCAACAACCGGCTGAATCGCTTGTTGGAGCTGGGCGCGCCCGATATCATCGTAAGAAATGAAAAGCGCATGTTGCAGGAAGCGGTAGATGCGTTGATCGACAATGGCAGGAGGGGAAGGCCGGTGACCGGACCAGGTTCAAGGCCGCTCAAATCCTTGTCCGACATGCTGAAAGGAAAGCAGGGTCGTTTCAGGCAAAACCTGCTGGGCAAGCGGGTTGACTATTCTGGCCGGTCCGTAATCGTAGTGGGACCGGAGCTGCGGTTCTGGCAGTGCGGGCTGCCGAAGAAGATGGCACTGGAGCTGTTCAAACCTTTCATCATGAAAAAAATGGTGGAAAACCGTTATGCCCACAACATCAAGAGCGCAAAGAGGATGGTTGAAAAAGTAAGGCCGGAGGTTTGGGACGTGCTGGAAGATGTCATCAAAGACCACCCCGTCATGCTCAACCGCGCCCCGACGCTGCACCGCCTGGGCATCCAGGCCTTTGAGCCGGTGCTGGTGGAAGGCAAGGCCATCAAGCTCCACCCGCTGGTATGCACTGCTTTCAATGCGGACTTTGACGGCGATCAGATGGCGGTGCATGTGCCCCTTTCCGTAGAAGCGCAGGCAGAAGCCAGGTTCCTGATGCTTTCCGTAAACAACATTTTGGCGCCGAAGGACGGTTCCCCCATCACAACGCCGACGCAGGACATGATTTTGGGCAGCTACTACCTGACCCATCCCGGCGTGGAAGAGCGGAACACCGCCGCGGAAAAGGGAGACGGCAAAATTTTTACGGACATGGACGAAATGCTCATGGCTTACGAAAACCACGAGGTGGGTCTCCATGCGAAAGTCAAAGTGCGCATGTACAAAGACAAGGACGATGTAAGAGGCAAACTGGTAGAATCCACGGTAGGAAGGTTCATTTTCAACCAGGAACTTCCGCAGGATTTGGGATTTGTGGATCGGGAAACGGATCCCTATTCCCTGGAAGTCGATTTTCTCTGCGACAAGAAAAAGCTGGGGCAGATCATCGATCGCTGCTATCGAATCCACGGAAATACGGGAACCGTCCTCATGCTGGACTATATCAAGGACATGGGTTTCCATTATTCCACAAAGGCTGCCATCACCATCGGAATTTCTGACATGGAAATCCCGGAGGCAAAGCAAAGCATCATCGCAGAATCGGAAAAGAAGATAGACCAATACGAAAAAGCGTTCCACAAAGGGTTGGTTTCCGATCAGGAGCGTTATGAACGGGTCATCAAAATTTGGAACAAGACCACGGATGACGTGGCAGATGCGCTGATGGAGTCCCTGGGCACCTTGAACAACCTGTTCATCATGGCGCATTCCGGCGCACGGGGCAGCAAGAACCAGATTCGCCAGATCGGCGGCATGCGGGGGCTGATGGCCAATGCGACCGGAAAAACCATCGAAATGCCCATCAAGGCCAACTTCCGCGAGGGGCTTTCCGTGCTGGAATACTTCATTTCATCCAACGGGGCCAGAAAGGGACTTGCGGACACGGCGTTGCGGACAGCGGACTCCGGCTATCTGACCAGGAGGCTAGTGGACGTTTCCCATAATGTCATCGTGCGTGAATTTGACTGCGGGACGGATGAAGGCATCGCAGTAAGGGCCTTTGCGGATGGAAAGGAAGTCATCGAGTCCCTGAAGCTGCGCATCATTGGCAGAACGTCCCTGACGGATGTTTATCATCCGGAAACAGGCGAGATCCTCGTGGAACAGAACGAGGAAATCACGGAAGAACAGGCGCAGGCCATCGAGGATGCGGGCATCGAATCCGTAGCCATCCGTTCTGTCATGACCTGCCACAGCAAGACAGGAATCTGCGCAAAGTGCTATGGGAGGAACCTGGCGACGGGAGAATCCGTCAATATCGGCGAGGCGGTTGGCATTACAGCCGCTCAGTCCATCGGCGAACCGGGTACCCAGCTGACCATGCGGACGTTCCATACAGGGGGCGTCGCAGGATCCGACATCACCCAGGGTCTGCCAAGGGTGGAAGAACTGTTTGAGGCGAGAAAACCGAAAGGACTTGCGGAAATCTGCGAGTCAGACGGCACAGTGGTGGGCATCGAAACCCGACCGGACAACAAGACGCAGATCCGGGTTCGCGGAGAAGAAGAACGGGAATACGTTGTTCCTTACGGTGCGACGCTCAACGTAAAGGAAGGAGATTATGTGCTGGCCGGGCAGAACATCACCAAAGGGCCGCTGGATCCAAAGGACATCCTCAGGCTCAACGGCGTGGAAGGCGTTTATCAGTACCTGTTGAAGGAAGTGCAGCGGGTGTACAAACAGCAGGGCGTAGATATCAACGACAAGCATGTGGAGGTTATCGTCAGCCAGATGCTGGGCAAGTGCAAGATTACCGAAGCAGGAGACACCTCCCTGCTGCCGGGCGGCCAGTACAGCAAATATGAAATCGAAGAAGCGAACAGCCAGCTCAGCGTGGAGCAGGAACCGGCGCAGTACGAACGGATTCTGCTGGGAATCACAAAGGCTTCCCTGGCGACCAATTCCTTCCTTTCGGCGGCATCCTTCCAGGAGACTACGAGGGTGCTCACCGATGCGGCCATCAAGGGAAAGAACGACAAGCTCCAGGGTCTGAAAGAAAACGTCATCATCGGAAAACTGATTCCGGCGGGCACGGGCATGAAGCGGTACAAGAGCATCGATTTGGATTACGGTGTCAATACTGCTCTCATGGAGGCCTATACTGCGATGATGGAAAGCCAGGATGAGTATGCCGATGATTATGCCGAGGAAGATGCGCCAGATCTGCAATATGGAACAGGGGCAGAGAACGACCTGGATTTGTATGCGGAAAAAAGCGCGGGATTGGACGAAGGGCAGGATTCGGATCAGGAGAACGACTTCTTTGGAACAGAATCCCAGGAAGATGGCTCTGGCGCGGAGCTTGGTGCGGATACGCCGGACGATGACTCGGAAGCACCGGACGAACTGGAAGGGTCTGGCGATGATGC
>CAZVBL010000062.1:10654-14326 GCA_964625475.1 uncultured Zhenpiania sp. | reverse complement strand
TTATTTTTTGGTTTTATTCCATATTCAGGCGCAGGCATATGCGGATTTTCACAAATGCCGTTCGGGGGGAAAGCCATCTCTGCTTTTTTCAATCCACCAGCATTTCCTCTACGATTTTCGCCGCATCCTCCACGCAACCATCGCAGGAGCGCAACGCTTTCCCGGTTTTTACGCCCTTGATTTCCTCACAAATCACGGATTTATTCATTTCCCGGAAACGCTCCGTCATTCGCTTCATAGTTTTGTAGCAAATTTTCTTCGTGGCCGGGTTGTCCAGGTTGCCATCGCTGAGCTTCATGCCAGCCAAGGCCGCCATTGCGCTGACTGCGCCGCAGGTTCCCATGCTCCCCATGCCGAACCCGAAAGCCTCCGTCATGCGAAAAGCTTCTTTTTCGTCAACGCCGAAGAGGTCGCAATAAGCGCAGGCCACCGCCTGGGCGCAGTTGTAACCGCTGTGATGGTTTTCCACCGATTTCTTTACTCGATCTGACATATCGCAAAACCTCCTGTCATTTGTATTTTTCGGCCAGCTTGCGTCCTACATGCACGCCGCTGGCGGATGCCTGGGAAAGGGAGTGGGTCACGCCGGAACCGTCCCCCAGGGCGTACATGCCTTTTACCTTTGTTTCCAGGTTTTCGTCCACCTCCACTTTGGAATTGTAGAACTTGACTTCAACGCCGTAGAGCAGGGTATCCTCGTTGGCCGTGCCCGGTGCAATTTTGTCCAGGGCATAAATCATTTCGATGATGTTGTCCAACTGCCGCTTTGGGATGACCAGGCTCAGGTCACCCGCAGTGGCCTGCAGCGTCGGCCTTGTAAAGCATTTCTGCATCCTGCGGGGGCTGCTGCGCCTGCCCTTTACCAAGTCGCCGAACCGCTGCAGCAGCACGCCACCACCCAGCATGTTGGAAAGCCTGGCGATGGATTCTCCGTACTCGTTGCTGTCCTTGAACGGCTCCGTAAAGTTGTTGGATACC
The DNA here is from genome assembly GCA_964625475.1 of uncultured Zhenpiania sp. GTDB lineage: Bacteria > Bacillota > Clostridia > Peptostreptococcales > Anaerovoracaceae > Hominibacterium. The sequence continues at coordinate 13,348 of CAZVBL010000062.1, read as the reverse complement.
AGCAGCGCAAAATTGGTGTTCTCCGTGCGCAGGGCGGGATCCGCATAGCTATGGCCATTGACCGTCACGATTCCATTGGTGTTTTCCGCCACCACCTCGCCGTAAGGATTCATGCAGAAGGTGCGCACCTGATCGTTGTATTTGTCCGTTTTGTAGACGATTTTGCTCTCATAGACATCGTCCGTGATGTGCTTGAAAATTTCCGCAGGGAGTTCCACCCGCACGCCGATGTCCACCCTGTTTTTCTTCTGGCTGATGCCCATTTTGTCGCAGATGCTGGAAATCCACTTTGACCCGGAGCGCCCCGTTGCCAACACCAGATCCTCGCAGGCGAAGGTTTCGCCCTTGTCCGTCATGACGTGGAACCCGCCACCATCCAACTGCTCAATGTCCGCAATGGTCGTGTAAAACATGGTTTCGATTTTGCTGCTGCAGCAATCGAAGATCCGATCCAGGATCCGCAGGTTTCGATCCGTCCCCAGATGGCGCACCTTGGCCTCCAGCAGGTGCAGGTCGTTTCTCAGGGCGATGGTCTTTAGCTGGGAGCTGGCGGTGGAATAAAGCTTCGCATCCCCGCCGCCCATGCCGCAGAGAACCTTGTCCACGTATTCCATCAGCTCCAAGGCTCGATCCACCCCAACGTAATTGTGCAGATCGCCCCCAAATTGAGTGGTGATGTTGTACTTGCCATCGGAAAGGGTTCCCGCCCCGCCGTATCCGTTCATGATGTGGCACGGATTGCATTTCACGCAGGTTTTCGCCCCCTTCTTGATGGGGCATTGCCGCTTTTCCAAAGGCGCGCCCTTGTCGATCATCAGCACCTTTGCCTTGTTGTCTAATTTCGTCAATTCGTAGGATAGGAATACGCCGCTGGCTCCCGCACCAACGATGATGATATCGTAACGCTTCATCTTCTTTTCTCCCGTTGCTTTCTAAATGTTCGGGTCTGTCGGGTCATAATTCTGACCGGATGGAATTTTCCTGATGCTCGGCTTGTCAAACGGACCTGTTTTGCTGGAATCGTAAATCGTCACTTTGGTATCTCTGTGCCTTGCGATGTCGTAAATCAGCTTTGCGTTGGCCGTTTGGAGCCGGATGCACCCGTGGGACGCAGCGCTGCCCAGCTGGTTATAGGCTGCTGCGTTCAGGTTCCTGTTGCTCTGGGTGTGGTACATCACGGAATGGAACAGATAGCTGCCCGTGATTCTGGAGCAGTACTGCCCGTAAGAATAACCGCCCATGGTGGGGCCGCCCAGCCTGGACCAGCGATAAGTCCTCTCCTTTTTCAGCGTAAAAGTGCCTTTTACGGTAGGCGTGCTCGCCCTTCCTACAGAGCAGGGAAACGCTTTTACCGGAATCGTATAGCCTCGTTTTCCATCTTTTGCAAACAAAGTGATGCAGTTTTTCTGACGGTTCACTTTGATATGGATATCCTTTTTCTTCCAACCGTTGCCAAACTTTGCGATCAAATCCTGGCACAGCGTTCCGCTTTTCGTAAAGTAAAATTTGTAGCTGCCCACGTATTTCCACCCTGTGTCAGCAATGCCTTTTCGAAAATGGTAGCGTTTGCCCTTGATCCGTTTCCAGCCGGTACCTTTGTACACCTTGCCGTTTTTCTGGAAATAGTAAACTTTCCCGTTGTTCATTTTCCTGACAACGGATCTGTACTTGGTCTGCTTTACGCCTTTTTTATAGTAATAGCTGCCCTGTACGCCGGAATACAGCTTTCCATTTTTGTAAAGCTTTTTTTGCTTCACGCCGTTTAGGAGCTTTCCTTTTTTGTACTGCTTTCCCTTGTATTTCCCGGTAAACAGCGTTCCCTTGCGATAAAACCGCTTTTGGTATTTTCCCGTATAGGGGGTTCCCACGCCCGTCCGGCCAAACCGATACAGCTTGCCCTTCACCTTTTTGTATGTGTTGACATGCTTCTTTCCAGTCGTCTGATCCAAATCGTACAGTTTGCCATCGATGGTCTGAAGTCCCGTCAGCATCGTGCCGTTGCGATAGTATGTCCCATCCTGCTGCCATCCGTCTTTTGGGGTTGTGGGCGCATCGCCGGGGGTGGTCTCCGATGGGGAAACGGACTGCTGGGAAACATTCCGCTCGGAAACGGTCTGCTCGTATGCGGCGGTTTCTTCTGCCGTCCTTGCGTCCGATGCTTTGTCGTCTGCGCTTGCCGCAAAAGCGGGTTGGCTAGCCAACGCTCCTACGGCAAGGGCTGCGACCAACACCATGGTTCCTGCTGTTTTTCCAAAGGCTTTCATTGCCTGCATATTGCCTCCTTACTTTCTCCTTTACACACCTAAACAAAGACTGTCTGGAAACAGCCTCTTGGGAATCTGTCCTGTTCAACATGGTCTGCCGGCTATTCTTCCAGCATCAGGTCGTCAAAGACGGCCACGGCTTTTTCAAACTCCTCATCATCTTCGATATCCAGCAACTCGAACTCATCCTCTGTGGTCTCCCGATACCCATAGAGGTACACGTCCTCGGAATTGTCCTGGGGCACCAATGCGATGTACTCTTTCCCTTCCGCATCGAAAACCCCCAGTATTTCGCATTCCACTTCTGTACCGTCGTCGTATTCCAATGTGATGAAATCCGTGTCTTCCATTTCGCTCTCCTCCAAAAATTGTTCCAAACATCCGTCAATATGATTACTATACCATTCCCGGCGTTTTTTCGCAATGGAAA